>CAZQTL010000253.1:0-5389 GCA_964595975.1 uncultured Thermoanaerobaculia bacterium | reverse complement strand
CACCAGCGTCTCGAAGTCGCGCAGGGTCTGGGTGCGGAGGCTCGCCAGGGCCTCGGCGAGCAGCGCCGGCCGGTCGCGCGTCCTGACGATGACGGAGACGAGAGGCGGCACCATGGCAGAAAAGGACGCTAACACGCCCGGCGCCGCGGATCTTCTCGAACCGGCGGGGGCCGGGGGCTCCGCGGCGGCGGAGCTCAGCCCGGGGTTGCCTCGCGGCGCAGCAGGACCAGCGTGCGGTCGTCGGCGTAGGGCACGCCGCGGACGAACTTCTCGAGCTCGACGTCGAGGCCCTCGGAGAGCTCTTCGAGCGGCGCTCCCCGGCGGTCGACGAGGAAGGCCTCGAGGCGCTCGAGGCCGAACTCCTCGTCGTCCGGGTCGCAGGCTTCGACGATGCCGTCGGTATAGAGGACGAGCAGGTCGCCGGGAGCGAGCGTGCGCTCCGCTTGAGTGAACTTCGCCTCCGCCAGCAGGCCGATCGGCGGGCCGGTGGCGCCGAGGCGCTCGACCGCTCCGTCGGCACGCACGAGGAGGGCCGGATTGTGGCCGGCGTTGGTGAACCCGAGTCGACCGTTGACCTCGCCCGCGACGTCGACCGAGACCAGCATGGCGGTCGCGTACTTGGCGAGCGGCGTGCGGCGGTAGAGGAGGTTCGAAACCAGCGGCGCGATCTCGCCGGGGGGCATGCCGTTCTGCACCGGGCTCGCGGCGAGCGCCTCGAGCGACGCGGTGAGCAGCGCCGCCCCCATCCCCTTGCCGGAGACGTCGACGATCATGCCGAAGAGCTCGCTGCCCTCGCGGCGCAAGGTCGCCAGATAGTAGTCGCCGGAGACGCCGCGCGACGGGACGCTGCCACCATGGAGCGACCAGCCCGCCAGCGCCGGCAGCTCGCGCGGCAGGAGCCCCACCTGGATGGCGCGCGCCAGCTTGATCTCCTCCTCGAGCCGGCGGCGTTCGGCCGACTCCTCGACCAGGGCGATGTTGCGGATGCGCAGCGCGGCGACGGAGGCGAGCGAGGTCAGGAGCTCGAGGTCGTCGGCGGTGAAGCTGCGGACATGGGCCCGCGAGTCGAGGGCGATCATGCCGAGCGGCCCCTGGTCGTCGTAGAGCGGGGCGGCGATGAGGCTGCGAATGCCGGACATCATCAGGCTCGCGGCATGCCCGAAGCGCTCGTCGGCGGCGATGTCGCAGACCAGCGCCGCCTGGCGCTTCTCGATCACCTCTTCGTGCAGGGTGCGCGACAGCAGCGCTTCGGCCCGCGAGCCCGGGGCGCGGCGCGAAGTGGCCCGGCGGTACCGGCCGGGCGCGTCGCGCAGGACGATGACCCCCTCTTCGGGACCGAGGGCCTTCCAGGCGCTGTCGAGGATCAACTCGAGCAGCTCGGGGAGCGCCATCGAGCGTCCGAGCGCGCGGTGGACCTCGTTGAGCATCTCCAGGCGCTCGGCGTGACGCCGCAGCGCCGCCGTGTCGAGCTCGCCGGAGCGGCCGCTCGAGCGTTCGCCGGAGAGCAGGTCCGCGGCCTTCATGAAGACCGACGTGCCGGGTGCCGGCGAGGCGCTCGAGATCGGCTGCGCCCGCGGCGCACCGCGGTCGGCGATCCGCTCGACGACGAGCAGGCTCGTGCCGACGCTGATCTGGTCTCCGGGAGCGAGCGCCTCGCGCGCCGTCACGGCGTTCGAGTTGCGGCGCGTCCCGGCGCGCGAGCCCAGGTCTTCGACCCACCACGAGCCGCCGTCGCGCAGCAGCCGGGCATGGCGCCGCGAGGCCGCCCGGTCGGCGAGTACGACGTCGCTCTCCTCGGCGCGTCCGACGAGGATCTCGTCCTGGTCGAAGGCGCGCGTGGTGGCCGAAACGGGATCGCGGACCGCGAGGACGATCTGGGACATCGGCGCGCTCCTACTCCGCCCTGGGGTCGAGGCGCCGGGCGCGCACGACCTGGTAGCTCGAGACCTCGAGGGCGCCGCCGGAGGCCCCCGCCCCGCCGCCGAGCGTCAGGTGCCAGTCGTAGACCGGGGAGATCGCGCTGCGCAGGTGGGCCGTGAGCTGCTCGGAGAGTCCGCTCATCTCGTAGCGCACGGCGTCCTCCTCGCGGCTCCACATGGTGATCGACAGCACGCCGTTCGGATCGTGGGCGCCTTCGGCGAGGAAGACGCCGCGGCAGCCCGGCACCGCGCGCAGGGCCGGCATCACCTTCTCGCGGTAGATGGCGACGAAGTCGTCGAGATGGCCCGGATCGAGGCGCAGCGAGACGATGCGCACGAAGGACGCGCGCCGGTCGGAGTCGAGGCTGTCGCCGCCGCTCTGCGGATCGACATGGTAGCCGGCCGACGGGATCTCGCGGCGCGTCGGATCGGAGGTTTCGAGCGGGTCGGTGGCGAGCCGGATGCGCCACTCGGTCCGTTCGGAGAGAAATGGCGCCGCCTCTTTGAGCAGCAGATGGTAGAGGCCCTTGTCTTCGTAGGCCTTGGCGCTCTCGGGGGAGTCCCAGATGGTCAGCGACTGGTGCGCTTCGCCGCCGCGCCAGGGCGCGAGCAGTCCCGCATAGATGCAGCCCTGGGTGGCCTCGAGCGCCGGAATCACACGCGCCTCGTAGAAGCGCGTGAACGCGGCCTCGTCGGCTTCGCGGACGCGCAGCTGGATGATCCGCAGAAACATCGGGCTCCTCCCTCCGGCCTCGACGGCGAGGTCGGAGGGAGTCTAGCCCGATTCGCCGCCGGGGCCGGAGAGCGCACTGCTCCGGCGGTCAGCTGCCGCGACGGATCGAACCGATCATCGCCTCGAAAGCGGCGCGTTCGGCGTCGATCGTCGCCTTCGGGCCGGTGAACTTGAAGAACCAGTTGGCGTCGCCCCCTTCGGCCACCACGCCGAGCAGCGCCCAGTTCTCCTTCGCCGCCGCCGGCGCGCCGCTCATCGTGCCGGGGTTGTACGTCCCGGTGGTTTCGACGAAGAGCGCCGGAATACCGTGAATGTCGCCGTTGCGGGTCTTGAGGGCCGACAGCGGATCGGCGCCGTCGGGCTGGGCGAACTGCATCGCCCAGCGCTGCGCGTTGTCGAGCGGCGGACCGCCCTGGTTGGGTCCGAAGTAGAAGACCACGAGCTCGCCGTCGCCGGCGGCTCCGGGAACCTTGTACTGCGCGCGGCGCATCGGGTTGGCCGGCGGCTGGGCGACCCAGCTCTTCGGGGCATCCCAGACCAGGCCGGCGGCGCCGAGGCCGCCCTGCGGGTCGACCGGCGGCAGCGCGATGCCGGAGGCGCCCATGCCTCCCGGCATTCCGCCCGGCATCCCACCGGCCATGCCGCCCGCCGGTGGATGGCCGGGCGGGAGCGCGACCGACGGATGTCCCGGCGGCAGCTCCTGCGGCGTTCCTGCGGTCGCCCCCTGGGCGGGAGCCGGCTGCGCGGCCGGCGCCGCCTGAGCCGTCGACTCCTGCGGTGCGCTCTGCACGTTGAGCTGCGGTTCCTTGCTGCAGGCCGCCGCGGTCAGCGCGGTCGACACGATCGCCGCAGTGAGCGCGGCCAGTCCGAAAGTTCTGTGCTGGAGTTCCATCATGGGTTCCCCCTCCTGCCGCGACGATAGCAACAGCGTGCGCCCCTGCCGGCCACCCAAAGGGTCGGGGGAACGGACGCAACCGGGGCGGTTCCCGCCGGCGCCGGCCCGCACAGCCCGTCGGGGTGGTGAAAGTCGGGGCGGTTGATACCATGATGGCCCCATGTCCGGACGCCGATTGCGCTTCGTCGCGGGAGCGCTCCCGCTGCTGCTCGCAGGTCTCGCTCTCCTCGCGCGTGGCGCTGCGGCGCAGGAGAGCTGCCAGAGCGCCCAGTGCCATGCCACCCTCGTCCAGGGGAAGGCGGTGCACGAAGCGGCGGAGAGCTGCGACAACTGCCACGAAGCGACGGCGACCGCGCATCCGCAGAAGGGCGCCAAGACCTTCAAGCTGACCGAGCCGCAGCCCGGACTGTGCACCAACTGCCACGACGGTCTGACCGGGAAGGCCCAGGTTCATGAGGCCCTCGCCGACGGCTGCACGACCTGCCACTCGCCGCACGCCTCGAACAACGCGAAGCTGCTGCTCAAGCCGCAGAAGGAGCTGTGCTCCGACTGTCACTCGGAGCCCGGCACGGTCGCTCACCCGCACGGCCCGGTCGAGGCCGGCGACTGCACCGCCTGCCACACGCCGCACAGCTCCGACATCAAGCCGCTCCTCGCCCGCAAGGGCGACGCTCTGTGCGTCGACTGTCATTCCGACATCAGCGACCTGCTGCAGGCGAAGAAGGTCAAGCATCCGGCGCTCGACGACGGTTGCACCTCCTGCCACCAGCCGCACGGCGGAGCCAACCCCAAGCTCCTCGCCGAGGCCGGTCCGGCGCTGTGCTTCCAGTGCCACGACGACATCGCCGACAAGGTCCAGAAGTCGCCGGTCGTGCATGCCGCGCTCGCCTCGGCGAAGGGCTGCGCCTCCTGCCACTCGCCGCACGCCGCCGACCAGAAGAAGCTCCTCCTCGAGCCCGAGAAGGAGATCTGCCTCGGCTGTCACGCGAAGACGGTGACGCCGGAGATGACCGTTCTGCACGGGCCGATTCGCGACGGCTCCTGCACCGCCTGCCACGAACCGCACGGCACGGCACAGGCCAAGCTCCTGAAGGAGTCGTTCCCGGCGACCGCCTACGTGCCGTACACCGACACCGCCTACGCGCTCTGCTTCGGCTGCCACGACCGCGACCTGCTCAAGTACCCGGACACCTCGTTCGCCACCGGCTTCCGCGACGGCGAGCGGAATCTCCACTTCCTGCACGTCAACAACGCGCAGAAGGGCCGGAGCTGCGCCCTCTGCCACAACCTGCACGGGGCGACCAACGAGGTGCTGATCGCCGACAGCGTGGCGTTCGGCAGCTGGAAGCTGCCGCTCAAGTTCGTCAAGACCGAGAGCGGCGGTTCGTGCGCCCCCGGCTGCCACCGGCCGGCGGCGTACGACCGCAAGACGCCAGCCAAGAAGCCCTAAGCCGCCAGATCGCAGGAAGCCCCCGCTCGGGGTCCTGTCTGGCCCGCTTCCCATGGGTCCTCGCGCTGAGAAAGCGCGCTCCGGGCCCATGGGAGCCCTCGGTCCAGCCACCCCTCGCTCGACGCAGCTGAGAGAAGTCTTGGGGCGGTCCTAACGGTTCTTCTCGCGTTGCCATGGGAGCCCTCGGTCCGGCCACCCCTCGTCGGTAGGTTGGTGAAAGAAGCTTCCTTCACCGCTGTTGCATCGCGACGCGAGGGCGCTCGGGATCCAAGGTGGGCGACCACGCTTCAAGTAGGAGCCCGCCGTGGATCCCGCGTGCCGGAGCAGCGCGACCACCGACGCCGAGAACCCGGCCGGGGACACATTGCCGCAGGACCGACCGCTGGCCCCCG
>CAZQTL010000252.1:0-5393 GCA_964595975.1 uncultured Thermoanaerobaculia bacterium | reverse complement strand
GCCTCCCGCCGCCGCGCCGCCAGCACTTTCCCCACCGGGAGCGACGCATCGCACGGCCGGGCCGGCGCCGGCGTCGTTCCGCATCGAGACCGACCTGCTGGATCCCGAGCTGCAGTTCAAGAAGGGGCGCGCGCTCAAGGAGGCGCAGCGCTGGGGGCCGGCGCTGCAGCAGTTCGACTTCGCCGCCGACTGCGATCCCCAAAACGGCGCCTATCGCGCCGAAGCGGCGCACTGCCGTTTCCTCCTGGCGCCGAACACCATGGGCGCCAAGGCGCTCGACGAGCTCAAGGAGGCGCAGCGCATCGACCCGGAGGCGGTCACGCCCTACCTCTACGCCGGCGAGATCGCCGCCCATCTCGGCCGCTTCGACGACGCCGAGACCTACCTGCGCGCCGCGGCAAAGCGCCTCGGTCCGGGCGACCGCCGCGCCCTCGACGCCCTGCGCGACCTGGCGAAGAAGCGCAAGAAGTAGCCCGCGGGCGCTACTTCGCCGCGGCGGCGCCGGCCGCGGGCTGCAGGTACTTGCCCCACCACGCGAGGTAGCGCTGCAGGCGGTCGCGCTGGTACGACGGCACCGTGAGGCCGTGGAACTGGCCGGGGTAGATCACCAGCTGGGTGTCGAGGCGCAGGCTCTTGAGCGCCTGGTACATTTGCTCTCCACCGATCAGCGGCACGTTGAAATCCTGCTCGCCGCCGAGGAAGAGGGTCGGGGTGCGGATCTTGTCGGCGCGGAAGAACGGATAGGAGACCCGCGTCCACAGGTCCTTCGACTTCCACGGCAGGCCGATCTCGTTCTCGTACTGCACGACGTACTGGTCGACGCCGTACATCGACATCTGCAACGAGCTCCCGGCGCCGGAGACCGCCGCCTTGAAGCGCAGCGGGTCGGTGGCGATGGTGTAGTTGGTCAGGATGCCGCCGTAGCTCCAGCCGCCGAGCCCCAGCCGGTCGGGATCGGCGACGCCGCTCTTCACCGCTTCGTCCACCGCCCCCAGGAGATCCTGGACCTCCTTGCCGCCCCAGTCGGCGTAGATCGCCTTCTGGAACGCCGCGCCGCGGCCCGAGCTGCCGCGGTAGTTGATCTCGAGCACCGCGTAACCGCTCGCCGCGAAGAGCTCGCGGTCGAAGTTGAAGGAGTAGTCGTCCTGGCCGTTGGGGCCGCCGTGGATATAGAGCAGCGTCGGCAGCTTCACCCCGTCGGCGGCGCCCGCCGGCCGGGTCAGCAGGCCGTGCACGAGCGTGCCGTCCTTGCTCTTCGAGGCGAAGTCGGAGACCGTCGCGAGCTGCAGCTCGTCGCGCAGCTTGTCGTTCTGGTGGCTCAGCGAACGGAGCACGCCGGCCTCGAGAGCGTAGACCTCGACCGGCTCGCCCGGGGTGCTCGCAAGGACGGCAATGCCGCCGTCGGTTCCTCCGAGACTCGGATCACTCACCACCCGCCGCCCGGTCGTCAGCGCCTCGACCGCACCGCCGGCGGCGCTCAGCCGACCGATCCAGACGGCGCGGTCGTCCTCGACCGCGAAGACCAGCGCCTGGCCGTCGGCGGTCCAGGAGGGGTTCGAGACCGCGCGGTCGAGCGTCGGCGTGAGGATCGTCGGCGTGCCTCCGGCCGCCGGCACGAGGGCGAGCTTGGCGAGGTCGTAGGCGTAGTACTTGTCGATATCGTCGACGAGGACGGCGATATTCGTGCCGTCGGGACTCCAGGCGGGCCGGCCGACCTCGCCCTCCTTGGTCGTCGTGAGCTGCACCGGGAGGGCGCCGGCGCGCGCCTCGATCGCGAACAGATCCTCGTTCTCGGTGCGGTCGGGGTCGGGGTGCCCGCGCTTGCTCAGGAAGGCGATCTTCTTGCCGTCCGGCGACCAGGCCGGGTCGCTGTCGTCCGCCGCGCCGGAGGTCAGTACCGTCAGCTGCTTCGAAGCCAGCTCGAAGAGCGCGATATGGCTGTAGAAGCCCTTGAGGTAGCCGTCGATGTCCTGCTTGAAATGGTAGCGGTCGAGGACGATCGGCGGCTCGGTCTTCCTCTTCCAGCCCTCCATCTTCTCGGGCTCCTCCGCCGGGTCGTAGTCGCTCACCACGAGCGCCAGCCGCGTGCTGTCGGGCGACCAGACGAGGTCGTCGACGCCGCCCTGGACGTCGGTGAGCTGCACCGCCTCGCCGCCGGCACGGTGCAGCAGCCAGACCTGCGAGCCTTTCTTCTTCTCCTCCTCGTCGCCGCGCGAAGCGAGGAAGGCGAGGTACTTGCCGTCGGGGCTCCAGCGCGGATCGGTCTCGTTCTCGGGCGACGAGGTGAGGCGGATCTCCTCGTTGCCGTCCCAGCGCGTCATCCAGATGTCGGTGTCGCGCTTGTCCTTCTCGACGTCGATCGACCGCACCGTGTAGGCCACCCAGGCGCCGTCCGGCGACCGCTGCGGATCGGCCACCTCGCGCAAGCGCGAGAGGTCATCGAGCACGATCGGCCGCTTCGCGGCAACGGCGGGCAGGGAGAGGAGAAGTCCGGCGACGACGACCGGCAGGAAGGGGGCGGGAACTCGACGCATGGAAGGCCTCCGCGCGCGATCATACGATCGGCGCGCGGGTCGGACCAGCGCCTTCCTCCGCCGGGCAACCCGACACCCGGCAGGCGAGAGCGCGTGCGCCTCAGGGCACCACGTCCGACCAGGCGCCGGCATTGCCGGAGGCGAAGCCGTCGGCGAAGACGAGCGGCAGGTCCTGGAGGCAGTAGAGGCTGCGCAGCGACGAGCAGCTGCCGCCGGTGAGCGTGATGTCGTGGAAGGTCCAGTCCAGATCCGCACCGTCCGCTGGACCGGTCCGCCCTGCGGCCCGCCGCGAGGTCACCACAGGTTCGGCCTCCGCCTTCGCTCAGGCCGGGATCTCGGAGGTCATCAGCGCCGGCGCCGGGGACGCCTGGGCCAGCTGGTCCAGCAGCGCCTTCGCCGCCGGCGCGGAGGAGGCCGGATTCTGGCCGGTGACGAGCCGGCCGTCGACGACCACGTGCGGCTGCCAGTCGGGCGCCTTGGAGTAGTGGCCGCCGTTCGCGCGCAGCATCTTCTCCACCAGGAACGGCACGATCTCCGTCAGGCCGGAGGCCTGCTCCTCGCTGTCGGCGAAGCCGGTGACCGCTCTTCCCCGCACCAGCGGCGCGCCGTCGGCGTCTTTCACGTGGCGCAGCACGCCGGGCGCATGGCAGACAGCGGCGGCCGGCTTGCCGGCGGCGAGCATCGCCTCGATGAGGGCGATGGAGGCGCGGTCTTCGGCCAGGTCCCACAGCGGCCCGTGGCCGCCGGGATAGAAGAAGGCGTCGAAATCGCCCGCGGCGACGGCGTCGAGCCTGCCGGTCGTGGCGAGAAGGGCCTGCGCGGCGGGATCCGCTTTGAATCGCCGCGTGGCCGCGGTCTGCGCGTCGGGCTCGTCGCTCTTCGGATCGAGCGGCGGCTGGCCGCCGAGCGGCGAGACGGCGGTGATCTCGGCGCCGGCGTCGCGGAACACGTAGTAGGGCGCAGCGAACTCCTCGAGCCAGAAGCCGGTCTTCTTGCCCGTGTCGCCCAGCCGGTCGTGCGACGTCAGCACCATCAGGATCTTCATCTCGTTCTCCCTCTCCCTGCGGCCGGCGGAGATTCCGCTCGCGGAACCTCCCCGCTGTACCGCGACCGCTCCAAGGTAGCCTCGTGAGGAGCCTCGGGAAAGGGCAGTTTCTACTCAGAGAGGGCTGTGCAGCACGCCCTCGACCCAAGGGCCCGCGCCGGGTGCCAGGCGATCCTCATCGGGCTCCTTCCGGGCTCAGGGCACGACGGCCGACCAGGCGGAGGTGGTGCCGCTCACGAAACCGTCGGAGAAGATGTGCGGATCGGGCGGAGCCGGTGGGCCGGTGAAGCGCATCAGGTAGGCGTTGCGGTCGCCGGCGGAGTCCTTTCCCCAGCCGCCGACGACGACCCGGTCGCCATCCAGGGCGACGCTCGTCGCGACGTCGTCGGCACCGCCGAAGTCGAGGGCGAAGAAGCTGGCGAAGCCACCGCTGCCGTAGCCGGGGTCGTTGGCGCCGTCGGCCAACAGGCGGACGACGAAGCTCTCGTCGTCGAAGCCCAGGTCGAGATTCTGGCCGGCCACGACCAGTCTTCCCCCTGCCACCCACTTCACCGCCCGCGCCCAGCCCTCGAGCGACAGCTGCCGCTTGCCGTTGCCGTCGAAAGTCGGATCGAGATCGCCGTCGGCTTCGAGCACGGCGATCGTCGGCCGCCGCTGCCCGTTCGAGGAGGGCGCCGCACCGACGAGGGCGATCCGCGAGTCGGAGCCCACCGCCATGTCGACGACGGCGTCGTCCGAGAGCGCTCCGTCGAGGTCGAAGGGGATGCGCTCGTAGCCGTCGCCGGAGAACGTGGTGTCGAGGGCGCCGTTCGCCGCCTGCAGGCGGGCGACGCCGAAGTCGCGCGCCACGAGGTCGGATTCCAGCACGTCGAAAGCGGTCACCAGCCGCCCCACCGGATCGACCGCCAGCCGACGCGGCACGACGATCTCGCTGCCGAAGTCGGGGCTCACCCAGCCGCCGAACGCCCCCCAGCCGGTGTCGGGCGTGCCGTCGGACAGGTACTTGAGGACGATCTCGCCGCGCGGCACGACGAGCGAGCCGTCGTGTTGCGCGAGGACGAAGTAGGTGTAGGTCGGGAGGATCGTGCCGGAGGAACGTTCGATGACGCCGGCGGCTTGGACGGTGCCCCAGAGTCCGGAGCTCGAGGTGACGACGCCGTTGGTGCCGAAGTCGGGGTCGCGGGTACAGGCCGGGAACAGGTAGCGCGCGACGAGGATGTGGTTGTCGCCGTCCGTGCCCACGACGACGAGCCGTCCGGCATGATCGATGACGGCGTCGGCGGCGAAGAAGTAGTCGAGGTCGCCGCCGACGAGGAAACAGTCACCGGTGAAGCCGTTGTCTCCGACCTTCTTCCAGAAGTCGCTGCCGCCGGCCCCGCCCGAGAACTCCGAACGCCCCAGCAGCACCAGCCAGTCGTCCGGAGCGTCGAGGACCCGGATCGTCTCCGACGTCGTCGCCGGAGAGTGATGAAAGACGCCGGTCAGGTTGAACGTGGTGTCGAGCTCCCCCTCCTGAGCCGACCCCGGCCCCGTCGCCAGGCACAACGAAGCAGCAGCCACCGCCGCGACGGCGGAAATCGAACATCGGATCGCACGCATGAGGAACCTCCGTGGGTTTCCTCATGTATCCGACAGGCGGGAGAGAAAGGGGACAGCTTGCGGAAGTAGGTAGGCCCAACGGGATTCGTCTTCGCGGGCCGTTCAGGCCGATGCGAATCCGAATCCCGGCCGTGGATGGGTGTCGAGCGAAGCGAGAGGTGGTAGGCCCAACGGGATTCGTCTTCGCGGGCCGTTCAGGCCGATGCGAATCCGAA
>CAZQTL010000251.1:0-5404 GCA_964595975.1 uncultured Thermoanaerobaculia bacterium | reverse complement strand
CGGCGCCGGCCGGCCGGCGACCGTCGTGGCTGGCGCGGCGGCCTTGCCCGGCAGCGCCACGCCCGTGGAACCTGCGGGCGCAGCGGCAGAGGCGGCCGCTCCGCCGGACACCACCCGCGCGCTCCCTGTGCCGCCGGGCTGCTGGTCCGGGGGCAAGATGGCGCTGGCTGCCAACGGCGCCGTTCCGGAAGCCGCATCGGCTTCGTGGCCGGCGGCCTCCGGCAGATAGGTGACGGCAAGCTCGAACTGGATCCTCGAATCCTTCTTCTCGCTCTCGCGGGAGAGATTCGGCCGGTCGAACGCCGGATGCTGGAAGAGCCGGTCGACGAACTCGAGCAGCGCTTCGGTCTCTTCGGCTTCGCCGGAGATGCGCAGCGCGACGCGCGTCGTCGCCGCGGTCCGCGGATTGGCGGCGCCGCGCCGCCGCTCGCTGACGAAGCCCTCCGGCGAGAGGCGGATCAGGCGCACGCCGCGCGGCATGGCCTCCGTCAGGCTCTCGAGCAGACGGCCCCAGGAGAAGGAGCGCTCCGCCAGGCGCCGGTTGAGAAAGGCGGTGCGCTCGTTCTGGGCCGGCAGGTCGGCGCCGCGGAGCTCTTTCTCCAGCGCGGCGGCGCGATCGCGCGCGGCGACGGTCTCGCCGTTGAGACGCACCAGCTCGGCGAGCCGGTCGGAGGTCTGCTGGCGGCTGGCGCGCGATTGCCAGACGCCCAGTCCACCGACGACCGCGAACAGCACCCAGAGCGTGACCGCCAGGCGGCGCACCGGACGCTCGTTGACGAACGGCGCCCGCGCGAGGTTCGGCTCCTGCCAGCGGCTGCGACTCATGCGATCTCCCGCGCGGCGGCGCCGGCGAGCGGCGCGAGCTCCGCGAAGGCGTCGCCGAAACCCTCGGCCGCGAGACCCAGATTCTCGACCCGCAGGCGCGTCGTCTGGCAGTCGAGGCCCTGCGCGAGGACCTGCAGCCAGAACGGCTCGACGGCGCGCGGCGCAGCCAGATGGAGCGCGGTGAGCGCTTCGCCAGGGAAGCGCTCGTCGAGCAGCGTCCGCGTCAGGCGCAGCTCGGAGGTGAGCAGGCGGGCGCGATCGGCATCCGCGAGGCCCTCGGTGAAGCTCTTCTGGCGCCAGACCACCGGCGCTCCGGCGCGCACCAGCACGAGATTGAATCCGTCGGCATCCACCAGCGCCAGACCGAAGAGGCCGGGAGGGGGATCTCCGGGGAGCAGGGCCTGGAGCGTCGCCAACGTCGCTCCCGAGAGCTGCCCGACGCGAATGCCGCAGCGCGAGAAGGCGTCCTCGACCATGCCGCAGACCGCCGCGTTCGCCAGCGTGACGAGGCAGTGCGCCGACGCGCCGGAACCCGCGGCCGGGCCGCTCTCGCCAGGCACCGCGAACTCGCCGATCGGCACCGCTTCGACGCGCAGATCCTCGACGCGATACGGCACCATCCGCTTGATGCGGAAACGCAGCACCTCGAGTCGGGCCGCGGGCTCCTCGGGCAGGTCGCCGAGCTCGAGCACCATGCTGCGGACCCAGGCGTCCGGGAGCACCACCGTGGCCTCCTTCACCGGCTTCGCGGTGCGCGCGAGGAGCAGCCGCACGCTCGCCGCCAGCGTCTCGCTCTCGCCGGCCGGAACGCCCAGGGGGCCGCTGCCGAAGAGCCCCTCGGGGAGCGGCAGCGAGTGGAACTCGGCGAGCTCGAGCGCGGCGGCGCCCGCCGCCGGACGCGAGAAGGCGGCGAAGCGGAGCTCCCGCCGCCGCACCGCGAAGACATGCGGCGGCACCGGTCTGGGCACGAGGCCCAGGGCGCGCTCAATCCACGAAGGTAAACCGATTGATCTCACGTAGCGTCGTCAGTCCTTGCAGCGCCTTTTCGAGCGCCGATTCGCGCAGGAAACGCATTCCCTCTTCCTTGGCCGCGCGCTTGATCTCCGAGCCCGGCCGCTTCTCCAGAATCAGCTCACGGATCCGGTCCGAGAGGTCGAGCAGCTCCGAGACCGCCAGGCGGCCGAGAAACCCGGTGCCGTTGCATTCGAGACAGCCGGCCCCCTCGAAGAACGGGTGGTCGCCGTAGACCGCCGGCGAAAGCCCCGAATCCTCGAGCAGCTGCGCCGAGACCGCGGCCTCGCGCCGGCAGTGCGGGCAGATCCGCCGCACCAGGCGCTGGGCGAGCACGCAGTTCAACGCCGAGACGAAATTGTAGAGGTCGACCTTCATGTTGAGGAAGCGCCCCAGCACGTCCACGACGTTGTTGGCGTGCACGGT
The DNA here is from genome assembly GCA_964595975.1 of uncultured Thermoanaerobaculia bacterium. GTDB lineage: Bacteria > Acidobacteriota > Thermoanaerobaculia > Multivoradales > JAGPDF01 > JAGPDF01. The sequence continues at coordinate 3,142 of CAZQTL010000251.1, read as the reverse complement.
GGTGAACACCAGATGGCCGGTGAGCGCCGACTGGATGGCGATCGAGGCGGTGTCCTCGTCGCGGATCTCGCCGATCATCACCTTGTCCGGGTCGTGGCGCAGAATCGAGCGCAGACCGCGCGAGAAGGTGAGGCCCTTCTTCTCGTTCACCGGGATCTGGGTGATTCCCTTGAGCTGGTATTCGACCGGATCCTCGATCGTGATGATCTTGTCCTCGGGCGACTGGATCTCCGACAGGCAGGCGTAGAGGGTCGTCGTCTTGCCGGAGCCGGTGGGTCCGGTCACCAGCACCATGCCGTAGGGCTCGCGGATCGACTTGCGCACCTTGCGCATGGTGTCCTCGTCGAAACCCAGGATGTCGAGGCGGAGATTCGAGAACTCGGCCGACATCGACTCCTTGTCGAGGATACGGATGACGCAGTCCTCGCCGTGCACCGACGGCATGATCGAGACGCGGAAGTCGATCGTCCGCCCCTTGAGCCGCAGCTTGAATCGCCCGTCCTGCGGCACCCGCTTCTCGGCGATGTCGAGCTCCGACATGACCTTGATGCGGCTGATGATCGTCTGGTGGTGGCGCTTGTCGATCGGCTCCATCGCCTGGTAGAGGACGCCGTCGATGCGGTACTTGATGACCACCTCGTTGTCGCGCGACTCGATGTGGATGTCCGAGGCGCGCCGCTGGATGGCGTTGAACACCGTCGAATCGACCAGCTTGATCACCGGCGACGAGTCGGCGGTGATGCTGTCGATCGACAGGATCTCCTCGCCCTGGTCGTCCTCCTGCACGAGCTGGATGCGGAAGTCCTCCGTCGCCTCTTCCAGCACGCGCTGGGTCGACTCCGACTTCTGCAGGATCTCCTCGATCGCCGAGGGGACACCGACGCGGACCTCGACCGGCTGACCGAGGAGGAGCTCGAGCTCGTCGAGCCGGCCGACGTCCTTCGGGTCCTTCATCACCAGCGCGATGCGGCCGGGCAGCTGCGCCTGCGGGATGAAGCCGTAGCGCAGCATGAGCTCGAACGGAATCGTGTGGAAGAGCTCGTTGTCGATCCGGAAGTGCTCCAGGTCGACGAACTCGAGACCGTGCCGGTGGGCGAGCTCCTCGGCGAGGCGGCGTTCGTCTGCCGAGCGCAGGCCGCTGTCGGTTCCGAGCAGCTCGGCGCCGGGCGGCAGGGGTGCCGGGGCGGTGCTCAATTGATCCCTCCCATGGCGTTGAACATCGGCATGTAGACCGAGACCAGCAGCGCCGCGACCAGGCACCCCATGATGACCAGCATCAGCGGCTCGACGAGCGACAGGATGCGCTGCATCCGCAGCTCCACCTCCTCGTCGAAGAAGTCGGCGATGTTGGTGAGCATGACGTCGAGCGAACCGGTCGCTTCGCCGACCTTCACCATGTCGATGGCGAGATCGGTGACGATGCCGGTGCCGTCGAGGGCTTCGTAGAGAGCCTTGCCTTCGCGCACCTGCTGCACCGTGGGGGAGATCTTCCCGCGCACGTACAGATTGGAGACCGCGCGCCCGGAAATCTCCATGGAAGGCACCAGCGGCATGCCGCCCGAAAGCAGGGTGGCGAGCGATCGGCAGTACTCGGCGAGCGAGAACAGGTGCAGCACCGGTCCGAGAAAGGGGACGCGCAGCCGCCAGCGGTCGAGCCGCACGGCTCCCGCCTCGGTGCGCGCCCAGCGGCGAACGGCGAAGACCACGGCGGCGATGCCGGCGATGATGAACAGGATGTTGTCGCGCAGGAAGAGCGAGACTCCGAGCGTGATGCGGGTCAGCAACGGCAGCTGCATGTCCATCGAGTCGTAGAAGACGGTGAACCGCGGCATGACGAAGATCGCCATGACGAAGAGCATCGCGATCGACAGTCCGACCAGCACGGACGGATAGACCAGCGCCGAGACGACGCGCTTGCGCGCTTCGATGACGAGCTTGAGGTAGCGGATGAAGCGCCGCAGCACCTGCTCGAGCTCGCCGGTGCGCTCGCCGGCCTTGAGCGTGGCCGAGTAGAGCGGCGGAAAGACCGCCCCGAACGAGCCGAAGGCATCGGAGAGTTCCTCACCGCTGCGCACCCGGTCGCGGACCTGCGTCAGGATCTCCCTGAAATTCGGCTCCCGCATGCGCTCGAGCATCAGGTTGAGGGCCTGCAGCAGCGGCAGCCCCGCCTTGAGCAGCGCCGCGAGCTCCTGATTGAAGACCAGCAGGGTCTTGTAGGGGATCTTGCGCTGACCGCGCAGGCGCGCAAAGAGCTCCGTCGCCGAGGAGAGGCCGACGCGACGCTCGATGGTGAAAATCCGCAGACCCTGGCGCTCGAGCTCGGCGCGCAGCACCGACTCGTTGGCGGCGGCGCGAGTCTCGCGCACCACGCGCCCCTCGGGCGTCCCGAGATGACAGACGAATTCCACCGGCTAGTGCCCTGCCGCGGCGACCGCAGGCGTCGCTGCGCTCTGGTAGCGCAGAACGAGCATCAGCGCCCGGTCCGCCGCCTCGTCGCGCGTGAGGCCCAGGATCAGCGGCTGGTCGAGCCCCAGGTTGACCACCGAGCGCACGAGCTCGCGCTCGGGCTGGCCGGGCAGGGCGCGCACCATGCGGAAGCCCGCAAGGCGGAGCCGCTTGCCGTCGCCGACCGACCCGAGCTCGAAATTCAGGCGATAGCCCTGGGCCATGTCGTAGACCACCGCCTCCCCTTCGAAGCTCGAGATCTGGCTATGGGCGAGCAGGGAGAAGTTCTCGAAGCGCAGCAACTGCCGCAGACGGGCGAGCAGGTCCGGGGCGATGCCCGTGCTGGGCCGGATCGGCGAGATCTTCGCGGTCTCGGCGAGGATCAGCGAGACGTCGATCCGCACCGGCCGGCTCTCGCGGTCGAAAGCCCGGATCGCCGTCGCGACGCGGGAGAGCGCGGCGAGGTTGTCGCGCACGGAGATGGTGTTGCGGTTCGGATCGAGCTCGACGGAGCCCTGCACGGAGAGCAGCGGCCGGACGACGGTGAGCGCCTCGAAGACCGTCTGGCGTTCGAGGCTGAAGACCATCAGGCGCACGCCGGCCTCTGCCGCGGCATCGGCCGGCGCCGCGGTCGCCGGTCGCGAGCGCAGCCGGGGCACGGGCGGCGCCGCCTCGGGTGTCGCCGTGGGCGCGACCG
>CAZQTL010000250.1:0-5465 GCA_964595975.1 uncultured Thermoanaerobaculia bacterium | reverse complement strand
CGGCCGCTTGACGCCTTGGGCAACCGGCACGGTCACCAGGAGCTCGCGGCCGTCGGAGGTCCGGCGTAGCGCCGGTCCTCCGCGGCCTGAGATCAGCCACTTCGCGCCGCTGCGCGCCAGCGGCTCGACACCGACCTCCGCCCGTTCCGAAGCGGCGCTCGCCGGCTACCCGCGCCGGAACGGCTTGCGGCTAGACTGCCGCTCCATGATCGCCACGGCCCTCCTCAGCCTCGCTCTCGCAGGCTCTCCGGCTGGCGCTGTTCCGACTCCGGAGCCGCGCGAGACGCGCAGTTATCGCCTCTACAAGTTCCAGCAGCCGATCGGCGTCGAAGAGTCGATTCGGGCCGCGAAGCCCGACGGCGGGATCGAGATCCGCACGACGTTCAGCTTCACCGACCGCCGAACGACCGTCCCGCTCGCCTCCGTGCTCTCCCTCGGCCCCGACGGCTCGCCGGTGTCGTACGAGGTCTGGGGCTCGACCTCCCGCTGGACCAGGGTCGACGATGCCGTGCACGTCCGCGACGGCCGCGTGACGGTCGACCATGACGGCAAGTTGACGACCGAGGTGGCGCCAGCGCGGTTCTTCTTCGCCGGCGGATACGCGCCCGTGGCGGTCACCGAGGAGCTCTGGACCTATTGGAACCGAAGCGGCCGGCCGGCCTCGATTCCGCTCTATCCCATGGGCGGTGCGGCCGGCATCGGCCGTCGGGGTACCGACGAAGTCACCGACGACGAGGGCAGGAGGCAGACGCTCGAGAGGTTCTCGGTGAGCGGTCTCGGGTGGGGGCGCGAGACGATCTGGATCGATGCGCAGGGTCGCCTGGCGGCCCTCAAGGCGGTCGACGCGGAGTTCGATCACTTCGAAGCTACCGGCAAAGGCTATTCCGACGTGCTCGCAGGCCTGGTGGCGAGTGCCGCCGCCGACGGCCTGACGGCGCTGGCCGAGATGGCCGGTGCGCCGCGAGCCGGGAACCAGCCGCCGGTCGACTCTCCGGTCGACGCGCCGGTCGCCTACGTCGGAGCGACCGTCATCGACGCGACCGGGGCCCCGGCGCTCCGGGATGCCGTGGTGGTCGTGAAGGCCGGCCGGATCGCCGCGGTGGGACCGCGCTCGACCGTGTCGATTCCCGAGGACGCGCAGCGGGTCGATCTCGCGGGCAAGACCCTCCTCCCCGGCCTGTGGGACATGCACGCCCATTTCGAGCAGGTGGAGTGGGGGCCGCTCTACCTGGCCGCCGGTGTCACCACGGTGCGCGATTGCGGCAACGAGCTCGAGTTCATCGCCGCGGCGCGCGACGCGATCGCCGCCGGGCGCGGCCTCGGGCCGCGGATCGTGCTCGCCTGCATCGTCGATGGCGAGGGCGCGGGCTCGATCGGCACCGTTCGGCTGCGCGAAGCCGGCGAGATTCCGGCCCTGATCGAGAAGTGGAAGGGCGCCGGCTGCTCGCAGGTGAAGATCTACTCCAGCCTCGACCCGAAGCTGATCCGACCGCTCGCCGAGGCGGCGCATGCCGCCGGCCTGTCGGTGACCGGCCACGTGCCGCAGGGGATCGGCGCCGCGGCCGCGGTCGAGGCCGGCTACGATCAGATCAATCACCTGAGCTTCCTGGTGCGGGCGCTGATGCCGCCCGCCTACGATCCCGCCAGGCGGCTCACCCCGGCCGAATTCGCGCGCGCCCTCTCCGAGCTCGACCTCGAGTCGCCGGCGGCGCGGCAGACGCTCGCCCTCCTCAAGGAGCACAAGACCGTCATCGACCCGACCCTGGCTCTGGGTGAGATCGGCACGCACACCCACGATGAGATCGTCGCCGCCGAGCCCGGACTGGCGAAGATCGCCGCGCCGTTGCGCGTCATGCTCGACGGTCTCGGCGTCCCGCCGGCCGACGCCTCCCGCACGCACGCCATCTGGCGCGCGAGTCTCGCGGTGCTGGCGGCGCTGCATCGCGCCGGCATCCCGATCGTCGCCGGCACCGACCAGGCGATTCCCGGTCACAGTCTGCACCGCGAGCTCGAGCTCTACGTCGAAGCCGGCTTCACTTCCATGGAGGCGATCCAGGCGGCGACCCTCGTTCCGGCGCGCGCCATGGGTCTCGCGAGCGAGCTCGGTACGATCGAAGTCGGCAAGCGCGCCGACCTCGTCGTCGTCGACGGCGATCCGCTCGTCGACATCGGAGCGCTGCGCAGAATCTCGACCGTGGTGACCGCCGGTCGCGCCTACGATACGGCGACGCTCTGGCGCCTGATCGGTTTCGAGCCCTGAGCGTGGAAGAGTGCCGGCGGTGACGACCGAGCCGAGGAAGCGGACCTTCCAGACGCTGGTGAAATGGAGCCTGCTCGGGCTCGCTCTGGTCGCTCCCGCCCTGCGCGCGGCCGACGGACCGGGGGCTGGACCCTCTCCCGAGCAGCTGACACGCGAGCTCACGCGGGCCGCCGGGAGGAAGGAGTGGCCGGCCGCAGTTGCAGCGGCGCGCAGCCTGGCGCTCGCCCGGCCGGACTCGGCGCTCGACGCCTACAACCTCGCCTGCATGCTGTCGCGCGCCGGCGCTTCCGCGGAGGCCGTCGCGGCGCTCGCCCGCAGCGCCGAGCTCGGCTTCGCCTTCCCCTCGACCCTGCTGCGCGACGAGGACCTCGACGCGATTCGCGGCGCGAGCGGTTTCGCCGCCGCTCTCGATCGGGTGCGGGCGAACAACGCCGCCGAGCTCGAGCGCGCGAAGCCGCTCCTCGCGCGCGCGCCGCTCCTGACCTTCGAGCCCCGGCAGAAGAAGGCGACCGGGGCCGGCGCCCGTCCGCTGATCGTCGCCCTGCACGGCTACGGCGGCACGCCGGCGCCGCTCGCCGAGCTCTATCGTGCGGCCGCCACCCGCCTGGGGGCGATCCTCGTCGTGCCGCGCGGGCAGGAAGTGGTCGGCAACGGGTTCGGCTGGGGAATCGTCGAGCAAGCCGAAGAGCTCGTCCTGCAGGCGATCGCCAGAACCGCCGCGGAGCGTCCGGTCGGCCCGGTCGTGCTCACCGGTTTCTCGCAGGGCGCCGGCGTCGCCCTGACCCTCGCCGCGCGCTACCCGGAGAGGTTCGTCGGCGTCGTCGCGGTCGCCGGCTTCTTCGAGGAGCGGCTGGCGCCGCTGCCGGAGCGCGTTGCGCCGGGCTTCCCGCGTTTCTGTTTCCTCAACGGCGAGCGCGACGAGGCGGCGGCCAACAACCGCCGCGCAGCCGAGCTGCTGCAGCGCGCGGGCGCCGCGGCCCGCGTGCGCATCTATCCCGGCCTGGGTCACGAGTATCCGCCGCTCGACGAGCGCGACCGCGAGCTCGATCAGGCGTTGCGCTTCGCCTTCGGTCTCTAGAGCGCCGGTCTGCGCCGTATCAGCGCCCGCCGTCGGCGCGCCCAGCCAGCCGCTGCGCGAAGCCGAGGTCGAGGTGGAGGATGCGCGCGCCGTGGAGCGGGTTCGGCGAGCGCGGAGTGAGGACCCGGCCGTCCGCCGCGATCGTGTAGGTGTGGATGAAGCCGCCCACCGAGACGCGGTCGACGGCGAGCTCGGGCCTGCCGACCCGGAATCCGCCGCTCGTCTCGATCGGAACGCGCAGAATGTCGGAGGCCCGGCGATAGTAGAGCTCCTTCATATCGGGGCTCCAGCGCGGCTCGGCGCCGTTGTCGAGTGAGATCTGCCAGCGACCTTCTCCGGCGGGAAACGGGCGCACGTAGGTGTTCAGACCGCCGCTCTCGTTCGAGACGTAGGCCACCCATCGGCCGTCGGGGGAGATCACGGCCTCGCGCTCCCCCATTTCGCTGCCGAGGAGGAGCTCGGGCCTGCGGGGGCCCGCGAGCGGCAGCAGGAAGACGTCCATGATCTGAGTGCCGGCTTTGGGCTCGCTGAACACCAGCCGACTGCCGTCGGGCGTGAAGGCGCTCGGCAAAGCGAGCTGCGCGGACTCGTACAGCGTCTCCGCTTCGCGGCTGCCGTCCGCCGCCCGCCAGGCGATCTGATCGCGCCGGTTCTGCGCGCTCGAGGCGCGGGAACGGTAGGCGATCCGGCTGCCGTCGGGGGTCCAGACCGGGTTGCTCACCGACTCGCCGCGCGTCAGCCTCGACACCACGCCGCGCTCGAGCTCGGCCACCCAGAGCTCGGAGGCGCCGCCCGGCCCACCGACCAGCGCCACACGGCGGCCGTCGGGCGACAGGACGGACTCGTTGTACTGCGCGGGCGGGAGCGGCACCGGCGTCGCGCTGCCGTCGCGCGCGATCCAGTACAGCTCGTACTGCGCCAGGAGGCCGCCGGGCACCCAGAGCGCGGCGCCCGAGCTCGAAAGCGCGTACTGCACCGCGCCGGTGGAGACGTCGGTCGCGACCCGCTGGACGACGGCTTCGGGCGAGCCCGACAGTGCGAGCGAATGCTGGTCGAACGGCTGGGCGAAGAGCGTGCCGCCGCGCGCGAAGATCAGCCGGCCACCGGCGCAGCAGCGCGCCTGGCTCGAGCCCTCGACCAGAACCCGGCGCTCGCCGGTCGAAAGCACCCATGCCTCGATCCGCGCATCGTCGTAGAACTCGGTCGAAGCCGTCGTGTCGCTGGTGTAGAGGACCGCCTTGCCGTCCGGCAGCGCCTGCGGCCAGCGGTGCGTGCGCTCGTCGCGCGCGAGGTCGAGTTTCGTGACCACTTCGGCGGTCGAACCGTTCGCCGAGATGCGCGAGATCGGCTCGGCGACGTTCGGAGCGAAGTAGATGAAGCCGTCGCGGCTCCAGGAGGCGCCCCGGATCTGGTTTGCCTGCCCAGAGATCGCTGCGATCCGCACCACCGCACCGCCGACGGTCGGGACCTTCAGAAGCTCCCGCTCGCGGAAGAACCCGATCCAGGCGCCGTCCGGCGAGAAGAACGGTGCGAGCGCGCCCTCGGTCTCCGGCACCGGGTGAGGTTCGGCCTCGTCGACCGTGCGCAGCAGCAGGCGCGTCTCCCCCCGCGCGTCGACGGCGACCACGACCTGGAGACGGCCGTCCTCCGAGAGCGCGATCTGCGGAACGTTGTCGGTCGCGAGCGCGAGCCCCTCGGGAATCGCCAGCGCCCAGCGCGCGCCGGCGCCCGGCTGCGGCGGCTGGGGCCGCTGCAGGAGAAAGCCGGCCGCGAAGCCGAGTGCCAGCACCCCGGCGAGGGCGGCGACGGTCCACCACGCGGGCCGTGTCCGGCGCGAAGGAGCTGCAGCCGGCGCCGCCGTTGACGCTTCGTCGCTCTTGCCGGCGAGCACCTCCTCGAGCACGATGCGCGCGTCGGCGATGTCGTGCAGGCGGTTTTTCAGATTGCGCTCGAGGCAGCGGCGGAGGAGCCGGCGGATCGCCGGCGGCGTGTCGGCCGGTAGATCCTGGAAATCGATCGCCGTCTTGAGGACGCCGGCGAGGGTGTCGGAGACCGTCGGGCCGGCGAACAGCGACCTGCCGGTGAGCATCTCGTAGAGGACGACGCCGAGCGCCCAGATGTCGGCCC
>CAZQTL010000249.1:0-5509 GCA_964595975.1 uncultured Thermoanaerobaculia bacterium | reverse complement strand
GAGCGCCTCGGGCGGCACGGCGCAGACGCCGCAGCGGACGCCGACGGCAGCGGCATGGCTGCCGGACAGGAGTCCGATCGCCAGGGTCGCCAGCGCCAGGGTGCTCCGCGGGCGAGCCGGCTGGAGGTCGCGCATGAGGGTTCTCCGCAAGGCGCCAAGCTCGCATTTCGCCGCGCGCTCCGAAATGCAGCAGTTCACCGGCCGCCCGCCGGCCGCGAGCGCGGAAGAATCGTCAAATCTCCGCCACAGGCTCTCTCGAATGCCTCGCTTCGGCGTCTAAGTTCAATCGTTGCAAGAGCTGCGATTTGGAATGGGAGTTGCTTTGCCATCCAGGCAGCGGTCGGGCGCCGGCTCGGAGCAGACAGCGGCGCCGCGATCCGAATGCACCGCGCAACCAAGGAGACGCCTCATGAGACACCGCACAATCGCAGCCTTCCTCTTCACCGTGGCGATCGCTGCCGCAGCCGCAGCGCAGTCCGACTCCGCGGCCAAGCCCGGGGACGCGAAGATCATGGAGAACACGATGCAGGTCACCGGAGTCGTGACCTCGTCCGAAGCCAACCGTCTGGTGGTCAAGACCGACAAGGGCCAGGAGATGGTCTTCATCATCACCGACAAGCAGGTCGACGCCAGCCTCTTTCACTCCGGCGACCGGGTGACGGCCAGCTACGTGACGCTCGCCGGCACCGGCGCCGTCGTGACGAAGGTGGTCGCCTATCCGGCCGCCGAAACGAATACCGTGACGACCTACACTCCGCCGCCGGCGGAGACCCGGCCGACGACCGTCGTCGAGACCCGCCCGGCCGCGGCTCCGGCTCCGGCTCCGAGAGCCGTCGTCGCTCCGCTCAGCTCGAGCACCTACGACACGACGGCGCAGCGGCCGACGACCCCCCGCCCGGAGACCACGCTTCCGGCGACCGCGGGCCCGATGCCGCTCGTCGCTCTGATCGGATTGCTCGGCGCCGGTGGCGCGGCGACGATCCGGCGGTTTCGCCGGTCATGAACCGGACGGTCGGCGCCGCATCGGCCGACCCTGAACTGCCGAGCCTGCCGGAGCGTTCTCACGAGGGCGCTCCGGCGTTTCCTCTCTTCTGCGCTCTGGCCGCGCAGCCGCGGCGGTCGGGCTGGAGGAGGCTCGAGGCTCTGCTGTGGACGGTCGCCGCGTCCAGCCTGCTGCTCGTCCTCCTGGCGCTCGCCGATCGGGCGATGTTCAGCGCCCGCGAGAGCCGCCTGTTCGAGGAACGTCTCGCTGCGTCCGGGGGAGCTGGCGACTCTCCGGGGACGGCGCCCGCGGTCTCGTCGCTCGCCGCCGGTCGGCAGGCGGCGACGTCTGCGCCTCCGCTCCCTTTCGTCGGCAAGCTGGAGATTCCGACGCTCGCGCTCACGGCACTGGTCGTGGACGGCGTCGATGCAGCCACACTCCGCCGCGCAGTCGGCCGGATTCCGTCGAGCTCGCGTCCCGGCGAGGCCGGCGACGTCGCGCTGGCTGCCCATCGCGACGCCGACTTCCGCTCGCTCGGCAAGCTGGGGCGCGGCGATGCGGTGATCCTGCGAACCGCCTACGGCGAGTTTCGTTACGAAGTCGAGTCGATTCGCATCGTTGCGCCGGAGCGGGTGGACGTCCTGACGCCGGACGATCACCCGACGCTCACGCTGGTGACCTGCTATCCATTCCACTACGTCGGGCCGGCGCCGTTGCGCTACGTCGTCCGCGCCCGGGAAGTGGCGCGGCCGAGCCGGACGACGATCTGAAACTCCGCTCTCGTCACCGGCTGCACCGAGAGGCGGCTGCCCTTCTGCGTCACCATCATCTTCTCGAGTCCGCGAGTCTCCTTGAGCGTCGCCAGCGGCAGCGTAGCCGCGAAGCGCTCGACGAAAGCGATCTCGACCGAGTACCAGACGGGGTTCTCCTTGGTCGAGGCGGCATCGAAATACTCGTGCCCCTTCCTCCAGGCCGTCGGATCGGGGAAGCCGGCGCGATCGATCCGTGCGAGGCCGGTGACGCCCGAAGGCTCGGCGTTCGAAGCGTAGAAGAGGACGCCGTCACCGACCTGCATCTCGTCGCGCAGGAAGTTGCGCGCCTGATAGTTGCGCACTCCCTCCCAGGCAGTGCTGCCGTCGCGCTCGAGGTCTTCGATGGTGTAGGCCTCGGGCTCGCACTTCAGCAACCAGAATCTTCGCGGCATCGGCTCTCCGGGGGTTGCGGTAGAGGGTGCGCGACGATTCTACGCCGGCGCTACAGCGCCGTGGCGTCGTCGAGCGCCCGCAACGCCTGGCCGCGCTCGAAGTCGCTCATGTCGCGCGCCACCTCGCGATAGCGGCGATGCAGCTGCGGGTCGCCGGCGACGCTCCGGGCCATGAGCTCGAGGACAGTGCGCTTCTCGAAGTCGGAGCCCAGGCTGGCGGCGACGTCGAGTGCGCCCGCCAGGCCGGCAGCGTCGAGCTGCGCCTGCTCGAGAAGGGCGACGAGCGCCGAACGGCGCTCGAAATCGGAGTCCAGCCTGCGGGTCGCCGTCAGGAAAGCGGCGGTGACCCCCGCCTCGGCGCCGCGCGGCGCGACGCGTTCCAGGACCGAGCGCAGCTCGAAGTCCGAGCCGAGGGATTGGGCGGTCCCGACGAGCGCGGCGACGCGCGCGCTGTCGAGCTCCTGCGTCTCGAGCGCACGCACGAGCGCGGTTCTGAGCTCGAAGTCGGAACCGATCGCCGCGGCGCTCGCCAGCGCGCGGTCGAATTGCGCGGCATCGAGCCGGGCACTGCCGAGGAGGAGCCCCAGGTAGGTCGACTTGGCGAACGAGCCGGAGGCATGCTCGACTTCGGCGAGCAGCAGCTCTGGTCCGCCGCGCGCGAGCAGCCGCGCCGCCCGCGCCTCGGCGTCCCACCCCGACTCGCGGAACATCCGCGGCAGGGCGGCGGCGAGCCACTGCCGAGCGCCGTCGTCCGCTGCGACTTCGACGCCGTCCCGCTGAAAGCTGCGGTGCAGCGAGCCACCCGCATCGGACTCGACGCGGTAGGTGCGCGCGCTCCCGTCCGACTTCTCCGTCATCTCGAACTGTCCGCCGGGAGTGAGCGTGAGGAGATCGCTCTCGTCGTCGGCGAAGGTCGCCTTGCCGTCACAGGTCATGCGCAGCGAATAGCCCGGGCGGCGCATCGACATGCGGACGTCGCCGTCGTCGGAGATCGAAATCGAGGTCGAGCTGCCGCCGCCGATCGCGGCGAAGCCGGCTGGGCCGCAACCCGGCAGGAGGAAGATGCCGGCGGCGAGGACGGCGAGGGCGCCGGCCTGGACCGGCCACGGGGAGCGCGGAGTGGTCATGGGGTTTCCTTTCAGCAGTCGGTCGATGCGTTCGAGGAGCGGACAGGGGTCGGAAGAGACCGTGACCATGCCGGCGCTCCACAGCTCGACGCGGCGCGCCGTCAGGCGTTCGGCACAGTGGGCGAGGGATTCGGCGAGCGCCCGCGGATCGCGCAGCAGCCGGGCGGCCCAGGCGTCGGCTTCGAGCTCGGCGAGGGCGGCGAGCCGGCGGCGAGCGAGGCGGTGGAGCGGCTGCACCCAGAGCAGCGTCTGGGCCGCCAGAGCCAGGATCAGCCATTGCGGATCGCGCCGGGCCCGATGGGCGAGCTCGTGGGCCAGCACGGCGCGCTGCTGGCGGAGGTCGAGCGCCTCGGTCACCCACGGGGGAAGCACGATCTCTCCGTTCGGCAGGGCGACCGGTCCGGCGAGCCGCGGCGTCACGGAGAGCTGCGGCGGGCGGAGGCCGTGCGCGGCGCAGATCCGGTCGAGCTCGCGCCGGATCGAAGGCTCGGCCGGAGAACGCCCGGCGAGCTCTCGCCGCGTCTGCCAGCCGAGGGAACCGAGGCGCAGGGCGAGCAGGCAGGCGCCGAACAGCCATAGCAGCGCGAGAAGGCGCGGCCCGACGGCGGCGGCCGCGAGGGGCTTCGCCTTTTCGCCAGGGCTGCTCTCTTGGGCGGCCGAGGTCTCGCGGGTCGCGGCGTCGGCGCCGCGCGCCGAGTCCGTGGGAAGCGCGGCGGTCGTCCGGTCCGTCAACTCGCCCGCCGGCTTCGCCGGAAGCTCCCTCCCGAACGCCAGCATCGATGCCATCGGCGCGCGTCCGGCGAGACCGGCGCTCTGGAGGCTCGCGGTGACGAGCGCGCCGACGAGGGCGGCCCGCCAGAGCTGCTCGCGCAGGGCAGGGGAGCGCAGAATCCGCAGACGGTCGACGCACCAGGCGAGCGCGAAGAGCACGGTGGAGTGGACCAGATAGGTGCCGAGCCAGATTGCGAGGGCCAGCAGGAGATCAGACATCCTGCGACTCCGGCGCAGCGTCGAGGCGGGCGCGAATGGCGGCGAGGTCGCCCGGAGTCACCTCGTCCTCGCGCACCAGATGAGCGACGAGCGCGGCAGGATTGCCGGCGAACAGCGAGGCGACGAGGCCGGCGACCATCGAACGCTGGACTTCGGCCTCGGAGAGCCGCGCGGTGTAGACGAGGCTGCGGCCGTCGCGGCGCTGGGCGACGGCACCGCGCTTTTCGAGCCGGGAGAGAAGTGTGGCGACGGTGGTGTGGGCGAGGCCGCGCTCGACGGCGAGGCCGGCGACGACCTCGGCCGTGGTCGCTTCGCCGCGATGCCACAGCACTCGCATCACCGCGAGCTGCAGGTCGGAGAGCTGGGTCTTGCGCTGCCGTTTGGCCATCGTCGCACCTCGCAGGGAAATTCAACTACAGATGTAGTACGACAACTGTAGTTGGAGGTTTCAGCGGCTGTCAAGTAGCAGGTCGTCGCGCGGACCCAGGAGTCGATACGTGCGCCCGACGCGGCGGGTTGCGCGCGGGCGCCGGGGCGGGAACGCCCACCCGGGCGGGTATGGGGTGGCCGCCGGGCCGCCGGTATCGTCGCTGGCGAAGGTACGAAACGGAGGCTTCTGCATGCGACGTCGACGAGTACTGATCCTGGGCGCCGCCGGGCGCGATTTTCATAATTTCAACGTCCTGTTCCGCGACCGCGAGGAGTTCGAGGTCGTCGGCTTCACCGCCGCGCAGATCCCGGACATCGCCGGCCGGACCTATCCGCCGGTGCTCGCCGGCAGGCTCTATCCCGAGGGCATTCCGATCGTCGCCGAGCAGGAACTGGAGCACCTCGTGGCCGCGGAGAAGGTGGACGAAGCCTGGTTCTCCTACTCCGACCTCGCGCACGTCGACGTCATGCATCTCGCTTCGCGCTCGATCGCGGCGGGGGCGCACTTCGTGCTCGCCGCGGCGCAGAAGACGATGCTCACCTCGACCAAGCCGGTGATCTCGATCACCGCCGTGCGCACCGGCGTCGGCAAGTCGCAGACGACGCGCTTCGTGTCGAAGATCCTGAAGGGAATGGGCAAGAAGGTCGTCGCTGTCCGCCATCCGATGCCCTACGGCGACCTCTCGCAGCAGATCTGTCAGCGCTTCGCCACTTACGGCGATCTCGACAAGCACAAGTGCACGATCGAGGAGCGCGAGGAGTACGAGCCGCACATCG
>CAZQTL010000248.1:0-5541 GCA_964595975.1 uncultured Thermoanaerobaculia bacterium | reverse complement strand
TGCACTCCTCCTCGAGCCAGAAATCGCGCCCGCCCTGCATCGGCACCTCGGTGTCGGTGCGCCGGGCGACCAGCACGGCGTTGACGAAAGCGAGCCCCTCAACGGCGCGGTCGACCGTGGACTTGAGGGGAATCCGCTTGCCGCCGCGCAGGCCTTCGTTGGCGGTGACGACGAGCTTGGCCCCGGCGTCGAGGATGCGGCCGCGCAGCGATTCCGCCGAGAAGCCGGCGAAGACCACCGAATGCACCGCGCCGATGCGGGCGCAGGCGAGCATCGTCGCGGCGAGCTCGGGAATCATCGGCATGTAGAGCGCCACCCGGTCGCCCTTGGTCACGCCGTGGGCGAGCAGCACGTTGGCGATCCGGCAGACCATGTGCTTGAGCTCGCGGTAGGTGATCGAGCGGTAGTCGCCGGGCTCGTCCCCGGCCCACAGAATCGCCGGCTTGTCGCCGCGCGTCGCGAGGTGCCGGTCGACGCAGTTGTGGCAGGCGTTGAGCCGGCCGCCGCCGTACCACGAGAAGTCCACCTCGCGCAGGTCGGCGTCGAAGATCTGCTGCGGCGGGTGGAACCAGGTGAGGATCTCCGCCTGCTTCTGCCAGAAGCCCTCCGGATCGTCGATCGACAGCCGGTACTGGCGCTGGTACTCCTCGAGCGAGCGGACGTGGGCGCGGTGGGCGATCGCGGGCTTGACGGGGATCATCGGCTGACTCATGAGGATCGTTCCTTTCTGGCTGGCAAAATGTCCGGTCGAGGATCAACTCTGAATACTTGGATGGAGCTCGGGAAAGCGCTGCGAGAGCAGGAGGTAGAGCTCTGCGGCGCCGAGGGCGTCGTAGAGCGGGTCGTGCTCGGGATAGGCCGGCAGGCCGAAGAAACCGCGCGCCGCTCCCAGGGCGGTGGGAATCGCCGCGTGCCGCGCCGCGCCGGCGGGCAGTCGGTCGGCGATGTGCGGCCGCACGCGCTCGATCGCCCGCAGATAGGAGAGCGTGCACAGCGTGCGCAGCGCCGGCGGACGGAGGCCCAGGGCCTGCGCGGCCGCCACCAGGAAGCCGCGCTCGATGCTGGCGCCGTGAGCGAGCAGAACGGCTCCGACCGCGAGACGCAGCTCGACGAGCTCGAGCAACGCCACCAGCCCGAGGCCGCCGCGCTGCTCCGCCGGTAGCACCTGGTGGGTCGCGAGCGCGCCGACATCGCGCGGCCGAAGGGACCGCGGGTCGTCGACCAGCGCGCGATAGGCGTGCCCCCAGACGATCGTGCGGCTCTCGACCGGCACGCAGCCGAGCGCCACGATGGCGTCGCGCCGCGGCTCGAGACCGGTGGTCTCGAGATCGAAGGCGAGCAGCCGGTCCGGGGGAGCGGGTTCCGCCATGGCGCCTCCCTCACAGCGCGAATCGCGCGACGAGACCGTCGCGCACGTCGCGCAGCAGGGTGAAGATGTCCTTGAGGAATCGGCGTTCGAGGGCGTTGAGCGCGGCGAGATGGATGCGGTGACCGGAGTCGGAATCGGCGCGCCGCGCCGGATCGAGCGCCAGCTCGAGGCGCAGCCCGGCGAGGTAGCGGAAGCCCTCGGCGAGCGTGGCGGCATCGCTACCAAGCACCGGCTCCGCCGCCGCCAGCCGGTCGATCGTGCCGCGGGCGCGACTCCCCGCCTCGAGCGCCGACAGGCGCGCGATCGCGACGATCAGCAGGCTGCCGCGTTTGAGATCGAATCCCTCGTCTCCTTCCCTGAGGGTGCCGAAGAGGCCGAACGGCAGCGTCCAGCCGGAGACTTCGCGCGCCAGGGCGCGCAGGAAGTGGCGATCCTCGCCGGCCGCGCGCCGCAGCTCGTCGAGCGGCGCGACATCGAGCCCGCCGGCGACGACGCGCAGGTCGAGGAAGGTGTGGATGTCGATGCCGTCCTCCTCGCGCGGCTCGGCGATCCAGCGCTCGAAGCGGCGGATCCACCCGGCCATCGGATCGTGCCAGTGAGTCGCCATGTAGCCGCCCGGGCAGGCCGGATAGCCGGCGGCCAGCAGACCGGCGACCACCTGCTGCGCCATCCTCTCCACCTGCCGCGCGGCGATGCCGTCCGGATCGGCTCCGCCGCCGGCGGGCTGCCAGACGAGCGCGTTGTCCTGGTCGGTCGGCAGGATCTGCTCCTGGCGGCCCTCGGAGCCGTGCACCATCCAGGCCACCTGATCGCGGGCGAGCCCCTGCTCCGCGCAGGCCTCCTCCACCAGCCGCCGGGCCAGCCGGTCGGCGAGCGTCGAGACGATCGGGCCGATGCGCAGCGCGTCGACGCCGCTCGCGGCGAGTTCCGCGACCACGCGGCGCAGGCGCAGCGTGAACCCGGGCAGGACTTCGCTCAGCGGCCGGCGCTCGAGCTCGCGCCGCAGGGCGAGGGGGTGGAGACTCTGGTGCAGGACGAGGTCGCTCGCCGAGACGAAGCCGACGATGCGCTCGCCGGCGACCAGCGGCAGGTGGCGCACTCCGTGGCGCGCCAGCTCGAGCAGCGCATCGACGTTCGAAGCTCCGGCGCCGATCGTCAGCAGCGGCGCGGAGACGATCTCTCCCACCGCGGTCGCCGGCGAGAGCCCGACCGCCATGACGCGGTCGCGCAGGTCCCGATCGGTGACGATGCCCAGCACCGCCGCGAGCGGCAGCTCGCTCGCCGCCGCCACCGCTTCGCGCGTCACCAGCAGGGAACCGACACCGAGATCACGCATCCGCCGCGCCGCCTCCTCGACCGTGGCCGAGGGCGGGATGGTGGCGAGCGGCCGGCGACCGAGGTCGCGCGCCTTCGCCAGGGAAGATCGCGATCCGGCCTCGCTGCTCGCCGACTGCAGGCGCAGCCTGGAGGCCAGTCCCTCGAGGAAGAAGCGCGCGAAACCCGGCTCGTCGAGCAACTGCTCGAACGCCGCCTTCGGCACGCGAAACAGCAGCGCGTCCTCGGCGGCGATGGCGTCGCGCTCCGGCGGCCGGTTGGCGATCAAGGAGGGAAATCCGAAGCACTCGCCGGGCTCCACGACCTCCTGCACTTCGCCGTCGCGCTCCAGCCGCACGCGCCCCTTGCGGACGATCCACAGCGCGTCGCTGGGGGCGCTGTCACGCGCGAAGATCGTCTCCCCGGCGGCCGCGAAGCGCATCTCGAGCGCGCGCTCGACGCGGTCGAGCGCCGGCGCAGAAAAGGTATCGAACGGCGCGTGGCGCGAGAGAAAGGCGCGCGGCCCGACCGGCGTCGTGCCAGGCTCGATCACGGGAGGTACGGCACGGCGGCAGCACGGCCGCTGGAGGAATGGAAGGAGGGCCGCATCAGCCCCGCGCGAGCCAGACCTCGCTCGCGACGATGAAGGCGAGCCAGACCGCGAGGACGGCGATCGCGGTGCGGCGGAGGATGGTGAGGTACGGCGTGCCCTCCGGGGAGAGGCGCGCGATCGGCACGACCAGCGGCCGGCAGAGCAGACGGGCGAACGCCTTGAGCTTGCTCCCCTCGCGCCGGCTCCGCCACTCCACCACCAGGCCGAAGCCGACGTACACCATCAGCATGAAGGCGATGAGGCGCCCGAGCAGGAGGACTTTCGCGAGGTCGGAGGGCATGTCCGGAAGAGTCTAGAGGAAGCGCCGCCGGGGCTCCACCGGTTCGGTGGGTTCCCCGGCGGCGCAAGGGATTCGACTCAGTGCCCCGCGTTGATGGCCACGGCAGCCGAGCCGGACTTCGGATAACGCACGCTCACCACGAGATCCTGCGTCTCCCGGTCGGGTGCCGGGGTGAGCAGGGAGACGACCCAGGTGACGAGGAAGCCGACCGGCAGGCCGAAGACGCCCGAGGCCACCGTGGCGGTACCGAACCACGACATGCCGTAGAAGCGGCTGCCGATCATGTAGAAGAGGGTGACGAGGAGGCCCGAGATCATGCCGGCGAGCGCCCCTGCCTTGTTGGTCCGCTTCCACCAGATGCCCATCACCAGCGCCGGGAAGAACGACGAGCCAGCGAGGGAGAAAGCCCAGGCGACGAGCTCCACGATGATGGCGAGGCGGAAAGTCGCCACGTAGGCGGAGATGAGCGCGGTGACGATCAGGAAGATCTTGGTGATCGTCAGGCGCCGGAGGAGCGTCGCCTTCGGATTGATGACCTTGTAGTACAGGTCGTGCGAGATGCCGTTGGCGATGGTCAGCAAGAGTCCGTCGGCGGTCGAGAGCGCCGCCGCGAGGCCGCCGGCCATGACCAGGCCGGTGACGACGAACGGCAGACCGGCGATCTCCGGCGTCGCGAGTACCACGAAGTCGGAGCTCTTGATCACGAAGTCGGCGAACTGGATGATTCCGTCGCCGGCCTTGTCGACGACGTCGAACAGCCCGGCCGGCTTCCACAGCGTGACCCAGGACGGCAGATCCGAGATCCTCTGGCCCACCAGCTTGGTGAACACCGAGAAGCGCGCGAACGCCGCGTAGGCGGGAGCGGTGAAGTACAGCAGGAAGATGAAGAACAGCGACCAGCCGACCGAAGTGCGCGCCTCGCGCACCGAGGGCGTCGTGTAGTACCGGGCCAGGATGTGCGGCAAGCCCGCCGTGCCCACCATGAGACAGAAGGTGAGGGCGAGGAAGTTCCACATCCCCTTCCCCTTCGGCACGGTGAGATAGTTGCCGATCGTCGCTTCGTCCGAGGCCGCCGGCGCCTTGGCCTGGGTAGCGGCCGTCTTCTGCGCCGCCGTCAGCTTGACGACCTCTTCCGGCGAGGTCGCCGGATCCTTGATCTTGGCTTCAGCCGCCGCGGCCTCGGCCTTCCAGATCTCGCGCGTCGCCTTCTCCTGCGGATCGCGCGTGATGGCGAGCGCCGACTGGTTGTTCAACTGCAGCACCTTGCCGTAGGCGAGCTGCGGCACGGGGTTCGAGAACAGCTGCCAGGAGAGCACGACCACCGGCACGAGGTAGCTGGTGATGAGAATGATGTACTGCGCGACCTGCGTCCAGGTGACCGAGCGCATGCCGCCGAGCACCGAGCAGAACAGGACGCCGATCAGGCCGACGAAGACGCCGACGTTGAAGTCGAGGCCGATGAAGCGCGAGACGATCAGCCCGACACCGGTCACCTGGGCGATGAGATAGGTGAACGAACAGAGGATCGCCGAGAAGACCCCCACCAGCCGCGCCGCATTGCCGCCGTAGCGCGCGCCGAGGAAGTCCGGAATCGTGTAGGCGCCGAACTGCCGCAGGTACGGTCCAAGAAAGACGGCGAGGAGCAGGTAGCCGCCGGTCCAGCCCATGACGTAGGCGAGGCCGGAGAAGCCCTGAACGGAGAGGGTGCCGGCCATCGAGATGAACGACGCCGCCGACATCCAGTCCGAGCCGGTCGCCATGCCGTTGTAGATCGCCGGCACGCCGCGCCCGGCGACGTAGTACTGGTCGGCGTCGGAGGTCCGCGTCAGCACACCGATGACGATGTAGATCCCCAGCGACAGGCCCATGAAGATCCAGCCGATCCAGCGGTTCGGCAGGTCGAAGAAGTGCTCGGCGAGGCCGAGAAGCACGGTGACGCCGAGGAAGCCCACCGTGTAGAGCGTG
>CAZQTL010000247.1:0-5576 GCA_964595975.1 uncultured Thermoanaerobaculia bacterium | reverse complement strand
CACCACGCTTGACGACGTCCTTGGGGACGTAAGTGCGCAACGTGAGCGAGAATCCCTTGCCAGGCGCCGACGGCAACCAGTTGGACTCCGGCACGGCGGCATTGGGCTTGGCGGCGAAGAGGATCTTCAGCGACCCGTCAGCTTCGCTCTTCAGGCCCGAATCGCTGTTGAAGTTGAAGCGGTTCAGCGGATTCTTCACGACCCGATAGTCGGGCACGTCCACCAGGATCACCGACCAGTAGGCGTTCACCACGGCGTCGGGCCGGTTCGCGGCTGAGAACTCGAGGACATAGTCGTTGGAGCCGTTGAGCGGTTGACCGTCCGCGTCCCGCGTCGCGACGAAATAGATCACCTCGTCGTTGGCGTTCGCCCAGAGCCCCACCAGGTTCGCCGAGCTGCGCTTCCAGTAATCGACGCCGTAGTTGCCGGTGCCCAGAGTCGCGAGCCAGTTGTTCTGGAAGACACCGGACTTCGTGACGGCATACTGGAGAAACTGCGGCACCACGTCCTCCTTGATCATCTTGTCGAGCGCCTGCCGTTGCCCGGCATCTTTGGCTCGCCGGCCGATGTCCCGAACCTTCGCCTGCATCTGGGCCGCGATCGGCGAAACATCCAGCGCGCTGGCGAGCATCGCATCCACATTGTCGAACAACTCGACCCCGATCAGCTCCTTGTTGCCGAAGGAGGCCATCGGGGCGGCAGGCTGGATCACCGGCTTGCCGAGAGGGGTGAGCTTGAACTGCTTCTGCAGAGCCATCGCTCCTGCGGGGTCCGTCTTCAGTTCCACGCGCCCGAGGAGCTTCGCCTTGCGCGAGTGCAACTCGATGCGAACCGCGTCCGCAGGGACATTGGCCGTGGAGCCGGGCGCGACGAGTGCGAAATTGCCGAACGGATGCGCCGGATAGTTGCGCTCGTTGAGGTTGGTGATGACCTCGCCCCACTCGTCGAGGATCTGCGCGGTGTAATAGCGGCCCTTGACCTCCGGCACTTCGAGCAGCACCGGAGTCTTGTCGTCGACGGCGATCCACGCTTCGAGGTAGGCGACGTCGAGGTTCGGGTTCACGAAATCGGCCGACCCGGCCGGGTTGTACTTGATGACGTTGTAGCCGATGCCCGGCTCCTTGAGGTCCGTCTGCTCCTGCCGGATGGCGATGGCGCGGCCCAGCAGGTAGACGTAGGCGTCGGTCACGGTCTGCCGGTCGGGTAGCTGGGCCTGGGCGGCAGGAATCGCCGCCGGCGCCAGTGCGAGCGCGGCCATGAATCTGACGAGCCACCGGTTCTTG
Source organism: uncultured Thermoanaerobaculia bacterium (assembly GCA_964595975.1). Classification (GTDB taxonomy): domain Bacteria; phylum Acidobacteriota; class Thermoanaerobaculia; order Multivoradales; family JAGPDF01; genus JAGPDF01. Next base: position 4,293 of record CAZQTL010000247.1, on the reverse strand, counting down.
GCTTGCAGGAGAATCATGCAGACCTCACTTCACGAGCTCGATGTCGGGGAGCGGCCAGCTGCGGTCGAAATACGGCTCCAGGGGGGCATAGAGCCGGAAGTAGGTGAACCACGAACGCCCGGGAACGGTGGGAATCCAGTTCTTCTCGAAGCCCGCAGGCGCCGTCGGCCCGAAGTAGACATCCACCGATCCGTCCGCATTCGCCACCAGCTCCTGCCGGGAAGATCGGTCGGCGACCTGTTGCGGGTTCTGGAGGATCCCGCGCGTCTCGGTGTCGTACACCGTCACCGACCAGAACTGCCTGGCGGGCGGATCGGGCGGCACGCGCAACCGGTAGGACTTTCCGCCATCGAAGGCGTGCCCGCTCTCGTCCCGGTAGCTGCCGAGATAGGCCTGGCCGACGCCCGGTGTCTTGGTGACCATCCCCTTGGACAGGGCGACGGCTTCGTAGAAGTACGCCGCACGCTCGTCGAGCTGACTGGAATCGGCCAGGTCCTGCGCCGGATCCGCCATGATGACGTAGTCCCAATGGGCATCCGGCCGGTAGCGCGAACCGGAAAAACGCTTGTCGAAGGAGTTCGCCTGGGCCATCCACTCGCCGACCTGGGCGCCCTCGGTCAGCAGCTGGCGCTGCCGCTCGTCCGGCTTGAACTCCTTGCCGCGTTCGATTCCCAGCGGTCGGAGCATCGCCACGAAGAACCGGTCACGGTCATCCACGGGTTCGCGGCCGATCACGGCAGCCAACTGTTCCCAGTACTCCATGCCGCGCGGCAACGTCGCCGTCTGCGGCGCGTTCGGCTGGAGGTGCTGGGTCGGGCGCGGATGGTCGCGCTGCGACCAGGGGTAGGTACGAATGGCCTTCTCCATCGCCTCGGCCTTCGCCGGGTCGGCGTCGAGAGCGCGGTAGAAGAATCCGACGCCGAAGGTCGGCGAGCGGACGATTCGCACGTCCGCCGGCAACGGGGACGGCGGCTCCTGCCCCGGACCCACCAGGAGATACATCCCGCCCTGGCCCTGGTCGGGACCCGTCAGGCCGAAGTCGGTGAGGGGGCGCTGCCAGAAATCCATCGCCGACCCGGCGATCGCGCCGGCGGGCACCTGCAGCATCATGGGCCCGGCTTCCGCCAGGTCCATGAATCCGATGATGTAGGGCGTGGTGACGTTCGGCGTAAGGAAGCGGCTCACGTCGCGGTAACCCTTGTAGATGACCACGTCGCCGTTTCTCGCACCGAGCTCGTTCCTCTGCTCGCGCAGAACGTACTCGAACCCGACGGCGGGCAGCGCCCAGAGATAGGCCTGGCAGGCGCGCTGGAAGTCCATGCTGTCGAACAGCCGTTGCGCGCTCTGTTCGGTCGGGACACCCAGCTCGAGCTCGATGGGCCCCACCCGAGTCTCCACCGGCTGAGCCTGGGCGCTAGGAACCATGCCGCTGGACGGACCCAAGAAGGTCGTGAGGCAAGCGTAGAGAAGGGTGCTGCAAGGGACGTGTCGGTTCATACCTGGGGGCCTCTCGTTTTTCGTCCCGGAGAGGATAACCGACGGGCCGGCGACCGCGAAGATGGGGCGTGGAAGCGCGGTCCCTCGTCCCGACTAGAGCAGCATCGGGTTGTGCCGCCAGACCGTCCACGACAGCGCGGTCGCGAGACACACCCACGCGAGGTAGGGCACGAAGAGGAGGCCCGCGGCGCGGCGAACTTTGCAGAACGCGACCATTGTCGCGACGATGAGACCCAGGAGCAGCACGATCGCGACGAAGGCCGCCGCGCCGGACTTCCAGGCGAAGAAGAACCAGGACCAGGCCGCGTTGACAGCGAGCTGGACCGCGAACAGCGCCAGGGCGGGCGCGACGGGACGAACACGGCGCTCGCGCCAGACCAGCCAGGCGGCGATGCCCATGAGCGTGTACAGCACCGTCCACACCGGCCCGAAGGCGCCGGCCGGCGGCGCCCAGGTCGGCAACACGAGCTGGCCGTAGAAGGCCGGGGCGTCGGCCGCAGCGGCGCCGCCGACGGCCGCGGCGACGAACGCCAGCGCCAGCCAGCCGACGAGGCCGAGAGACTGGGTGAGACGCGAATCGTGGGCCAAGATGACATTCCTCCGTCGGTTGCAGCAGTCGTTGTCCCGCGCTGCGACAGCAAGCAAAGCGCGGACCACGTCCGGCCGAGCTGCCGCCTCCCGCGGGGGCGATAGCGGCCCGACTGATAAACTCTCCGGTTCCATGATTTCCATCACCAACCTGGCCAAAGCCTTCGGCGGCGATACCCTGTTCGAGGGCGCCTCCTTCCAGTTGAACGCCGGCTCCCGTTACGGCCTGGTCGGCGCCAACGGTTCCGGCAAGTCGACGTTCCTGAAGATCCTCGCCGGCGACGAAGTCGCCTCCGACGGCATCATCAACATGCCGCGCCGCGCGCGCATGGGGGTCCTGAAGCAGGACCACTTCCAGTACGAGGACGTGCCGATCATCCAGGTGGCGATGATGGGCAAGAAGGACGTCTGGGAGGCGCTCGAGGAGCGCGACCGGCTGCTCGCGCACATGGAGGGGGACTTCGACTCCGACCGCTACGCCGACGTCGAGGAGTTCATCCTCCACAACGACGGCTACTCGCTCGAGCCGCGCGCCGCCGAGATCCTCGAAGGGCTGGGGATCCCGACCAACGTCCACAAGGAGACGCTCTCGGTCCTCTCCGGCGGCTTCAAGCTGCGCGTGCTGCTCGCCCAGGTGCTGGCCTCCGACCCGGACATCCTGCTGCTCGACGAGCCGACCAACCATCTCGACATCCTGACCATCCGCTGGCTGGAGAAGTTCCTCTTCGCCTACAAGGGCTGCGCCGTGGTGATCTCGCACGATCACCGCTTCCTCGACAACATCTCGACCCACATCCTCGACGTCGACTACGAGACCATCCTCCTCTACCACGGCAACTACACCCAGTTCGAGGAGATGAAGGCGTCGGAGCGCGATCGCAAGGAGCACGAGATCGAGAAGCGCGAGAGCGAGATCGCCCGCCACAAGGAGTTCGTCGACCGCTTCAAGGCCAAGGCGACCAAGGCCCGCCAGGCGCAGTCGAAGGTCAAGATGATCGAGAAGATCGTCATCGAGCGCCTGCCGCAGTCGTCGCGCCGCTACCCGACCTTCAAGTTCGCCCAGCGCCGGCCCTCGGGGCGGCAGGTGCTCGAGCTCGAGGGGATCTCGAAGAGCTACGGCGACCACCAGGTCCTGAACAACGTCACCCTGCGGGTGCAGCGCGGCGACAGACTGGCGATCCTCGGCCCCAACGGCATCGGCAAGTCGACCCTGCTCAAGATCGCCATGGGCGTCGTCGAGCCCGACGCCGGCAAGGTCGAATGGGGCTACGAGACCTGGCCGGGCTACTTCGCCCAGGACCACCGCGAGCTCGTGGACGCCTCCGACCAGACGGTCGAGGCCTGGCTCTGGGAGCTGGTGCCGTCGGAGACCATCGGCTTCGTGCGCGGCAAGCTCGCCGAGGTGCTGTTCCGCGGCGACGACGTCTACAAGCAGCTGCGGGCGCTCTCGGGAGGCGAGGCGGCGCGGCTGGTGATGGCCAAGCTCTCGGTCGCCCGGCCCAACATCCTGGTGCTCGACGAGCCGACCAACCACCTCGACCTCGAGGCGATCGAGGCGTTCGTCGAAGGACTCGAGGCGTACGACGGCACGATCCTGTTCGTCTCCCACGACCGCTGGTTCGTCAGCCGCCTCGCCAACCGGATCCTCGAGATCACCCACAACGGCATCCGCGACTTCGAGGGCAGCTACGAGGACTACCTCGCGCGCTGCGGCGACGACCACCTCGACGCCGACGTCGTGCTCGCCCGCGCCCGCCAGGACAAGAAGAAGGAGGCGGCGAAGAAGGCCGCCGGTCCCGCCACTCCGGCGCAGGAGAAGCACATCAGGACGCTGGCGAATCGCCGCGACAAGCTGACCGCCGAGATCGAGAAGGCCGAGGCGCGCGTGCACGCCATCAACGAGATGTTCTGCAACCCCGGCTTCTTCGACAAGACGCCGGCGGGCGAGGTGAAGAAGCTGGAAGCCGAGCAGAAGACGCTGAACACGAAGATCGAAGAGAGCATGGCCGAGTGGGACCGTCTGGAAACCGAGCTCGCCGAGCTCAACCCCGCGCCGGTCGTTCCCTGAATCGGAGCCGAAACGATGAGCTCTCTCCCACGCAGCCTCGCCGTCGCCGTCCTCCTGCTGGCGACCGCCTGCGCCGCCGCCCCCGCGCCGCAGACCGCGGCTGCGCCGGCGCCGGCCGCCGGCACGCCGGTCGCACCGCC
>CAZQTL010000246.1:0-5660 GCA_964595975.1 uncultured Thermoanaerobaculia bacterium | reverse complement strand
ACGGAACCGCAGCGCCGCGTTGGGGATCCGCAGCACATCGCGCACCCGGTCGACCTCGACGGAGAGATCCGCGGTCATCTTGGGGCGCAGCTTGAGCTCGGCATTTTCGACCCCGACGATCACCGGATAGGTCACGACGTTCTGGTTGACGGTAGCGTTCAGGCGCACCTGGGTGATGGCGCCGACGAATTCCTCGTCGGGGTAGGCGTCGACGGTGAACCGCGCGCTCTGCCCGACGCGGATCCGGCCGATGTCCGACTGGTCGACATCAGCCTGCACCTGCATCTTGGTCAGATCCTGCGCGATGGTGAACAGCGTCGGCGCCTGGAACGAGGCCGCCACCGTCTGCCCGATGTCATATTGCCGGTCGACCACGACGCCGTCGATCGGCGAGCGGATCTTGGTGTACGCGAGGTTGGTCTCCGCCTGCAGCAGCGCGGCTTTGACCTGGCTGATCTGCGCCTGCAGGGCGTCGAAGTCGGCCTTCGCCAGGTCGTAGTCGGCCTGCGCCACGAGCTGCTTGGCCAGCAACTGCTCCTGCCGCAGCATCTGCGTGCGCGCGTTCCGCAGGCGCACCTCGGACTGCGCCACATCGGCGCGCCGCTGGGCGACCGCCGCCTCGAAGCTCGTCGGGTCGAGCTCGGCGACGAGCTGCCCCTTGGTCACCGGCGTGTTGAAATCGGCGTAGAGCGCCGCGATGATCCCGGACACCTGGCTTCCCACCTGGACGGTGGTGACCGCCGAGATCGTGCCGGTCGCCGTCACCGTCATCGCCACGTCGCCGCGGTCGACGGCCGCGGTCCGGTACTTGCCGGCGTCCTGGGCGCCGGCGTCGCCGCGCAGGAAGTACCAAAGACCCAATCCGGCGAGCGCGAGCGCTGCCGCAGTCCACCCGATCTTCTTCATGAACCCCCCGGGCCGGACGGCAGAGCCGCCGGCCGATCGCACTTCGAAAGGCGAAGCACACCTCATGCCTGTCGGCCGCCAGCTCGATGCTCCGCTGGCAGAAACCGCTCGCTGATCCTACGCCCGGCGGCCCTACCCGTTCGGGTGTGGACACACGGCCGCAGCGGTCTACTTTGTTCGGTAGACCGCTCCCGCTCCCGGGGGCGCGTTGCAATGGCCGGGCTGCCGTCCCGTTCCTGGCACCACCGGCGAAAGCCGGTTTCGCAAAGCTCCGGGTCCTCGCCCCTTCGACGGGACGCACCGCCGGAGGGTCCAAGATGGCCGAGCCGCCGAGAAGTCGCCCGGCGGGCGCTCACGCGCCCGAGGAGGGGCGAAATGACTCGACGGCAACTCTCCGGCTTCGGCATCTTCGCGGTCGTCTGGGCGATCTGCGCCGCCACTGCCGCAGTCGCCTGGGACTCCGGCCCGACTACAGCGTTCGCGCTCACCCGCTTCGACGCGGGCTACAGCCCGGGCACCGGCGACGTCTACTTCCTGGGAGGACGGCTCGCCAACGGCGGGACCGACGGCAGCATCTGGAAGGTCGACCCCCAGACGGGCACGACCACCGACACGGGAGCGGACATGCCGGTGCCGATCTCGAACTACACGATGAACCTGGTTCGGGACACGAACGGCTGGGGCTTCTACGTCTTCTGCGGACGCAGTGCCGCCGCCACCAACGTGCGCACCGTGCAGGTCTACTATCCGAGTGTCAACGCGGCCTACGCCTTGCCGGCCGCCGACGACTATCCCAACAGCCTCGGTTGCAGCGGGGCGCTCAACATCGTCTTCAAAGACCGTGTCTATGTCGTCGGGGGCTTCAACAACGCGACGGCGCCCTACAATCACGGCGAGACCTGGGTCTTCGACCCCCGGGCCGCCTCGGGCAGCCGGTGGTCCCGCATCGCCACCGCCAACCTCTCGCCGGCGCGCGGCTACGTCATGGGAGCCGCCCTCGACGGCAAGCTCTACGCCGTAGGTGGCAGCTGGTTCGACGGTACCAACCTGATCAGCGTCGCCACCGTCGAAGTTCTCGATCCCAAGGCGGCGAATCCGGTGTGGAGCGACGCCGGGGCCGCCGATCTGCCGGAAGTCTGCTCGGAAGGCAGGGCCTGGGCGTTCGAGCACAACACCGGCTACCTCACCACCGGCCGCGACGGAGTCAACGACCAGCTCATCGTCTCCTGCGGCGGCTGGCCGGACGAAAACGAGAATGTCTACAGCTACCATCCGGACGAGAACGCCTGGCAGGTCTTCGCGTCTCTGGCCGTGCCGCGGCGCGATTTCGCCGCCGAGCTCCTCACGCCGAGCTCGGGCGCGACCGGACTCTGGCTCTGGGGCGGCCGATCGACGGCCGACAACAATGTCCTCGACACCTCCGAGGTCGTCCCGCTGCTGGCCTCGAGTTGCAACGCGTTGCTGGTCGACGACGACCTCAACAACGGCAGCCTCGTGGAGGGTGGCTGGCCCTACTACTGGACGACTCTGGACCAGCTCGGCCATCTCCCGACGACCTTCTGGCACGCAAGCTCGGGCACGCCGAGCCTCGCGACGCTGAAGCAGCACGATGCCGTCATCTGGTACACCGGTCTCGACGCCAGCGATGCCGTCAACTCGACGGACGAAGCAGTGCTCATTCCCTACCTGCAGCTGGGCGGGAATCTGTTCCTCTCCGCCACCGACCAGCTCTGGGCGCACGGCTCGACGCCGCTGATGAACACTTATTTCGGTCTTGGCGCCTACGTCAACGACGTCAACCTGACCGTCGACCACGGTAACCCTGCCGACCCGGTCTCGAGTCACCTGGGCGTCTACACACTCGCGCACCCGAATGACTGGGACGACTACTGGACCGGCAACATCTTCTCGGATCAGGTTCACGCCGCCGGTGGCGCCATCGAATCGATGGTCTGGGAGACCGTGCACACCCCGAACGCGCTGCGCAAGCAAGGCGGGGCGACCTATCGCACCGAGTTCCTGGCCTGGCCGTTCGAATGGGTCGATACCATCTCGGAACGCGTCGAGCTGATGGGAAACGTCACGCACTGGATCTGCCCGGTGCTGAAAGACGGATTCGAATCGGGCGACACCGCCGACTGGTCGAACTCGATGCCTTGAGCCTCGAAGTCCGGCCGGCATCTGGCCGCGGCCGGGTCGCCCGCCAGGGCGGCGACCCGGCCGCGCTCGTTTCCGCCCCGGCGCCGGGTCGCCGCAGGTGAGATTAGAATGCAGCGATCAGGCGACGGCGGGGGGCGGACGATGAAACGGGTGGTGACAGCGATTCTCGGCGGCGGGCAGGGAGCGCGACTCGCACCGCTCACGCGCGATCGCGCCAAGCCGGCAGTTCCGGTCGGCGGCAAGTTCCGCCTGATCGACATCCCGATCTCCAACAGCCTGCACGCCGGCATCGACCGGGTCTATGTCCTGACCCAGTTCAACAGCGAGAGCCTCCACCGGCACATCGCGCAGTCCTACCGGTTCGACGCCTTTCGTGGCGGCTTCGTCAACCTGCTCGCCGCCGAGCAGAACATGACCAACCGCTCCTGGTACCAGGGAACCGCCGACGCCGTGCGCCAGAATCTCACCCGGCTGATCGACGACAACGATCCGACCGAGGTGCTCATCCTCTCGGGCGACCAGCTGTATCTCATGGAGATGCGCGAGTTCGTGCTGGCCCATCGCCGGAACCAGGCCGACCTGACGATTGCGGTCAAACCGGTGACGCGCGAGGAGGCCCGTGGCTTCGGCATCCTGCGGCTCGACCGCACGGGCAGGGTCGTCGAGTTCGTCGAGAAGCCGACCTCGGAGGACGCGCTCGACGCCCTGGCGCTCGACGAGTCGACCCGCGATGCCCTGGGATTCGAGGCGCCTCCCGGGTCGCTCCTCGCCAGCATGGGTATCTATACCTTCCGCCCGGAGGTGTTGCGCGAAGTGCTCGTCGGCAGCCCCTACACGGATTTCGGCAAGGAGGTCATTCCGGCCTCCCTGGGTCGCATCCGCGTCTTCGCCTTTCCCTATGACGGCTACTGGACCGACATCGGAACCATCCCCAGTTTTCATCAGGCCAACCTCGACCTCACGGTGCCGCTGCCGGCGCTGAACCTCTACAACCCGAACTATCCGATCTACACCCACGCCCGCTTCCTCCCCGGCACCAAGATCAACGGCTGCGCGGTGACCCGGTCGGTGCTCTGCGAGGGATCGATCATCACCGGCGCCAAGATCTCGGACTCGATCGTCGGCATCCGCGCCACGGTGCAGACGGGCACCACCATCGAGCGCTCGATCATCATGGGTGCCAACCGCTTCGAGCCGCTCGCCGAGGCGGCGGCCCATGCCGTGCAGACCGGCATCGGTCGCGACTGCACGATCCGCAACGCCATCATCGATTTCAATGCGCGCATCGGTGACGGCTGCAAGCTGCTGAACGAGGCCAAGATCGACGAAGCGGAGACGCCGAACTACTCCATCCGCGGCGGCATCATCGTCGTGCCGAAGAACGCCGAGCTTCCGCCCGGCACGGTCATCTGACGCGCCGCATGAACGCCACCCCAGCGCCGCCGGCCGGCGCCGCGCCGCTCCAGACGTCGTCAGCACCTGCCCAACGACAGGAAGGCCGCCCAACGATGCCCCTCCGGATCTGCCAGATCGCCGCCGAAGTCACGCCGTTCGCCAAGACCGGCGGACTGGGCGATGTCGCGGCCGGACTGTCGCGCGCCCTCGGCCAGCAAGGCCACGACGTCCGCGTCTTCCTGCCCTTCTACGCCCGCGTCGCGAAGCTCGACTTTCCGTTCGTCGCGGTCGATTTCCTGCGCGATGTCGACATCCACCTGGGGCCGCGCAAGTTCACCTATTCGGTGTTCACCACGCGGCTTCCCGAGAGCGCCGTGGACGTCTACTTCGTCCACTGCCCGGCGCTCTACCATCACGACTCGATCTACAGCGGCGAATGGGACGAGTATCTGCGTTACGCGCTGCTCACGCGGGTCGCTCTCGAATGCTGCCAGCGGATGGGCTGGGCGCCGGACATCGTTCATGTCCACGACTGGCACACGGCGCTGGCGCCGATCTACCTTCGCACGATCTACGCCTGGGACCGCCTCTTCGCCAGGACGCGCACCGTCCTCACCCTGCACAACCTCGGGTATCAGGGGGTCTTCTCGTCCCAGGTGCTCGAAGAGATCGGCCTCGCGGGCCACGCCGAGATGCTCTACAACGAGGACCTGGCCGCCGGAAGAGTGAGCTTTCTCAAGACCGGGTTGCTCTACGCCGACGTCCTGACGACGGTGAGCCGCACCTACGCGCAGGAGATCCAGACGCCGGAGCACGGTTTCGGTCTCGACCCGCTGCTGCGCGCGCGGGCGAGCCATCTGGTGGGGATCGTCAACGGCGTCGACTACGGCGTCTGGAGCCCCGAGGCCGACCCCTACATTCCGCACAAGTACTCGGCGGAGCGCCTGGAGGGCAAGGAGTCGACGAAGCGGGCCCTGCTCGAGAAGATCGGCATGCCGTTCCCGCGCCAGGCGCCGGTGCTCGGCCTGGTCTCGCGGCTGACCTCGCAGAAGGGCCTCGACCTGCTCTTCGACACCCTGCCCGAGTTTCTCTACCATCGCGATCTGCGTTTCATCGCCCTGGGCAGCGGCGAAGAGCGCTACGAGTCGTTCCTCTCCTGGCTCCAGGTCACCTTCCCGGGCAAAGTCTGGTACTTCCGG
>CAZQTL010000245.1:0-5700 GCA_964595975.1 uncultured Thermoanaerobaculia bacterium | reverse complement strand
CCGCGGTCGCCTTTCTCGACGGCCACCAGCAGGGCGGTGATCTCGGGACCGCCGGGTCCGGGCTCAGCAGGCATCAGCGGCCATTCTAGTCACGGAGGGTCACGACTGTCGCCCCGTTGCCGCCTTCGTTGGGGGCGCCGGGACGCGAGGCGACCACCGCGGGATGTTTGCGCAGGCGTTCCCGCACGGCGTCGCGCAAGCGCCCGGAACCGTGACCGTGGACGATCCTCACCTCGCCGCGGCCGGAGAGCATCGCCTGGTCGAGGAACGCATCCATCTCCTCGAGCGCGGGCTCGACCCGCTGACCGATGAGGTGGAGCTCCGGCGCGGTCGGGGCGCGGTCGACATCGGCGCCGCCGCGTCGCACCACGGGGGCTTTTCCGGCCGGGCGGGGAGCCGCCACGACCACGAGATCCTCGGCCGCGAGACGCAGACGCTTGCCGTTCGACAGCACTTCGACGCGGCCCGCGGAGAGCTTCTCGACCACACCGCGCCAGCCGAGCGCTGCGTGCCGTACTTCGGCGCCGACCACCAGCGGCAGGTCGGACGCCTCCGCCTCGTCGGCGGCGACCCGCGGAGCGCCGGCGAAAAGCGCAGCGACAGCCTGCTGCGCCACACTCTTGCGGCGCCCGGATTCGAGCTCGGCGCGGATCTTCTCGGCGGCGCCCGTGAGCTCGCGGGACACGCGCTCGCGAAAGTCGGCGAGCTCGCGCTTGACCCGCGCGCCGAGCGTCCGGCGTTCGGCTTCGAGCTCGGCGCGCTCGCGGTCGAGGCGGTCGGCGGCGAGCGCCGCAGCAGCGCGCGCGGTGCGTGTCGCCTCGGTCTCGAGCGCCAGCTGCTCGCGGGTTGCCTCGAGCTCGGCGAGCAGGCGCCGCAGATCGCGGTGCTCCTCGCCGAGCAGCGCCTCGGCGCGCGCGATCCAGCCGGCGGGCAGGTCCATGCGCCGCGCCAGGGCGAGAGCCTCGCTGCCGCCCGGCGAGCCCGGCAGCAGACGGAACGTCGGGCGTCCGCTCGAGGGCTCGAACTCCATCGCCGCGCAGGCCGCCCCGGGGAGCTCCATCGCCGCCGCCGCGAGGCCGGTGAGGTGGGTCGTGATGAGCGCCAGTCCGCCGCGCTCGACGAGCGTCTCGAGCAGCGCCACGGCGAGCGCCGTGCCCTCTTCCGGGTCGGTACCCGAGCCCAGCTCGTCGAGCAGCGCCAGGCTCTGCGGACCCGCGGCGCGGTAGGCCTCTGCGAGGCGAGCCAGGCGCCCGGAAAAGGTCGAGCGATCGGCCAGCAGGTCCTGCTCGTCGCCGACCGTCGCCACGAGGCTGGCGAGAAACGGCACTTCGCTCGCCGGCGCCGCCGGAATCGGCAGGCCGGCCTGCGCCGCGAGCGCCAGCAGGCCCATCGTCTTCAAGGCCACGGTCTTGCCGCCGGCGTTGGGGCCGGTGATCACCAGCGCGCGCCGCTCGGGGGTGAGCTCGACTGCCAGCGGCTCGACCGCGCCCTCGTGACCGCGGGCGCCGAGCACGCTCTCGCGGCGGCGGGCGAGCCGCGGATCGAGCAGCGGGTGGCGCGCGGCGACCAGGCGCAGGACGCCCGGCGGCGCCAGCACCGGCAGGTGAGCGTCGATCTCGCCGGCGAGGCGGCGTGCCGCCTCGAACGCGTCGAGGTCACCGACCAGCCCAGCCATCTGCCGCACGAGCGGCGCCTGGGCGGCGAGCTCGCGGAGCAGCTCGTACAGCAGCCGCTGGCGCTCGCCTTCGAGCTCGTCGACAGCGCTCTGCAGCGTGTTGTTCTCCTCGACGACTTCGAGCGGTTCGAAGTAGAGGCTCTTGCCGGTGGCCGACCGGCCATGCACCAGGCCCGCGAGCTTGCCGCGATTGCCGGCCTGCACCATGAGCATCAGGCGCCCGCCGCGCATCGGGATCGTCTCCTCGCCGATGAGCTCGCGGTGGGCGCCGCCGATCGCCTCGAGTCTGCCGTAGAGCCGCTCGCGCGCCCCCTGCACCTGCCGGCGCAGGGCGGCGAGCTTCGGGCTGGCGTCGTCGCGCACCTCGCCCTTGCGGTCGAGGACCCGCCCGATCTGGCGCACCAGCGGCTGCGGGTCGGCGAGTCCGGCGACCGCCCGGGAGAGCTCGGCGCACGGCGGGTCGACGGCGGCGATCCTCGCCGCTGCGGCGCCGCCAGCGGCGAGCAGCGCCGCGAGACGCAGGATCTCGCCGCCGACGAGCGGCGGATCGCCGCTCTCGAGCCGGTCGACGAGCTCGCCCAGACCGTCGCCGAGTCCCGGCACCAGCGGCGCTTCCAGACTGAGGCGCCCGATCTCCTCGTAGCGCGCCCGGCGGCGACGGAGCTCCTCCTCGTCCGCTGCCGGCTCGAGTCCGCGGACGACCGCGGCGCCGAGATCCGTCCGCGCCTCCGAGGCGAAGAGCGCCAGGAGGGCGTCGAACTCGAGTGCGAGGCGCGTCGCCGGCGCGGCGACCGCCACCGGAGCTGGCGGGGTGGAGGTGGGGGTGGGGGATTTCATCGCTGAAAAAACAGAAGCGGGGTCCGGGTCTCCCCGGCCCCGCTCGGTCGAGCGCAAGCGAGCTGCGTTGGACGGCGAACGGCCGCGCGGGCCTAGAGGCCCATCCGGCGTTCTTCCTGCACCTTGCGCAGCATCTTCTTCTTGGCCTGGATGGCCTTGCGCTTGCGCTTCACGGAGGGCTTTTCGAAGTGCTGACGCTTCTTCAGCTCGGTCAACACACCGGCCTTCTCGCACTTGCGCTTGAAACGTCGCAGCGCGTTCTCGAAGCTCTCTTCTTCACGTACGTGCACGATCGGCACTGCTCGCTCACCTCGCTTTGGCTGCCGGCTTCACGGCCTAAGGACCGCAGGCAGAAGGACTTGTGATTCTAGACCCGGCCGCCCGGCGGGTCAAGGAGGCCCTCCTCCGGCGCCCTGCGGCCATCTCTAAACCCTTTCCGAAGTTCACTTTGCGGCCACTAGGCAGCTTGACGCGAGGGGCATCTGTCTCGATAATGTGAGTTTTCGAGCGGTTCTGACTCCGGTACGAAAGGTTGGAGGAATTCGGAATGGCCCTTCCTGATCAGTTGGCGGATCTCGAGCGCAAGGTCTCCGTGCGCTTCAGCGCGGCCCTGGCGGACCTCCGCCAGGAGATGCGCCGTACGGTCGAAGCCCAAGCGCAGCGGGCGAGCTCCGCCATGCTCTCGGATCTGGATGCGATCCGACCGCCAGCCGCTGCGAACCTCCTGGCCGCGGAGGACCTGCATGAGATGACCCGCGAAGCCGGCGCCGAGGCGCGCCGCGACCTCGCGCGCGCGCTTCACCAGGCCGGCGTGGCGTTCGATCGCGCCCGCTCCCAGAACGCCGTCCTCGAAGCCCTGCTCGCCGCCGCCCGTCCGTTCGGCGACCGCGCCGCGCTCTGGCTGATGCGGCCCACCGAGATCGTCGGCTGGGCGAGTCGCGGCTTCGCCGCCGAGCCGCCCCGGGATCCGCTCGCCGGCCTGAAGGTTCCGTTCGCGTCGGCGGCGGCACTGGCTCGCCTCGCAGCCGGTCGCGGCGGCGTCCTGCTCGGCGCCGAGGAGGCGCGGCAACTCGCCCAGGCGCTGGAGATCGCCGCGCCCGCGCGCATGCTCTTCCTGCCGCTGGTGTTGCGCGATCGCGTCGCGGCGGCGCTATATCTCGACGCCGCCAACGCCGGCGATTTCGAGCTCGAGGTCCTGCAGCTGCTGACCCTCGCAGCAGCGCAACGGCTCGAGCTGCAGGCGCTCTCGACCCGCAGCTACACGCCGACGCTGTTTCTCGACACCGATGCGCCGGCCAACGAGGCTGGCCTGGCGCTGTGGGATCCGACGGTTCCGGCCCGTGGCATGGAGGCGCCGGAGGCCGAGGCGCAGGCCGCGACAGGCGAAGCCGCCGCTGACTATGCCTGGCAGGAGGGCCCGGCGGAGGAAGCCGCAGAGCCCGTCGCCGAACCGCTCGAGCAATTCGCGGCGGTCGCCGAGATCGACGTCGAGAAGGCTTCGGCGTTCGCCGCGGCGGTCGAGCCCGTTGCGCCGGCGGCCTTCGAGCGCGCCGCCGACGTGGGAGGTCCGGCGCCCGGCGGCGAGGAGATCGCCTGGCAGATGGAGGAGGCCGAAGAGACCGCCCGGCTCGAGTCGGCTCCCGCCGTCGAGCTGCCTGACCTGCCGCCGCCCGCCGAGCCCGGCTGGCTCGCGGCCACGCCGACGCACGAGATTCCCCTGACGCCGCCGGCGCCCGAGGCGCCGCCGGTCGGCGAGCGCTTTGCCGCCGGTGCGGCCGCCGAATGGCAGGAGATCGAAGAGTCGACGGCCCCGCACGCGCAACTCCTGTCCGCCGCCACCCAGCGCTTCGCTGCGCCCGCCGCCACTAACGAGTTCCCGCAGCCGGCGAGCCCCGCACCGGTTGTCGCGCCGCCGCCGGCGAACGCCGCCAGCACCATCGCCTTCGTGCCTCCCGCTCTCGCCAGCGAGCCCGATCTCGCCGACGACGCAACCGTGCGGATCCAGCGCTCCGCCCTGCAGCCGCCTCTGCCGGCGGCGCCGGCACCCGCGGCCGAACCGGCTCGGCCGGCGGTCGGCGGCGTCGGCCTGCCGGATGACGAGCCGACGATCTCGCGCGGTCCGCGTACCACCGAAGTCGCGCCGCCGGCCGATCTGCAGGGCCCAGGCTGGGCCTTCTCCAGCGCCCGTTCGCCGCGCGCCAGCGGCGACAACGCGCTGCACGAGGAGGCGCGCCGGCTGGCACGCCTGCTGGTCTCGGAGATCAAGCTCTACAACGAGGACCAGGTGGAAGAGGGTCGGCACAACCGCGACATCTACCACCGCCTGAAAGACGACATCGACCGCTCGCGGCAGATCTACGAAGAGCGCGTCCACGACAGCGTGCGCGGCACGACCGACTATTTCCAGCAGGAGCTGATCCGCAGTCTCGCGGGTGGCGATCCGCGCGCGCTGGGAATCTGAGGCCGAATTGCCGGAGACGCTCTTCCGCCGCACCCTTCTCACCCTCGCCCTCTGCGGCGCGTTGGTGGCGGCGGCAGAGCTCGTCTACTCCCCGGCGGCCGCTTCGACCGCCACTCTTCCTGCGGTGGCACCGCCGTTCGCCCCGGCGGAACCCCTTCCCGCCGATCTTGCCGCCGCGGCGACCGCGGCGCGCACCGGTGGCTATGCGGCCGCCTCGAGGCTGCTCTCGGTCCGGCTCGACGGCGGCGAACCTGAAGCCGGCCGCGCCCGGGAGGTGCTCGGCCTGCTGGCCGGGGAGGCCGGGCGCGCCGCCGAGGCCGACCGCCTGCTGGCCGAGCGCCCCGGTCCCTTGGCCCTCGAGGATCTGCGCCTGTGGGCGCTCGCCAAGGAGAGCGCCGCGCGCAACGCGAATCGGGCGGCAAGGACGGCGCTCGAGGAGCTCCTGCGCGTCGTGCCGGACTCTCCGCTGCGCAGTGCGAGCGCGCTCGAGCTCGCCGAGCTCGCCTTCGCCTCCAACCAGGTCGGCGACGCCCTCGCCTTCATCGCCCGCGGACGCTCCGAACCGCTCTCCGCGCAAGAGTGCGAGCAGTTGGACAGCCTGGCGTGGAAGATCGGACGCGCCACCGGCGACGAAG
Source organism: uncultured Thermoanaerobaculia bacterium (assembly GCA_964595975.1). Lineage (GTDB taxonomy): Bacteria > Acidobacteriota > Thermoanaerobaculia > Multivoradales > JAGPDF01 > JAGPDF01. Next base: position 92 of record CAZQTL010000245.1, on the reverse strand, counting down.
CGGTTCTGCGGGAAGCTGCCCGGCGCCTCCTGGTCCGCTCGCCGCTCGCCGCCGCCCGGCTCGATGTCGCCGGGATCCTCGTCACCCGTCCG
>CAZQTL010000244.1:0-5735 GCA_964595975.1 uncultured Thermoanaerobaculia bacterium | reverse complement strand
CATCGGCATCGAGGCCCTCGATGACGGGGGCGTTTAGGTTGAAGAAGTCATTTTCGTCAGGGGTGGTGGGCTTGAGGTGGACGTTGAAGGTGGTCACTGGTGGCTCCTCACTTGGTATGAACTAATCATAGCCGACATCGGCTAATGATTGCAAGGGGATGAAGCGGACAGATTGTGACGAGTTTCAGCGAACGGCGTGTGAGGGACGGATGCAGGCGGCGTTGGTTGGGCAGGGGCCGGGGAAGCCGCGGCCGGGGTAGGTGAGGGCGAACGCCTCGGCGGCGATGGGCTCGCGGGCGACGGCGTCGGGCCAGAGCCAGTGGCCGGCACTTCGGTCGGCGAGGGCGCCGCGCACGATGGCGGCGAGCCGCGGCCGTTCGCGCAGGGCGCGGGCGCGAGCGTGGCGCACGGACCAGAGGGAGCGCCCGATCCGGCGGGAATATTCTCGGAATATTTTCGGCCCGGATTTGCCACGCCCGGCCCTCTCGCGCGGGCGGCGATAGCCTCCCGGCATGGCCAACGTGTTCCGGGCGCTCGCGCGCAGCCTGACGCCGCTGTCGAGCCTCAACGACCCGTCCGTGCCGCTGTACCAGGCGATTGCGAACGGCATCGATGGGATCTCCATCGACGGCGCGCCGGGCGCGGGCCTCCCCGGGGTGACACCCGAAAGCGCCGTCCGCATCACGGCGGTCTACCGCGCGGTGTCGCTGATCGCGTCGATCTCGCGCCTCCCGCTGCACGTGTACGAACGCGACGGGGTTCGCCGCCGCGAGGTGACGGACGTGCGCGAGCGGGTGATCTGGGGCCGGCCGAATCCCGAGGTTTCGCGGTCGGTCTTCTGGGAAACGGTGATATCTCACGTCGCCCTCGCCGGGAACGCGTACATCTACGCGCCGGCGAACGGCCTCGGCGATGTCGGCGAACTCTGGCCGATCGCGCCGCAGCGCGTCGAGGTCGGCCGCGATCCGGTGACGCGCCGGAAGGTGTTCATCGTCGACGGCGACCGCTCGGCGCCGTTTATGGGCCGCCTTGCGGCGGACCGCGACGGCGGGCGGGGCGAGATCATCCACGTCCCCGGCCTGAGCTATAACGGCCTCGTCGGGGTCAACCCGATCCGGGCGGCCCGCCTCGCGGCGCAGCTCGCCATCGCCGCCGAAACCTACGGCGCGACGATCTTCGCGCAGGGGTCGCTCCCGGGCGGGGTCATCACGACGGCGGCGGAGCTCGAGCCCGAGGAGGCGGAGGCGCTGGCGCGGCGGTGGGAAACTCACCATCGCGGCCTCGGCCGGGCGCATCGTGTGGCGGTGATGGACAACGGCGCGGCGTGGAAGCCGACGTCGATCGCGCCCGAGGACGCGCAGTTCCTCGAGTCGCGCCGGTTCCAGGTTCAGGAGATCGCGCGCCTGTTCGGCGTGCCGCCGCACCTCCTCGCCGATTCGAGCGGTTCGACCTCGTGGGGTTCGGGCCTCGAGGAGCAGACGCGGGCGTTCGTGACGTTCACCCTCTCGGCCTACTCGCAGCGGTTCGAAGAGGCGATCACCGACGAGATCCTGATGAGGAACCCGAACCGCTATGCGCGCTGGAACTACGCGGGCCTGATGCGAGGGAACACGCTCGCGCGCTACCAGGCGTACGCGATCGCGCGGACGAACGGGTGGTTGAACGCCGACGAGATCCGGGCGTTCGAGGACCTTGAGCCGCTGCCCAACGGCGAGGGCGAGGTGTACGTGTCACCGCTGAACCTCTCGCCGGTGACCGTGCAGATCGGCCAGCAGCCGCCGGCTTCGATGCCCACCGAACCGGCGCCGTGACCCTCTCGCGCCGGGGTTCCTAGCCTCGTGCCATGGAGGCCGCTTCGATGACCATGCGCCGCGACCCTCGCACCGAACCCCGGCCCGCGTCCGAGGCGCGTGAACTCCGGATCGTGCCGTTCCGGCCGGAGGCCCGGGCGGCGGGCGAACCGGGCGACAGCCTCGCGTTTCGCGGCACCGCCATCGTCTACGACGAATGGACCCAGATCGGGGACCCGTGGTTCGGCGATTTCATGGAGCGGATCGCGCCGGGCGCGGTGGCCGAAACCATCGCCGCCGACGACATCCGCTTTCTCGTCAATCACGACCCGTCGCTCGTCCTCGCGCGGCGCCGCGGGGACGCGGGCGACACGCTCCGGCTGGTCGACTCGCCGCTCGCGCTGGCCGTCGAGGCCGATCTTGCGCCGACGTCGTACGGCCGCGACATCGCCGTTAGCCTCGAGCGGGGCGACGTGTCAGGGATGTCGTTCGCCTTCGAAGCTCTCGGCGAGGAGTGGGGCACGCGCCCGGATGGGATGTGGATGCGAACCGTGACCCGGGCGCGGCTCTACGACGTGTCCGTGGTGACCTACCCGGCGTACCCGCAGACCGATGCGGCCCTCCGTTCGCTCCTCGCGGCGGCGATGCCGGCGTTCCGGGCGGGCCGCCGCAACAGCGCCGCCGACGAAACCGTCATCCGCTCCGCCGTCGATGCCCTTCGCGAGCACGCCGACGGCCTCGAAGCGCTCATCGCCGAGGCGCGCGCCTCCGACCAACCCGCCCCTCCGGCCGACGAGGCCGGGTCCGACCGCGCCGACGAGGCGCGCCGCCATTCCGCCATCGCTTCCCGGTACGGGCTCGGGCGGGCCAGCTAATCCCGAGGAGGGATCCCATGCGGACGATCCGCGAAATCGAGAACGACAAGCGGCAGGCGTGGGCGCGGATGCAGGAGCTTTTCGGCGCCGCCCGCGACGCCGGCCGCGCCATGAACGGCGACGAATCGACCGAGTACGAAGCGCTCGGCCAGACGATCGACGGCCTCGACACCGAGGTTCGCCAGATCAATGAGCACGCCGAGCGCGAGCGCCAGCTCGGCGAGGTGCGCCGCGACGATCGGCTCCTCCCCGGCGCGCCGGGGAACGAGCGCGAGGCGCGGGCCGCGGAGTACCGCCGCGTGCTCGACCGTTACCTCCGGTTCGGCCGAAACGAACTCGACCCCGCCGACGCCCGCCTCCTCCGCACGGGCTACCAGGCGCACGACGAAGCCGAGTCGCGCGCGCAGTCGACCGTTCCCGGCACGGCCGGCGGTTACCTCGTCCCGGACGCGTTTTCGAACCGGATCATCGAAACCGTCTCCGTGTTCGGGGGCGCCCGGCAGATCGCCGAGGTGATGTCGACCTCGGACGGCCGAGAGATCCCGATGCCGACCTCGAACGAGACGGCGGTGGAGGGCCGCCGGGTCGCCGAAAACGCGACCGCGACGGCAACCGATCTGAGCTTCGGCCAGCGGATCCTCCGGGCCTACATCTACTCGAGCGACATCGTCCTCGTGCCGATTTCGCTCCTCCAGGACGCCGATTTCGACATCGAGGGGTACATCGCGCGGAAGCTCGGCGAGCGCCTCGGCCGGATCATGAACCGGGAGGCGACGCTGGGCACCGGCGCGGCGATGCCACTCGGTTTCACCGTGGGCGGCTCGGTGGGCAAGACGTTCGCCTCGGCGACGGCGATCACCTACGCCGAGACGGTCGACCTCGAGCACAGCGTCGATCCCGCCTACCGGGTGGGCGCGCGCTACACGTTCGCCGATGCCTCTCTGGCGGCCCTTCGCAAACTGGTCGACGGCAACGGCCGGCCGCTTTGGCTGCCGTCGACGGCGGGCCTCGACGGCAACGGCGCGCCCGCGACCTTCAACACCTACCCCTACGTGGTCAACAACCACATGCCGGCGATGACCACGGGTAACCGTTCGTTCGCCTTCGGGAACTTCGCCGAGGGCTTCAAGTGGCGAGAGGTGAGGGGGATCACGGTTCTCCGTCTCGAGGAGCGGTATGCCGACGCGTTCCAGGTCGCGTTCCTCGGGTTCGCCCGAATGGACGCGAGCGTGGTCAACACGGCCGCGTTCAAGCTCGGCGCGCAGGCGTAATCAGACCCCGGGCGCCGGTGCTTTCTCCCCGGCAACGGCGCCCGGGACCAATTCGGAGGAACGACGATGGACCGCGTACTCGTGAGGCAGATCGCGAGCATGGCCGGGCCGGGCGGGCACTGGCCGCAGGGCACGGAGCACGAAGTCGAGTACGGTGAGGCCCTTCGCCTCGCCGATGCGGGCATCGCTGCGATCGTGGGCGCGCCGTTCGTCGCCGAGGAGGCGAGTCCGGCGGAGTCCGAGGCAGTGGCGGCGCTGCGGCAGGCCCTCGGCGAGGCCGCGCCGCTCGAGGTGTTGGCCGAACTGGCGTCGGAGGCGCGTGCCGACGGCGTTCCGCTCCCGGCGGACCTCGCGGCGGCCGTGGCCGTGATCGACATCGCGGCGTTCGACGCCGAGCCCGTCGTCGCAGACATCGAAATCGCGCCTGCGCCCGAACCCTCGCCGCCGCGGCCTACGCCGTCGCCGGCCGGGCCCGCGCAGCGGACTCGCAAGCCGGTGCGGACCGAGCAGGCCGTCGCCGCGCCCGCTCCCGAAACGCGCTAACCGCGCCCATCACCCCGAGGAGGGGAACCCGTGAATAACAATCTCACCGATCGCATCAAGACGATCCGCGTGTCGAACGCGGTTTCGGTCGGGACGGCGGACGCCAATAGCTCGATCATCGACATGTCGGGCTACGAAGGGGTTCGCTTCATCGTGGCCTACGGGACGATCACCGACGGCCCGCCCGCCGTGAAGGTCCAGCAGGGCGCGGCGGCGAACCTCAGCGACGCCGCCGACCTTACCGGGACCTCGGTCGCGGTGGCCAACAGCGACGACAACAAGCTCGCCATCGTCGACGTGTACGCACCGCAGGAACGCTACGTGCGTTGCGTGGTGGTCCGCGGCGGCGCGACGGGGTGCGTGATCGACGGCATCGTCGCCGAGGTGTACGGCGCCCGGGTCGAACCGGTGACGCAGGATTCGACCGTGGCGGCCGCTGAAAAGCATGTTTCGCCCGCCGAGGGCACGGCCTAATCGATGGTTGCGCGGACGGAGCAACTCGCCTCGCCGCGCATCCTCGCGGGCGTACCGGGGTCGATCGAGGTTCTCGTCTACCAAGACGGCGCACTCGTCGACCCCGAAGCCGCGCCCGCGCCGGCGTGCGCCGTGGTCAACGCACACGGCGAAACCGTCGCGAGCGGCACGGCGACGATCGCCGGGGGCGGCACGGGCAAACTCCGGTTCGACCTCACGGCCGCGCAGAATGCCCGGCCCGCGCTCCTCACGGCGACGTGGACGTTCGAAGTGCCGACGAACGAGGCGCGCACGCTCACGACGCGGCACGAGTCCGTCGGCGAGCACCTTTTCACCGTCGCGCAGGCGCGGGCGACCGATAACGCGGTCCTCGCCTCGGCGGTTTCGTACCCCGACGACGCCCTCCTCCGCTTTCGCGACCTCATCCTCGACGCGTTCACGGACGTGTGCGGGCCGACGTTCGGCACGCGCTACGGGCGGGCGATCCTCGACGGCAACGGGCGCGACGCGATCGAAATCCCCGGCGCGGCGGCCGTTTCGGCGGTTCGCAGCGTGTCCGAGCGGGCGTCCGGCGGGACGGCGTTGACGGCGTACACGGCGGGCGAGCTCGCCGACGTGCTCGTCTACCCGGCCGGCCTCCTCGTGCGCGAGACGATGGGCACCTTCGCGAGCGGGCGCCGGAACGTCGTCGTCGAGTACGAGCACGGCGTCACGCCGGTGCCGCTCGAAATCCGCGAGGCGGCGCTGCGCCTCCTCCGCGACCAGATCGTGCCCTCGAACCT
>CAZQTL010000243.1:0-5811 GCA_964595975.1 uncultured Thermoanaerobaculia bacterium | reverse complement strand
GCACCGGCGAGCGCGCGCCGCACCGCTGCTTCCGCCACCGCGCCGACGGCGATGACGCGCCGCACCGCGAGGACCGACACGACCTCGGCGAGCGCGGCATCGCAGACCGCCGCCACCGCCGCCTGCTCGGCGCGCGGCAGCTTGTCGGGGGTGAGGTTGCGACCGCCGGCGTCGAGGAAGCCCAGCGGACACCAGTTCCAGACGAAGGCCCGGGCGAAGAAGCGTTCGGGCGAGCCGCAGCGGGCCCGCGCCCAGCCCCAGAGTCGTGCCCCCGACACCTCGCTGCGCCGGCAGGCGAAACCCTCGACCGGCCGCTTCGGGTGTTCGGCCGGCGGGCGCAGGACGGTGCCGACGATGCCGAGCCAGTCGCGCACCGCGGCGATCTCGCCGAACGGCACGCCAGTCTGCATCATGCCGAACGGGCCGGGGTTCATGCCGACGAACAGGAGCTCCTTCGGACTGTTCCCCCAGCGCTCGAGATAGTGCTCGAGCGGCTCGCGCGCGTAGACCAGCGGGTTGTAGACGAACGCCACCGGCGGCGAGAAGCCCAGCGCATCGGTCGCGACGGCAAGCCGCCGCGTCAGGGCGATGAGCGGTGCGGCGTCGGGCATCGCGGCAGAGCGTAACAGGCGCGACGGGCGGTAGGATGCCGGTCGTCTTGAGCTACTCGGTCCTCTCCGACTACCCGCGCCGGGCGCACTTCGAGTTCTATCGCGCGCATCCGTCGCCGTTCTACTCGGTCACCTTCGAGCTCGTGGCGACGCGCCTGCGTGAGCGCCTGGCCGACGAGGGGGCGCCGGTCTACGCCGGCCTGTGCTGGCACTTCCACCGCGCGCTGCTCACGCTGCCGGCGTTCCGCGTGCGCCTGGCGGGCGACGAGCTGGTGCTCCACGACCGCCTGCGGATGGGGCTCACGGTGCCGGCGCCGCGCCGCACCTTCAGTTTCGCCACCTTCGAATGGGAGCCGGAGTGGGCGAAGTTCGCCGGCTCGGCGCGCGCCGTCCTCGCCCGCGCCTCGGAGAGCATCGATCTCTCCGGCGGCAAGGAGCCCGACTTCGCCTACTACACGGCGCTGCCGAAGATCCCCTTCACCGCCTTCACCCACGTGACGCCCACCGACCCGACCGCCGGCCAGCCCGGCACCGCGTTCGGCCGCATGGTCGAGCGCGACGGAGGCTTTCGCGTTCCGGTCGGCTTGCAGGTGAACCACCTGTTCATCGACGGCGGCGATCTGGGCGACCTCTACGAGGCCGTCCAGGCGAGCTTCGACCGTCCGGGCTGAGTCCGAGCGCCGGACCCTTGGGTCTCAGGGCTTGCGGAAGGCGCGCACGATGGCGACCGGCGGCGTGAGGCTCTGGCCGGAGGCCGGCGCCGCCTGGATCTTGCGCACGACGTCGAGTCCGCTCGTGACCCGGCCGAACGCCGCGAAGCCTTGGCCGTCGGGATTCCTGGCGCCGCCGAAGTCGAGCGCCGGCAGGTCGGTGAGGCAGATGAAGAAATCCGAGGTCGCGCTGTCGGGGGCGCCGCGCGCCATCGACAGCGTTCCGGCGAGGTGTCGCAGGCCGGTATCGCGGGTGCGCTCGAGCGGCACCGGCGGAAAGTCCTCCGCCTCGCGCTGCGGTGCGACGCCGGCCTGCACGACCTCGATCGGCACGTCGGGGCGCGTCTCGGTATCGGGCCGCACGGTGCGGTGGAAGCGGCCGCCGTCGTAGCGCCCGGCGTCGACGTAGCGCAGGAAATTCGCCGCCGACAGGGGAGCGTGCGCGAGGTCGATCTCGAGGTCGATGTCGCCCAGGGCGGTCTCGAGTCGCACGGCGACCGGCTTCGGCGCCGCCGGCGCGGAGCTCGCCGCCGGTTCCTGCACGGCGGCGGCCGGCCCGGCGAGGGCCGCCGACAGAAGCACAGCGTGAAACAGGAGGGCGACGCGTGGCTGGCTCATGGCCCGCGATCCTAACGGCTCGCGGGCTCCCGGAGTAGAATCCGCCCCATGCCGAAAGAGGTGCAGACCGTGCTCGAGGGATCCGCCAGAGTCCACGCCGAACGCCCGGCGCTCGAGTTCGGCGGCGCCTGGGAGTACTCGCCGGCGCCGGAGTCGACCGCCCGCGTGAAGGTCGAGCCGCGCTACGACCTGTTCGTCGGCGGCAAGTTCGTGGCGCCGAAGTCGGGGCGCTACTTCGACACGGTGAATCCGGCGACGGAGCGGAAGTTGGCCGAGGTCGCCGAGGCCGGGGAAGCCGACGTCGAAGCCGCGGTGCGCGCCGCCGAGGCCGGGTTCAAGGTCTGGTCGAAGCTCGCGCCGCTCGAGCGCGGCAAGTACCTCTACCGCATCGCCCGTCTGCTGCAGGAGAAGGCGCGCGAGTTCGCGATTCTCGAGACGATGGACGGCGGCAAGCCGATCAAGGAGTCGCGCGACGTCGACATCCCGCTCGCCGCGGCGCACTTCTTCTACCACGCCGGCTGGGCCGACAAGCTCCACTACGCCTTCCCCGGCAGGGGTCCGGGCGAGGTCCGCCCGCTCGGCGTCTGCGGCCAGATCATCCCGTGGAACTTCCCGCTCCTCATGGCGGCGTGGAAGATCGCTCCGGCGCTCGCCTGCGGCAACACGGTGGTGCTCAAGCCGGCGGAGACGACGCCGCTCACGGCGCTGCACCTGGCGAAGATCTTTGTGGAGGCCGAGCTCCCGCCCGGAGTGGTCAACATCGTCCCCGGCGCCGGCGAGACCGGAGCTCACCTCGTCAACCATCCGCGGGTGAAGAAGATCGCCTTCACCGGCTCGACCGAGGTCGGCAAGCTCATCCAGCGCGCCACCGCCGCCTCCGGCAAGCGGTTGACGCTCGAGCTCGGCGGCAAGGCGGCGAACATCGTCTTCGCCGACGCGGCGCTCGACCAGGCGGTCGAGGGGATCGTCAACGGCATCTACTTCAACCAGGGGCACGTCTGCTGCGCCGGCTCGCGCCTGCTGGTCGAGGAGTCGGTCGCCGACACGCTGATCGCCAAGCTCGACTGGCGGATCCGCCAGCTGCGGGTGGGCGACCCGCTGGACAAGAACACCGACGTCGGGGCGATCAACTCGCGGGCGCAGCTCGAGAAGATCCGCGAGATGACGGCGTACGGCGTGGAGGAGGGGGCGCACCTCCACCAGTCGCAGTGCGCGCTGCCGGCGCAGGGCTTCTTCTTCCCGCCGACCTACTTCACCGAGGTCGCGCAGTCGCACCGCATCGCGCGCGAGGAGATCTTCGGCCCGGTGCTGGCGGTGATGACCTTCCGCACCGCCGACGAGGCGATCGAGAAGGCCAACAACCTCGCCTACGGTCTCTCGGCCGGCGTCTGGACCGACAAGGGCGCCAAGATTTTCGCCATGACCAAGCGCCTGCGCGCCGGCGTCGTGTGGGCGAACACCTTCAACAAATTCGACCCCACCAGCCCCTTCGGCGGCTACAAGGAATCCGGCTTCGGCCGCGAAGGCGGCCTCCACGGCCTCGAGGCGTACGTCGAGCTCGGCTGAAGGTCTCCCGCTGCGGCGGCCTACTGCGTCTTCTCGAGCACCACCGGCAGCGCCAGGCGGTAGAAGAACCAGGATAGGGGCAGGGCGAGGGCGGTGGCGGCGGTCATCCAGAGCGCCGCTCCCCAGCTTGTCGAGCTGCCGAGTGCGGCGAGATCCCGGGCCAGGCCGAGGAGCGGGGTGACGGGGTTCCACGCCACGAGGGTGCGGAAGAGGCCGGCCTTCGGCACGGCGTAGAACACCGGGGTCATGAAGAACCAGAAGGTGGTCACCGCCTGGAGGCCCTTGCCGACGTCGTGGTAGAGGGCGTGGAGCGGCGCGAGGAAGAGGCCGAGCGCCGTGCCGAGGAGCCCCAGGACGAGGAGCGGCAGCGGCGCCAGGACGACCGTCCACGGCACCCCCTGGCGCAGGAAGAGGAAGACCACCGCGACCACCAGGACCTTCGGCGCGACGTTCACCAGCACACGCGCCAAGGCGGCGCCGATGAGACTCTCCGGCGGCAGGTCGAGCTTGGCGAGGAGCGAGCGCTCCGAGGCCAGCGTCTCGATCTGCACGTTGATCGCCTCGACGAAGGTCTGCCAGGCGACCAGCCCGAGGAGCACGAAGGCGGCGTAGGGGATGCCGGTGTCGCCGGCGTCGAGGATCTTCGCCCGGTCGGCGAGCACCGCCCAGAACACCATGCCGAGCGCCGGCAGAAAGGCGAGGAAGCCGCCGGTGAGCGTCTGCCGGTACTCGGCGCGCAGCTGGCGCAGGAGCATCTGGCGCGCCATCCCCGCCGAGGCGGCGAGGTCGCGGCGCATCTGGGCGAACAGCCGGCGATGGCGGTCGCTCCCGGCGTCGGGCTGATAGACGATCTCGTTCATTCCGGACCCTCGTCGGTGAGGCTCTCGAGCCAGCGCCAGACCGCCCAATCGCGGTCCCCCCAGTGATGATAGATGTGCACGAGATACGGTCTCACGAAACCGGCCCTGCCGTCGAAGCTGAAGCCGCGGCCGGCATCGAAGTGGAGGCCGGGCTTGTGGTAATCGGCGAGGAAGTTGAACTCCTTCGGCAGCGTCGCCTGATTTTCGAGGCCGTGCTTCCAGGCGGCGGCGATGAGCGTCCCCTGGTCGCGCGTCCGCCAGCGCGGCAGGGAGAAGCTCGCCACGGTGAGCTCGTGCCAGCTGTCGAGGAACGGCGCGGCCGCGGAATCGGCGCCGGCGTCGAACAGGAAGACGCCGCCGTTCCAGTGCTGCCAGTCGGGATCGGCGACGGCGACACCGAAATCTTCGGCGATCGCTGCGCGCAGGTGGTCGCACGGGCCATGGAAGACCCGCTCGCCGGCGCCATCGACCCATTCGCCGCGGGTCTCGTCGAAACGGTACTCGCTTTGCTGCGCGACGTAGAACGGCACGTCGGTGAGCAGCAGGCGGCCGGCCTCGTCGTAACCGCGGCGTTCGTCCAGCCGCCAGTCGAAGCCCGTCTCGCGGCGGATGAACTCGGGCAGCGTGCCGAGCGCGTCGTCGACGACGCGCTGGGCCGCCTGGACCGGGTCGCCGCCGCGCCAGAGGCGGCGCGTCAGCCGCGCGCCGAACTTCGGCAGGACGTACGCCAGGAGCGCCGCCTTCCGCCGCCAGGGATGGCCCGCCGTGCGCTCGAGCAGGCGCTGCACCGCGTCGCGCCGCGCCGCAAGCTCGGGCGGCGGCGAGACATAGCGCGCCGAGTAGGCGGCGAGCTTCGCCTCCAGCCGGCGCCGCTTCTCCACGAGCTCCGGCGGGCAGGCGTCGAGCGGCGCGATGAGTGCATTGAGCTCCGCCGCCTGCGCGAGGCGGCGCTCCGACAGGCAGCCGCAGTCGATCGCCCACGGGCTGAAGTAGCGCATCCGGCAGTGATCGGTGGCGAAGGTCGCCGGGCCGAAGCGGTACATGAAGATCTGATCGACGCCGGGGCGCGCCGCGAGCACATCGGCGTCGAGATAGGCGTAGACGGGGCCGGGCTCGAGCCGGCGGTGGAGGGACGTCTTGAGGAAGATCGCGGCCTGCGCGTCCGAGAACTCCGCCGGCGTCGGGCAGTCGAGCACCCGGTCGTGCGGGATCGGGCGCGCATTGCGGCGCGCGTCGGTCACCACGATCGCCGGCGTGTCCGAGAATCGCCGCAGGTGGCCGAGCGCGAGCTCGAGCGTCGCGATCTCGGCTTCGGCGCCGCAGACCACGAAGACGAAGCGCTCCCCGGCCCTCATGTCAGCCACTCGCGGTACCAGAGCTCGAGCACCGCCACCTTCCACAGCCGCCAGTGATCGGCCGCGGCGAGCAGGGCGGCGACCGCCGGAC
>CAZQTL010000242.1:0-5828 GCA_964595975.1 uncultured Thermoanaerobaculia bacterium | reverse complement strand
CCGACTTCGCGGAAGCCGAGCGCATCCCGTTCGATGAGGAACTTACGGCCGAGGGTCTCGCGAGGAGCACGAAATGAGCGATTTCACCAGCAACTTCTGGCCCTGGTACATCGGCATCGCCGCGATCCTCTCGCTCGCGGCCTGCTTCGTCTTCCTGATCGCGATCACCCGCGGCCAGCGGCCGAACGAAGAGGAGACCACCGGCCACGTCTGGGACGAGGATCTGCGCGAGTGGAACAACCCTCTCCCCGGCTGGTGGCGCTGGCTCTTCCACGGCACCATCGCCTTCGCCGTCGTCTATCTGGTGCTGTTCCCGGGACTCGGTTTCTGGAACGGCACGCAGAGCTGGACGCAGGAGAACCAGTACCGCGCCGAGATGGCCTCGGCCGACGCCGCCTACGGCCCGATCTACGCCCGCTACGAGTCGCAGCCGGTCGAGGCGCTCGCCAAGGACCCCGAGGCGCAGAAGATCGGCAAGCGGCTCTTCCTCAACTACTGCACCGCCTGCCACGGCTCCGACGCCGGCGGCGCGCCGGGCTATCCCAACCTGCGCGACGAGGAGTGGAAATGGGGCGGCACCCCCGAAGCGATCGAGACCACGATCACCGGCGGCCGCCAGGCCAACATGGCGGCGTGGGAACCGGCGCTGGGCAAGGACGGCGTGAAGGAGGTCGTCCAGTACGTGCTCTCCTTCAGCAACCGCCAGACCCATCCCGAGCTGGTCGAGGCCGGCAAGCAGAAGTTCGAGGCGATCTGCTTCTCCTGCCACCGCCTGACCGGCAAGGGCAATCCCGCGGTCGGTGCCCCTGACCTCACCAACGACATCTGGCAGTACGGCGGATCCGAGGCGGCGATCACGCAGACCGTCTCCTACGGCCGCAAGGGAATGATGCCGGCGCACGGCGACTTCCTGGGACCGGCGAAGGTCCGGCTCCTGGCGGCCTACGTGTACGGCCTCTCGAAAGGATCATGACGAGCGCCACCAAGACCGGCGGTTCGTACTTCTCGGCTCACCAGAAGGTCCATCCGCGCATCGTGCACGGCCGCTTCTCGCGGCTGCGTATCGCGGCGCTCTTTCTCACCCTGGGCGTGCTCTACGGCCTTCCCTGGCTGCAATGGGGGGGCCGGCAGGCCTTTCTGCACGACCTGCCGGCGCGCAAGTTCTACTTCTTCGGCCTGGTCTTCTGGCCGCAGGATCTGATCTACCTCACCGCGGTGCTGGTGCTGGCGGCGCTCGCCCTGTTCCTCTTCACCGCGCTCGCCGGGCGCGTCTGGTGCGGCTACGCCTGCCCGCAGACGGTCTTCACCCAGATGCTGGTGTGGATCGAACGCTGGGTCGAAGGCGACCGTTCCAGCCAGATCCGCCTGCGCAAGAACGGCTTCTCGCCGGCGCGCACCACGAAGCTCGCGATCAAGTGGACGCTCTGGCTCGCCTTCGCCTTCTTCACCGCCTTCTCGACGCTGGGCTCGTTCACGCCCATCCGCGAGCTCGGCGGGCGCATCCTCGCCGGCGCCCTGGGGCCGTGGGAGACCTTCTTCCTGTGCTTCATCGTCGTCGCGATCCTGCTCTTCTGCGGCAAGATGCGCGAGCAGGTCTGCATCTACATGTGCCCTTACGCGCGCTTCCAGAGCGCGATGTTCGACCGCAACACCCTGATCGTCTCCTACGACCCCGCGCGCGGCGAGCCGCGCGGCGCCCGCGGCAAGGGGTCGGCGCGCACGCCGGAGAACGCAGAGAAGCCGCTCGGCGACTGCGTCGACTGCACCCTGTGCGTGCAGGCCTGCCCGACCGGCATCGACATCCGCAACGGCCTGCAGTACCAGTGCATCGCCTGCACCGCCTGCATCGACGCCTGCGACGAAGTCATGGACAAGGTCGGCTCGCCGCGCGGTCTCGTGCGCTACACCACGCTGAACGCCATGGAGAACCGCAGGACGAGCATCCTGCGTCCGCGCGTCGCCGTGTACGCCCTGCTGATGCTCGGCATCGGCACGGCGCTGGCGATCTCGATCTCCAGCCGGATTCCCGTCGCCTTCGACGTGCTGCGCGATCGCAACGCTCCCTTCCGCGAAGCGCGCGACGGCCGCATCGAGAACGTCTATCGCCTGAAGATCCTCAATATGGACGAGCGGCCGCGCACCTACCGGCTCCAGGCGACGGGCCTGCCCAACATCACGGTGGACTACGATGCCGGCGATCTCGACGTCGGTCCCGGCCAGGTGCGCGATGTGCCGGTCCGCCTGCGGGTCGCGCCGGAGGACGTTCCGGAGCATTCGAACGAGATCGAGCTCGAGCTGGTCGCGGTCGACGATGCCAGAATTCGGGTCAGCGAACCGGCCCGCTTCCTCGGCCCCCGGCGGCGGGAGCCCGAAGAGGCCGACGACGAGCACAAGGGGGGCTGATGGCATCCACCGCGAGCAACACCTGGTACCGCAACCCGCTGGTGTGGCTGCTGATCCTCTTCCCGGCCTGGTCGGTCGTCGCCGGCGTCTCCACCGTCGTGCTCGCCTTCCAGGTCTTCGACGGCGTCGTCGTCGACGACTACTACGCCCGGGGCAAGGCGATCAACGTCACGATCGAGCGTGACGTCGCCGCCCAGCGGCGCGGCTTGACCGCCCTCGCCACCCTCGCGCCGGCCGCCAGCGGCGCCGGTCGATCGATCGAAGTCCGGCTGACGGCGCTCGATCTGTCGTCGCTGCCGGGGACCCTGCAACTCTCCCTCCTGCACGCGACCCACGGCGGCGCCGACGTCCACGTCGACCTCGTGCGCGAAGCGCCCGGCCTCTACCGCACCGCGCTGCCACCCCTCGCGCAGGGCAAGTTCTACCTCCAGATCGAGGCCGAGGACTGGCGCCTCGTGGGAGCGCTCCGGCAGCCGGCGGAGACGGTCGCCAGCCTCGGACCTGCGCAATGAACACGGTCGCGGCGGGCAGCGCCTTCGTCGCCGGCCTGCTCTCCTCCGGGCACTGTTTCGGCATGTGCGGGGGCATCGTCGGCGCCTTCTCGGTCGGCCGCGGCGCCGCCACTCCGGCGTCCGGAGGCGGCGGCGCCGGCAGCCGGCTGCCCGGACTGCTGGCCTACAACGCCGGCCGGATCGTCACCTACGCCGCGCTCGGGGCCCTCGCGGGGACGCTCGGCGCAGCGGTCGGCGGACTCCTGCCGCCGGACATGGCGCGCCGGGGCGCGCGCCTCTTCGCCGCTCTCTTTCTCGTCGGCCTGGGACTCTTCCTCGCTGGCCGGCCGCAGTTCCTGCAGCCGATCGAGCGGCTCGGAGCGCGGCTCTGGCGGCACATCGAACCGCTGGGCCGCCGTCTGCTCGTCGCCCGCAGCCCTGGCCACGCGATGGCGCTCGGCCTGGTCTGGGGATTCCTGCCTTGCGGACTGATCTACTCGATGCTCGCCATGGCGAGCCTCGCCGGCGGCCCGGGCGACGGCGCCCTGGTGATGCTGGCGTTCGGCGCCGGCACACTGCCGGCGCTCTTCGCCGCCGGCCTCGCCGCGTCGCGCCTGCGCGACCTGGCGCGCTCGACGGTTCTGCGGCGTTCGGCCGCCGCGGCCTACATCGCCCTCGGCGTGTGGATGGCGTTCACGGCGCTCAGCGGCCCCGGTCATGCGCACGGCAAGGCGGCGGGAGCGAGCGAAAGCTGCCCGCCGCACGCCGCCATCTAGATCACCCGGCGAGCGCGGCGCGGAAGCGGGGTCCGGCCCGACCGGATCCGGCGCAGGACCGCCCCGGGCGCCGTTCGATAGACTGACTCGACTGCCGGACTCCGGCGCATCTACGAGAGGGTACCCCCGAATGACTGCCAAGACTCCCATTACGGTCGCCCATGGCGACGGCATCGGCCCCGAAATCATGCAGGCGACGCTCGCCATCATCCAGGCGGCCGGCGCCGCGATCGAGATCGAGACCATCGAGATCGGCGAAGCGGTCTACAAGCGCGGCCACCTCTCCGGCATCGAGCCGTCGGCGTGGGACTCGCTGCGCCGCACCAACGTCTTCCTCAAGGCTCCCATCACCACGCCGCAGGGTGGCGGCTTCAAGAGCATGAACGTCACCGTGCGCAAGACCTTCGGCCAGTACGCCAACGTGCGCCCGTGCATGTCGCTGCATCCCTTCGTGCGCACCAAACACCCCGGCATGGACGTCGTCATCGTGCGCGAGAACGAGGAGGACACTTACGCCGGCATCGAGCACCGCCAGACCGATCAGGTCTACCAGTGCCTGAAGCTCATCAGCCGGCCGGGCTCCGAGAAGATCGTCCGCTACGCCTTCGAATACGCCCGGCGGAACCGCCGCAAGAAGGTCACCTGCTTCATGAAGGACAACATCATGAAGATGACCGACGGCGTTTTCCACGAGGCCTTCGACACCATCGGTGCCGAGTACCCGGAGATCGAGAAGGAGGCCTGGATCGTCGACATCGGCGCCGCCAAGCTCGCCGACACGCCGACCGCCTTCGACGTCATCGTGATGCCCAACCTCTACGGCGACATCCTCTCCGACGTGGCGGCGCAGATCGCCGGCTCCGTCGGTCTCGCCGGCTCGGCCAACATCGGCGAGCACGTGGCGATGTTCGAGGCCATCCACGGCTCGGCGCCGCGCCGCGCCGGCCAGAATCTCGCCAACCCGTCGGGTCTTCTGCACGGCGCCATCCTGATGCTGGTCCACATCGGCCAGGCCGAGGTGGCGGAGCGGGTGCACAACGCCTGGCTGAAGACGATCGAGGACGGCGTCCACACCTACGACATCTTCTCGGAGGGCGTCTCGAAGGAGAAGGTCGGCACGCGGGAGTTCGGCGCCGCGGTGGTCGCGCGGCTGGGACAGGAGCCGTCGGTGCTCAAGCCGGTGCGCTACGTCAACGCCCCGGCCCAGACCGGCCAGGGGGCCGCGACGCGTCCACGAGCGGTCAAGAAGCTGGTCGGCGTCGACCTCTTCCTCGACTGGAATGGCGGTCACCCCGACGAGCTGGCGAAAGTCGTCCTGCCGCTCGGCGCCGCCGGCCTGGAGCTCAAGGCGATCACCAACCGCGGCACCAAAGTCTGGCCCGAGGGTTCGCCCGAGACCTTCTGCACCGACCACTGGTGCTGCCGCTTCCTCAGCCAGGACGGCCGCGGAGCCGTGGGCCACGACCAGGTGGCCGCCCTGCTCGGCCGCTGCGCGGCGGCGGGGCTCGACTTCATCAAGACGGAAGGGCTCTTCACCTTCGACGGCGAACGCGGGTATTCCGCCGGCGGCGAGTAGTTGGCGACTCCGATCCCGCGCAACACCGCCGCCTTCACCGCCGGAGAGATCGCCGCGGCGACGGGCGGTACGCTGTTCGATCTCGAGCCGGCGCGCGCCCTGGTCGAGGTGGCGACCGACTCGCGCACCGTCGCCGCCGACGGCCTCTTCGTCGCCATCGTCGGCGAGGTGCACGACGCGCATCGCTTCGCCGCCGAGACCACGGCTCGCGGTGCGGTCAATCTCGTCGCGGCCGGACGCGGCGTCGCCGGTCCGCGCATCGAAGTCGCCGACACGCTCGTGGCGCTGGGCGACCTGGCGCGCCACTTCGTCGACCGCGAGACCCGCAGCCGGCCGCTCCCGGTGCTCGCGATCGGCGGCTCCGCCGGCAAGACGACGACCAAGACCCTGGCGGCAGCGGCGGTGCGGGCGCTCTTCGGGCAGACGCTGGTGACGGCGGGGAACCTCAACAACCGGGTCGGCGTGCCGATGACCCTCTTCACCCTCACGCCCGAGCACCGGGCGATCGTTCTCGAATGCGGCACCAGCGTCCCGGGCGAGATCGCCGAGCTCGGCCGCATCGCCCGCCCCACCGTCGCCGTG
>CAZQTL010000241.1:0-5895 GCA_964595975.1 uncultured Thermoanaerobaculia bacterium | reverse complement strand
GCATCCCGCTCGGACCGACGGTGATGCTGAACATGAACCGCTGCATCCAGTGCACCCGGTGCGTGCGGTTCACCGAGGAGATCGCCAAGACCAGCGAGCTCGGATTCTTCGAACGCGGCTCGCATGCCGAGATCGGCACCTTTCCCGGCAAGCCGCTCGACAATCCGCTGTCGACCTGCGTCGTCGACATCTGCCCGGTCGGGGCGCTCACCTCGACGCGATTCCGCTTCGCCGAGCGCGTCTGGTATCTCGACAAGAATCCTTCGATCTGCACCGGCTGCGATGTCGGGTGCAACATCACGCTCGAGCACAAGCACGGAGCGATCAAGCGCTACAAGCCACGGCAGAATCCGGACGTCAACGACTTCTGGATGTGCGACTTCGGCCGCGCGACGCACGAGCGCTATCGCGAGATCCCCCGCCTCGCCTTCCCGCAGATCCGCCGCAACGGCGCTCTCACGGCGACCGGGTGGAAGGAAGCGCTCGATCACGTGGCGCACAACCTCCGCTCCCGCCGCAGCGAAGGCGTGATCGCCTTTCTCGGTTCGGGGTTCCTCTCCACCGAGGAGGCGTTCCTGTTCGCCAAGCTCGCCGGCGCCGTCGACTCGCCGCACCGCTCCATCTGGGTCGACAGCGGGCCGGCACGGCATATCCCCAACCTGCAGGGCGGCCTGACCGGGCACGACGCGGCGCCGAACCGTCGCGGCGCCGAGCTTGCCGGACTCCTGCCGGCCGACGGCGCCGTGGCGAGCGAGGATCTGCTGCTCGAGGGCGCCGCCGCCAAGTGCGGAGCGATCTTCATCGCCGACAGCGATTTCGGCCGCGCCGCCCACGACCCCAAGGTCGTCGAGCGCCTGCGCGAGGCGAAGTTCCTGGCCGTCATGGGATGGGCGGACTCCCCGCTCGCCCGGGTGGCGGATGTCGTCCTGCCGGTCGCCACGCATGCCGAGCGCGCCGGGACCTTCGTCAACGTCGACTGGCGCGTGCAACGGTTCGAGCGGGCCTTCCCCGCTCCGCCCCAGGTCCGGCCGGGCGTCGAGGCGCTCGCCGATCTCCTCTCGCGTTTCGACACCAAGTGGTCGACGGTGACGCCGGCGACGGTGTTCGATCTGATGGCCGAGGAGATCCCGGCCTTCGGCGGTCTGCGGTACCACGAAATCGCCGCCGAGGGCTCCAGACTCCACCAGGTGCCCGAAACCTCGCCGGCGGGAGCGGGAGCGTGACGAGCGTGGTCTTCACCCCGAGTGTCATCGCGGCGCTGGCCATGACCGGGCTGTGGATGTTCGCCCTGATCAACGTCACGCCGATCATGCTCTGGCTGGAGCGCCGCGCGCCGGCGTTCATGCAGGACCGCCTCGGCCCCAATCGGCTCGGTCCGCTCGGACTCTTCCAGGCGATCGCCGACGTACTCAAGTTCATCTTCAAGGAGGACGTCAACCCGGCGGGCGCCGACAAGTTCCTCTTCCTCCTCGCGCCGACGATCGGATTCGTCGCCTCCCTGCTCACCTATCTGGTCATCCCGTTCGGCCCCGAGGTCACGGTGGCCGGACACACGTTCCCGCTGGTGGTCATCGACTCCGACGCCGGAATGCTGATGTTCCTCGCGCTCGCGAGCCTCGGCGTCTATGGCCTCGTCCTCGCCGGTTACAGCTCGAACAACAAGTGGTCGCTCATGGGCGGTATCCGGGCCTCCGCCCAGATGGTGAGCTACGAGCTGGCGCTCACCGTGGCGGTGCTCGCAGCGCTCATTCCTGCCGGCTCGCTGAACCTGTCGCGGGTGGTGGAACACCAGATCGCAGGCACTCTCCTGGGATTCCTGCCGGCCTGGAACGTCTTCACGCAGCCGCTCGGCTTCCTCGTCTTCCTGGTCGCGGCGTTCGCCGAGACCAATCGCACGCCCTTCGACCTGCCCGAGGCGGAGTCGGAGCTCGTAGCCGGCTATCACACCGAATACGGCGGCCTGCGCATGGCGCTCTTCTACATGGGCGAGTACCAGTCGATGGCGATCCTCTCGGCCCTCGGCGTGACGCTCTTCTTCGGCGGCTGGTCGCTGCCGGGCGTCGACGCCGCCGCTGCCGGCGCCTGGATCGCCGGCCTGCCCGTCGTCGGCCCGCTCCTCGGCCCCGGACTCGGCACGGCGCTGTTCGGCTTCTCGGTCCTCATCGTCAAGACCTACATCGCGCTCTTCGGCTTCATCTGGGTGCGCTGGACCTTCCCGCGCTTCCGCTACGATCAACTCATGCACCTGGGCTGGAAAGTGCTGCTGCCGATCGCCCTGCTCAATTTCGTCGTCGTGGCCGCGCTCGCCGTCGCCGGAAAGCTCTGACGATGCTGCTCACCGTCTTCGTCCTCCTGGCCACCGCCGCGATCGTCTCGGCGCTCGTGGTCGTGTTCCATCGCAACCCGGTCATCTCCACCATGAGCCTCGTGGTGACGCTGGTGGCCACCGCCGGGCTCTTCATCCTCCTCGGCTCGCCATTTCTCGCTGCGCTGCAGATCCTCCTCTACACCGGAGCCATTCTCGTGCTCTTCCTGTTCGTCATCATGCTGCTCAACGTCCAGCGCGAGCGCACGACGGCGACACGGGTGAACGGCATGCTCGTCGGAGCGGGGGTTTGCGCGCTGGTGTTCGTCGGCGCGCTCGCGCGGCTGTTCTGGAACGCCTACTCGGATACCCCCCTCCGCCCGCTCACGCCCGAGTCGGTTTCGCTCGCCGCGGTGGCCCGCGACCTCTTCGGAACCTACCTCCTGCCGTTCGAGATGATCGGCCTGCTCCTGCTGGTGGCGGTCGTCGCCGCGAGCTGGGTGGCACAGAGGACCGAGCCCGGAGAAGCTCCTGAAGACGCCGCTGCGGCGGCCGCGGCGAAACAGGGAGAGCCGCGATGACGATCCCGATCGCCTGGTACCTGGTTCTCGCGGCGGCGCTCTTCTGCATCGGCGCCTTCGGCGCCCTCACCCGGCGCAGCGGGATCGCGATCTTCCTGTCGATCGAGCTCATGCTGAACGCCGCCAACCTCACGCTCGTCGCCTACTCCCGCATCCATGGCGACAGCGCCGGACAGATGTTCGTCTTCTTCGCGCTGGCTGTGGCCGCGGCCGAAGCCGCCGTGGGACTGGGGCTCTTCATCAGCATCTACCGCCTGCGACATACGATCGACGTCAATCGTCTGAATCGACTCCGATGGTGAGACGATGAGAGCCCTCGACTATCTCTGGCTGATTCCGGCGCTGCCGTTTCTCGGTGCCGCCGTCAACGGGCTCCTGGTCCGGAACCGTCACAAGTCGCTCGCCACCGCGATCGGCGTCGGCGCCCCCGGCCTGTCTCTGCTGGTCGCGCTCGCCTGCCTCGCGGAATTCCTCTCCCGGCCCGGCTACGCCCCCTTCGAGCAGCTGCTCTACCCCTGGACCGCCGGCGCGCTGAAGATCGACATCGCCTTCCTGCTCGACCCGCTGTCGGCGATCATGCTCTTCGTCGTCACCTTCGTCGGCTTCCTGATTCACGTCTACTCGATCGGCTACATGGCCCACGAAGAGGGCTACCGGCGCTACTTCGCCTACCTCAACCTCTTCATGGGCGCGATGCTGCTGCTCATTCTCGGCGACAACTACCTCGTGATGTTCGTCGGCTGGGAGGGCGTGGGCCTGTGCTCGTACCTGCTGATCGGCTTCTATTTCGATCAGGACTTCCCGCCGCAGGCCGGACGCAAGGCTTTCATCGTCAACCGCATCGGCGACTTCGCCTTCCTCCTCGGACTGTTCGCCATCTTCAGCCAGTTCGGAACGCTCAATTTCAAGGGCGTGAACACGGCGATCCTGGCCGACGTCGGAGCTCTCGAGGCGCCGTTCGCCCTCGGCCTCTCGCTCGCCAGCTTCATCGCACTCTTCCTCTTCATCGGCGCGATGGGCAAGAGCGCGCAGATTCCGCTCTACGTCTGGCTGCCGGACGCCATGGCGGGCCCGACGCCGGTCTCGGCCCTCATCCACGCCGCGACGATGGTGACCGCCGGCGTGTACATGGTGGTGCGGACGAACCTGATCTATCAGCTGGCCCCGTCGATCTCGCTGTTCGTCGCCATCGTCGGAGCAGCCACGGCGATCTTCGCCGCCACGATCGGCATCGCGCAGAACGACATCAAGAAGGTTCTCGCCTATTCGACGGTCTCCCAGCTCGGCTACATGTTCCTCGCGGCCGGCGCCGGCGCCTACGTCGCGGCGATCTTCCACCTCGCGACCCACGCCTTCTTCAAGGCGCTCCTCTTCCTCGGCTCCGGCTCGGTGATCCACGCCATGGGCGGCGAGCAGGACATGCGGAAGATGGGCGGCCTGCGCAAGCAGCTGCCGTGGACCTACCGCACGTTCCTCGTCGGCACCCTGGCCATCTCGGGGGTACCGCTCCTCGCCGGCTTCTTCAGCAAGGACGCGATCCTCGGCGCCGCCTTCGAGAAATCGCCGGTCCTTTGGATCGTCGGCATAGCGACCGCGGCTCTCACCGCCTGCTACATGCTGCGGCTGCTCTGCCTGACCTTCTTCGGCAAGTTCCGCGGCACGCACGAGCAGGAGCACCATCTCCACGAGTCGCCCGCCGTGATGGTGGTGCCGCTCGTCGTCCTCGCCATCGGTGCCGCCGTCGCTGGCTACGCCGGGAAGATCCCCTTCACCCACTTCGACTGGCTGGGCGGACTCCTCTCTTCGGTGATCGTCGCCATCCCCGGGCACGAAGGTCACGGAGGACATCACGAGCTGGGTCTCGAAGCGCTCCTCGTCGGCGCCTCGATCGCCGCTGCGGCGGCCGGTCTGCTGATCGCCTGGCGCCTCTGGGGCGGTAACCGCGGCACCGCCGCCGACGAGGCCCTGGCGCGCCGCGCGCCCCGCCTCTACCGCCTGGTGGAGAACAAGTACTTCGTCGACGAGCTCTACGATCGCCTGGTGGTGCGGCCGCTGCGGGCGACGGCCCGCTTCTGCTGGAAGGTCATCGACTCGGTCTTCATCGACGGCGGTCTCCATGTGCTGGCCTTCATCACCGAGCTGGCTGGCGACCTCGGACGCTTCTCCACCACCGGCAACGTCCGCCAGTACGCCCTCTACTTCTTTGCCGGAGTGCTCGCCCTCTTCTGGTGGATGATCTTCTGATGACGCAACAGCTCCTCGACCTGCTCCTCGGCGACACGATCACCCGCTTCGTGTTCTTCCCGAGCTTCGCGGCGCTGCCGCTGCTCTTTCTCGGCCGGGCGAGCGCGCGTACGGTCAAGGTCTACGCTCTGGTCGTCGCCCTCGTCGAGCTCGCGTTGATCGCCACCTTCGCCGCCTCGCACTGGGGCGGCGGCACGATGGTCGCCCGCGACACCGCCCTGAGCTGGCTCGACTTCGGCTCCCTGCGCGTCCTCTACGAGGTCGGCGTCGACGGCATCTCGCTCCCTCTCGTCCTGCTCACCGGCCTGCTGCTGCCGCTGGTCATTCTCGGCTCCTGGCAGGGGATCACCAAGCACTGGACCGGCTTCGCCGCCTCCATGCTGCTGCTCACCACCGGCATGCTCGGGGCGCTCGTCGCCCTCGATCTGCTGGTCTTCTATGTCTTCTGGGAAGTGATGCTGATCCCGATGTATCTCATCATCGGCATCTGGGGCGGCGAGCGCAGGGTCTACGCGGCGGTCAAGTTCTTCCTCTTCACCATGGCCGGCAGCCTGCTGATGCTCCTCGGCATCCTCTGGATGGCCTGGAGCTACGGCGAGCTCACCGGCGTCTGGAGCTTCCGCTACGAGGATCTGCTGCAACTCCACTTCCCGCTCGGCCAGCAGCTCTGGCTCTTCGGCGCCTTCGCCATCGCCTTCGCCATCAAGGTGCCGATGTTCCCCTTCCACACCTGGCTGCCCGACGCCCACGTCGAGGCGCCGACTG
>CAZQTL010000240.1:0-5922 GCA_964595975.1 uncultured Thermoanaerobaculia bacterium | reverse complement strand
ACGACGATGCGCACCGGCTTCGACGGGAACGCCTGCGCGAGCGCCGCGCCGGGGACGAGAGCCGCGACCGACAGCGCGAGTGCGGTCAGGATCGAGGCAGCGCGTTTCAGTTGGGCGATCATGGTTCCTCCTTGCGCGAGTCGGCGTTCGTTGCGCCGACGGATCGTGGAATCGTGTGGTTCGGTTGCATCGAGAGCATCGGGCGGATCGGATCAGGCCCCGGGCGATGCGGCAGGGCGTGCCGGCGGACCGAAGCGCGCGACCGCGAGCGCGTACTGCTCGGCGAGCGGGCGGTCGAGCGCGTCCGGGTCGAGCGCGCGCACGATCTCCGAGGCGCGCCGTTCGATCAGGCTCTTCAGGCGGTAGCGGGAACGGGAGACATGACGGTCGGCCGCCGACGCGCCCGCCGACCGGCCGCGTTCGTCGATCGCTTCCGACAGCGTCGCGATCGACGCCGGGTCGTGGATCGAGGCGAGCAGCACCGGTGGGTGCGCGCCGCGCGACTCGGGCACGAGCGCGAGCGCGCGGCGGATCTCGGCAGCCGCCTTCGCGGCGCCCGGGAGATCCGACTTGTTGACGACGACGAGGTCGGCCAGCTCGACCAATCCCGCCTTCATCGCCTGCACGAAGTCGCCGGACTCGGGGACGGTGACGAGCACCAGCGTGTCGACCAGCGAGCGCACCGCGTGCTCGACCTGGCCCACACCGACCGTCTCGACGATCACCTCGCCGAAACCGGCCGCGTCCATCGCCGCGAGGAGCTCGGGCAGGTTGTCGGCGAGTCCGTCGGCGGCGCTGCGCGAGGCGAGCGAGCGTACGTAGACCTGGCCGGCGCCGGCGAGCTCGTCGATGCGGATCCGGTCGCCGAGGATCGCGCCGCCGCTCTTCGGGCTCGTCGGGTCGATCGCCAGCACGCCGACGCCGGTCGTGTTCGACCGCAGCATAGCCAGACGGCCGACCAGGCTGCTCTTGCCGGCGCCCGGCGGCCCGGTGACGCCGATGCGACGCGCGCGCGTGGCGGGCTCGTGCGCCGCGAGCGCGAGCACCTCGTCGACGCTCGCGTTCGCGAGGCGCGTCAGCGTGCGCCCGAGGCGGCGGCGCGCGGCGGCGTCGAGCGTCATCGCGCGCCGCCGAGGACTTCGGCGCGATGCTGGTCGAGGAGCGGCGGCGCGCCGTAGACCGGCGTGCGGCCGTCGCAGGTGACCGCGGCGCCGACCGCCCGCAGGCGCGCGCCCTCGCACGGCAGGTCGACGACCATCGACCGGCTCGCCGCGAGGTCGCCGGCGAGCGCGTCCTCGATCGACTGCACCGGCGCGACGACCACGCCCAGCGGCTCGAGGCGCGCGATCCACTCGCGCGTCGTGCGGGTCGCGAGCGCCCCGGCCACCGCCGCCAGCACCGCCTCGCGGTTGGCGCGGCGCGCCTCCATCGTCGCGTAGCGCGGATCGCCGGTCCACTCGGGGTGGCCGACCTCGGTCGCGAAGCGACGCCAGAAATCGTCGTGGGAGACGAAGAGGACGAGCCAGCCGTCGGCGGTCGCGAAGAGCTGCGCCGGCACGATGTACGGATGGGCGGAATTCGCGTGGCGCTGCTGGATCTCGCCGGCGTTCAAGCTCGCGCCGGCGAGGTAGTTCAGTTGCGAGAGCATCACGTCGACCATCGCGACGTCGACCTGGCCGCCCTTGCCCTCGACGATCTTGGCGAGCAGCCCCATCGCCGCCATGATGCCGGCCGAGTTGTCGACCGCCGAGTAGCCGGTCTTGGTCGGCGGCGCGGCCGGGTCGCCGGTGATCGCCATCACGCCGGTGATCGCCTGGATGACGTAGTCGTACGCCGGCCGCTCGGCGTAAGGCCCGTCCAGTCCGTAACCAGTCAGCGCGACGCAGACCAGCCGCTCGTTGTGGACCTTGAGCGCCTCGTAGGTGAGGCCGAGCTTCTTGATCGCCGAGGGCCGCAGGTTGGTGACCAGCGCGTGCGCGGTCGAGGCGAGCGTCGCGAGCGCGGCGCGGCCGGCGTCGCTCGCGAGGTCGAGCACGACGCTCTTCTTGCTGCGGTTGAGACTCGCGAAGTACGCGTTGTGCGGGCCGACGCGGTGCGGGCTCACCCGGCGGGCGATGTCGCCCTCGGGCGGCTCGATCTTGATCACCTCGGCGCCCAGATCGGCGAGCAGCAGCCCGCAGTAGGGCCCGGCGAGCATGTGGCCGACCTCGAGGATGCGGATGCCGGCGAGCGGCCCGGCGGCGCCGCCGGCGCTCACGCGAGCTCCCGCGCCAGCGAGGCGACGACCTCGTCGAGCGGCTGTTCGCTGGTGTAGATGCCGCGCACGCCCAGCGCGACCAGCGCCGCGTGGTCGTCGGCCGGGATCGTGCCGCCGACGAACACCCGGATGTCGGCCGCGTCGAGCCGGCGCAGTGCGTCGACGACCTGCGCGACCAGCTCGCGATGGCTTCCCGAGAGGATCGACAGGCCGACCGCGTCGACGCCTTCGTCGATCGCGACGCGTGCGATGTCGGCCGGGCGCTTGCGCAGCCCGGTGTAGATCACCTCGGCGCCGGCGTCGCGCAGCGTCAGCGCGATGACCTTCGCGCCGATGTCGTGGCCGTCGAGCCCCGGCTTGGCGATCAGGATGCGCTTGCCGCGCAGCGGCGCCGCGGACGCCGGGGATGCCGCGGTCGTCGGGGTCGTCGGGGTCGACTGGGAGGTCATAGCCGGACCGGCTCCTGGAAGTCGCCCCAGCGGGCGCGCAGCGTCGCGACCATCTCGCCGACGGTCGCGTAGGCGTGGCAGCAGTCGACGAGGTACGGCATCAGGTTCTCGTCGTCCTTCGCCGCGGCGGCGCCGAGCTTCGCGAGGCTCGCGGCGACGTGCGCGGCGTCGCGGGTGTCGAGCACCCGCTGGTATTTCTCCAGCACGCGGCCGGCGGCGCCGGGGTCGAGGTGGAAGACCTCGCCGACGTCGTTGGTCTGGTCGTCGCGGCGGAAGTGGTTCTGGCCGACGATGACGGTGTCGCCTAAGTCCACGCGGCGCTTGCGTTCGAGCGCCCGCTCGGCCACGCGCATCTGCAGCCAGCCGTCCTCGATCGCCTTGACGACGCCGCCGTAGTCGTCGATCTCGCGCATGACCGCCTCGATCGCCGCCTCCATCCGGTCGGTGTGGTGCTCGACCAGGTAGCTCCCGCCCATCGGGTCGACGCTGCGGGCGATGCCGGCCTCGTAGGCGACGATCTGCTGCGTGCGCACCGCGAGCTCGGCCGAGAACTCGGTCGGGATCTGGAACGCCTCGTCGTAGGCGCAGGTGAAGATCGACTGCGCGCCGCCCATCACCGCCGCCATCGTCTCGATCGCGACCCGCATGATGTTGTTGTACGGCTGCGCGGCGACCAGCGACGAGCCGCCGCAGACGACGCCGAAGCGGAAGTGCAGCGCCTTGGGATCGGTGACCCCCCAGCGGTCGCGCAGGAGCTTCGCCCACAGGCGCCGGCCGGCGCGGAACTTCGCGACCTCGTCGAAGAAGTCCATGTGGACGTAGAAGAAGAACGACAGGCGCTTGGCGAACTTCGAGACGTCGCCGCCGCGCCGCGCGAGCTCGTCGACGTAGGCGAGCCCGTTGGCGAGCGTGTAGGCCATCTCCTCGACCGCGGTCGAGCCGGCGTCGCGGACGTGCGCGCCGGCGATCGAGATCGGGTTGAAGCGCGGCGTCGCCTCGTTCGAGTAGAGGATCGTGTCGGCGATCAGCCGCATCGACGGGCGCACCGGGAAGATCCAGGTGCCGCGGGCGACGTACTCCTTGAGGATGTCGTTCTGGATCGTGCCGGTGAGCTTGTCGCGCGGCACGCCCTGCTTGTCGGCGACCGCGAGGTACATCGCGTAGACGATCGCCGCGGTGCCGTTGATCGTGAACGAGGTCGAGATGCGCGCGAGGTCGAGGCCGGCGAACAGCGTCTCGGCCTCGGCGAGGTTGGACAGCGACACGCCGACCTTGCCGATCTCGGGGCGCGCCATCGGGTCGACCGGGTCGTAGCCGCACTGGGTCGGCAGGTCGAGCGCGACGGAGAGCCCGGTCTGACCCTGGTCGAGGAGGAAGCGGTAGCGCTCGTTCGACTCCTCGGCGGTGCCGAAGCCCGAGTACTGGCGGATCGTCCACAGCCGGCCGCGGTAGCCGTCGGCGAAGATGCCGCGGGTGAACGGGAATTCGCCGGGCTCGCCGATCCGCGCGGGGTCGACCGCCTCGGGACCGACGCGCACCGGGACCTCGAGGCCGGCGGCGCTCGTCTGCGACAGGCGCGGCGGGGCGGGCGGTGGCGCGGGTGGCGTCGACATGAGGACGATTCGTGACGGTTACGAGGCGCGCTGGCGGGCGAGCAGCGTGTCGACCGCGTTCCAATGGTCGTCGTGCGTCCAGGTCGCGACGAAGGCCTCGAGCTCGATCGCGAGCCGCTCGTCGACCGGGGCGCCGCGGCGCGCGGCGAGCGCGAGCGCCTTGCCGCCGCGCAGCGCGGCGTTCGACTGCTTGAGCATCGGCGCGACGAACGCCTGCAGCGCCGCCTCGAGCTCCACCGCCGGCGCGACCGCGTCGGCGAGGCCCCAGGCGAGCGCGGTGGACGCCGGCACCAGCTCGCAGCGCGAGGTCATCCGCAGCGCCCGCGCCGGCCCGACCAGCATCGGCAGGTCGACGCCGCCGCCCCAGGCGCTGGTGATCGCGAGCCGGCCGTGGATGAAGCCGATGTGCACGCCGTCGCGCATCACCCGCAGGTCGCAGGCGAGCGCCAGCTCGGCGCCGCCGCCGATCGCGTCGCCGTTGACCAGCGCCACGACCGGCACCGGGAAGGCGCGGATCGCCGCCAGCGTCGCGCGCGCCTGCGCGGCCATCGCGCGGGTGTCGTCGGCCGAGCGGACGCTTGCCAGGTCGCGCACGTCGCCGCCGGCCGCGAAGTACTTGTCGCCGGCGCCGGTCAGCACCGCGCAGGCGAGCGTGCGATCGTCGCGGGCGCCGTCGAAGACCTCGCGCAGCCGGCCCAGCACCGGGCGCGACAGCGGGTTGTGCTTGTCCGGGCGATTGAGCGTGACGCGCATCAGCGCGCCGTCGCGCTCGACGCGGACCTCGTCATCGGCCATCGGTAGCTCCGCGGACGGTCGCGAGCAGGCGTTCGGCGTGCTTGCGCAGGCGAGGTTCCATCCGCTGCAGCGGGCCGGCGACCGCGATGCCGAGCGCCGCCGAGCCGATCGAAAGCGGCGCGGCGATCGCCATCACGTCGGCGACGTTCTCGCCGGAGGTGACGTAATAGCCGCGAGCGCGCGCCGCGGCGAGGTCGCGCTTCAACTTCGTCGCCGAGGTGATCGTCCGATCGGTGATCCGCGGCAGTGTCCGGCCGGCGAGCCAGAGGTCGAGCGCCTCGGTGGAGAGCGATCCCAGCAGCGCCTTGCCGATCGAGCTCGAATGCAGCGGCTTGCGCTCGCCGGCGCGCGCGGTGTAGCGGATCACCTGCGGCCCTTCGAGCACCGCGAGATAGAGGACCGCGTCGCCGTCGCGCAAGCCCAGGATCACCGTCTCGCCGGTGTCGTCGCGCAGCGTCGCCAGCGCCGGGGCGAGCCGCTGCGCGATCGGGTCGTGGGCGTCGATCTCGCGGGCGAGCTCGTAGAGGCGGCGGGTCGGGTAGGCCTCGTGCTGCGACGGGTAGTAGAGGAAGCCGCGCCGCTCGAGCGTGCGGATCAGGCCGTGGCAGCTCGACACCGGGATGCCGGCGATCCGCGCGAGCGCCGAGAGCGACAGCGGCTTGCGCGCCGAGCGGAACGCTTCGAGGAGGTCGAGCGTGCGCGAGGCGGCCGGGACGAGGTCGAGCTCGGTCGAGGGCATGCTTCAGCAGGCTGAAAACGATTTCGGATTATCGAAAACTTCGGCCGTCGCTGTCAAGCGCCGGGCGCG
>CAZQTL010000239.1:0-5999 GCA_964595975.1 uncultured Thermoanaerobaculia bacterium | reverse complement strand
CTCAGATCTCGTGGACCAGCAGCCCGTCGCGCAGCTTGGGCTCGAACCAGGTGCTCTTGGGCGGCATGATCTCGCCGGCGTCGGAAACCGCGAAGAGGTCGGCGACCGAGACCGGGTACATGGCGAAGGCCACCGCGGCCTCGCCGGCGTCGACCCGCTTCGCGAGCTCCTGCGTGCCGCGGATGCCGCCGACGAAGTCGATCCGCTGATCGGTGCGCGGGTCGCCGATGCCCAGGAGCGGCGTCAAGACCTTCTCCTGCAGCACGTTGCAGTCGAGATTCTCGAGCGGAGAAGCGCCAGTAGAGGAAGGAAGGACGAACGTCTGCCAGCTTCCGCCGAGGTAGAGGCCGACATGTCCCTTGTGGGCGGGCTGTGGCGGACCATCGATGAACTCGAACTGTGCCCGGAGCTCGGCCAGGAACTGATCGGCGCTCTTGCCGTGGAGGTCCTTCACCAGCCGGTGGTAGGGGAGGACCTGCACTTGGTCGTCGGGGAAAGCGACGGCGAGGAAGTTGTCGGCGCTGCCGGCGTTGGGGCTGGGGGCGTGCGGCGAGTGGCCCGCGGCGATCTCGGCGCGGGTGCGCCAGGCCGAAGCGGCGCGGTGGTGGCCGTCGGCGATGTAGAGCTCGGGAATCTCCGCGAACGCGGCGATCAGCGCGTCCCGGTCGGCGCCCGACGCGCGCCAGACCGTGTGCGCGACGGCATCGGCGGCGACGAAGTCGAAAAGCGGTTCCGCCGCAGCCACGCGAGTTGCGATGGCATCTACCTTTGCTGAAGCTTTGTAAGTCAGGAAGACCTTTCCAGTCTGAGCGCGCAGCGAGCACATGTGGTGCGTCCTGTCGTCCTCCTTGTCGCGGCGGGTCTTCTCGTGCTTCTTGATCAGGTCTTTCTCGTACTCGTCCACGCTCCAGGTGCCGGCGACCCCCGTCTGAGTGTGGACTCCCATCCTGAGGCGATAGACGTAGAGCGCCGGCTCGGCCTCGACCTCGAGCGGAGCCTGGCTCCGCAGGGCGGCGAGATTCTTCCGCGCCAGGGAGTAGACGGCGTCGGAGTGGGGGTCGGTGTCTTCGGGAAGGTCGATCTCGGAACGGGTCACGTGGAGGAACGAGAGGGGATTTCCGGCGGCGAGGGCCCGCGCTTCCGCGGTGCTGACGACGTCGTAGGGGACGGAGGAGACGCGCGGCGCGCCCTCGCGAGTCGGGCGCAGCGCGCGGAAAGGAGTGAGTTTTGCCATAATCCGGATTCTAGGCGGGGAATCGAACCGGAGTCCACGGAACCGGGACCCTCCCCGAACTTTCGAGGAACTTCCATCCATGGGCTCGATTTCGGTGGGGATCGTCGGCTGCGGGCGTATCGGCCGCAACCTGGTGCGCATACTCGCAGGCTCTTCGCTGGGGCGTTCCTCCGGGATCGAGCTCGCGGCGATCATCGACCGGACCGATCCCGGCACGCTCGAATACCTCCTGCGGTTCGACACCCTGCTCGGGCGCTTCCCGACGCCGATCTCGCGCCGCGACGGTGCGCTCGAGATCGACGGTCGTGAGATCGCCCTGCTCGCTCCGCCCGCTCCCGCCCCCGGGCCGGGAGGCAGCCCGGCGCCGGACTGGAAGGCGCTGGGCGTCGACGTCGTCATCGAGGCCACCGAAACCCCGCAGACGCGAGCCGCTCTCGAAGGCCATCTCGCGAACGGAGCCGAGCGGGTGTTGGTCTGCAGCCCGTGCGACGACCTGCCCGATGCCACCATCGTCGTCGGCGTCAACGACAAGAGTCTCCTTCCCTCCCACCGCATCGTCTCGGTGGGCTCCGTCACCGCGAACTGCGCCGCGCCGGTTCTCCAGGTTCTGGCCGCGGAGTTCGGCCTCGATCGCGTGTTCCTGACCTCGGTGCACGCCTATTCGAATCAACTGCGGCTCGCCGACGTACCGGCCGACGACATGCGGAGCGGCCGCGCCGCGGCGGAGAACATCATCCCGCAGCCCACCAACGCCGACGAGCTGATCGCGACGCTCGTGCCCGGACTCGCGGGGAAGATCTCGGGCCTGTCGATCAACGTGCCGGTTCCGAACGGCTCGGTCGTCGATCTGACCTGCTGGCATCCGCGCGAGGTCACCGCGGAGGCGATCAATGCCGCCGTTCGCGGCGCCGCCGAGAAGAGCCTCTACGGGATCGTCGCCTACGAGACCGAGCCGATCGTCTCCTCCGACATTCTGCATTCGACCTACTCCGGGACCTTCGACTCGCTCTCGACGATGATCGTCGCCGGCAGGGTTTCGAAGACCCTCACCTTTTTCGACAACGGTTGGGGCTACTGCCACCGCGTGATCGACCTCCTGCGCCGGCTGTCGACCTTCGCCACGGAGGGCGCGCGATGAGCATCCGGGTCGGCATCAACGGTTTCGGGCGCATCGGCCGTTCCGTCTTCCGGATCCTCTGCGACCGTCCCGAGGTCGAGGTGGTCTGCATCAACGATCTCTACGCGAACGAGCATCTGGCCTACCTGCTCGAGTTCGACTCGGTGATGGGACCGTTCGGCCGCACCGTCGCGTTCGACGAGGAGACGATGACGGTCGACGGGCATTCGATCCGCATGACCGCGGAGCGCGACCCGGCCGCCATCCCGTGGGGAGCGCTCGGCGTCGACGTCGTGATCGAGTCGACCGGCGCCTTCCGCAGTCGTGCGAAGCTCGAGCGCCACCTCGCCGGCGGGGCGGGCAAGGTCATCCTCACCGTCCCGCCCAAGGACGAGGTCGACCGCATGGTCGTGCTCGGCGTCAACGATGGGGATCTGCGCCCGACCGACCGCATCGTCTCGAACGCTTCCTGCACCACCAACTGCCTGGCGCCGATCGCGCGCATCCTCGACGAGGCGTTCGGCATCGAGGAGGGGTTCGTCTCGACCGTCCACGCCTATACCAACGACCAGCGCCTGGCCGACGTGGCGCACGACGACCTGCGACGCAGCCGCGCGGCGGCGCTGAACATCATTCCGACCTCGACCGGCGCCGCGCGCGCCGTGGGCAAGGTGTTGCCGCGCCTCAAGGGGAAGCTCGACGGCGTGGCGCTGCGGGTTCCGGTTCCCGATGGCTCGTTGATCGATTTCACTTGCCGCCTGGCCGGCCGGCCGGGCGTCGGGGAGATCAACCGCGCCGTCGAGGTCGCGGCGAACGGCGAGCTCGGATCCATCGTCGAGTACAGCACCCGGCCCCTGGTATCGACCGACATCATCGGCAATCCGCATTCCTCGATCTTCGACGCCCTGTCCACCCAGTCCCTGGGTGACGGCTTCGCCCGCGTCGTCGCCTGGTACGACAACGAGTGGGGCTACTCGCAGCGGGTCGTCGACCTGCTCTTCCTGCTCGCCGGCGACGGCGCGCAGTCGCGGAGGAGTTCATCGTGACGCGGATCGGAGTCTTCGGCTGGGGAGTCGTGGCGCCGCGCTCGAAGGACATCGAGGCGTTCGAGCGTCACCTGGAGTCGAAGGAGAGCTGGCTCCGTCCTTACGACGGATTCGGCCCGTCGAACTTCCTGGTCGGTCAGCCCGATTTCGACTTCAGTGATTACAAGCCGTGGATCGAGGCGCGGTTTCCGCCGAGCCGGTTCTCGCAGATCACCGAGAAGATGGACATGCCCACGCTGTTCGCGATCGCCGCCTTCGTCCAGGCGCTCGGGCAGAATCCGGGGCTCGAGCAGGTCCTCCAGGAGCTCGGCTCGCAGGCGCATGTCTACGTCGGCACCGGTCTCGGCGCGCTCGGAACGATCGAGTCGATTTCGCTCCAGCTGCACCGCGCGCAGCGGCGTTGGGACCGCTTCTGGGCGGCGCCCGAGCGTAACGAGGCGCTGCGCCGCTTCGTCGCCGGTGAAGGCGCGCCCGATGGGCCCGCTCCGCCGACGGATCCGGCGACTCTCCCCGACGAGGATCGCGAGGAGGTGGAGGAGCAGTGGTGGCACTTCTGGGCCGGCCACTCGACGCAGCTCCGCGACTTCCTCAGCGAGATGCGCGAGATCGAGTCGCTCACCGTCCAGGGGACGGTCGAGACCGGCAAGCTCGGGCTGATCAAGGAGAAGCAGCGGCGCATCAACAAGATGCTCAAGACCTGGGCCTGCCCGCCCCCGCCGTGGCGCGAGGTCTCGGCGAATCTCCTGTGGAACATTCACAACGCGCCGGCGGCGCAGATCTCGATGATGGGCAAGATCACCGGCCTGACGTTCGCGCCGGTCGCCGCCTGTGCGACGTTCGGCGTCACCCTCAAGCTGGCGATCGACGCCATCCGGCGAGGCGAGGCGAGAGCGGTCGTCATCGGCGCCACCGATCCCCCGCCGCTGCGACTCATGGTCGGCGCTTTCCACAACGCGCGCGTCGGCGCCGCCGACGGCTCGGTCTCGAAGCCGATGACCGGACTGCGCGGCACGCATGTCGGCGGCGGCGCGGCAGTCTGGATCGTCGGCGATCTCGACTTCCTGCGCGCCCGCGGATTCCAGGCCCTGGGCATGGAGCCGCTGGCGGTCGGCGTCTCCTCGGACGCCGAGCACATCATCACACCCTCGAAGACCGGCCCGACGTCGGCGATCGTCCAGGCTCTGGCCGCCGCCGGTGTCGCGCCCGAGGAGATCGGCTCGTGGGACCTGCACGCCACCGCCACGCCCGGCGACTACCTCGAGGTCGAGAACCTGCGCAGCATCCTGCACGAGGACGTCCTGGTCACCGCGCGCAAGGGGACCTTCGGCCACGGCATGGGCGCCTCCGGCGGCTGGGAGCTCACGGCGCAGTACCTGGGATATCAGCGCGGGGTGATCTTCCCGACGCCGCTCGCCCGCACCGAGCTCAATCCGGAGATCGCCCGGGTCCACGAGCGCTTCGCCTTCAACGAGGGCTGTCCGGTGCCGAAGGGTGCCGCCGGCAAGCTCTCGATGGGCGTCGGCGGGATCAACGCCTGCGTGATATCCCGACCGTATCCGGACTGAGCGGGAGCCGCCGCAGCAGCTTTCACCCACGACCGATCGACCCGTCCTCCGCCCGCACCCCATGCCTTCCAGGCAGATCGTCTCGCCGGACTCCCTGCGGCGTCTGCTGGTCGCCCTCGGCCTGCTGCTGTCGGCGGGGATGGCCGTCCGCGCGCAGGCCGGCGGCGACCAGCTGAATCTGCTGGCCCGCGGCTGGCTGCTCGAAGCGCGGGGCGTGCTGATTCCCTACGGCAATCCGCTCTCCTCGGGCGGCGATGGACCGGGCATCGCGACGACCCTGCTGATGGCCGGGCCGCTCGCGATCTGGTCGGACCACCGCGCGCCGGTGGCGCTGATCTGGCTGCTGCACCTCGCCGCCTGGCTCCTGCTCGACCGCCGTCTGCGCGGCGTCTTCTCGCCCTGGGAGCGCTGCGCGTTCGCCGTCGTCTACTGGCTCAATCCTTGGCGTCTCGAGGCCTCCGCTTTTCTGTGGAATCCGAATTTCCTCTTCTTCTTCGGCGCCCTGCACCTCGCTACGGCGTTCGACCAGCGCGAACGCCCCCGCTTCGGCGCTTCGTTCCTGCACGTGCTCGCGCTCGGGGTCGGCTCCCAGTTGCATCCGGCCATGCTCCTGCTCATCGTCGCTTCGTTCCTGCTCTGGCGGCGTGGCGTTGCGCACGTGCATTGGGGCGGAGTGGCCGCCGGCGCGGCGCTCACCGGAGTCCTGCTCGTCCCCTGGTGGCTGGCCGCCGCCTCCCAGCCGGCGATCGTGGCGGCGGGCGAGGGATTTCCCTTTCGCGGTCTGATCTGGTTCCAGCCGTGGGTCAAGGGGCTCTCCTACTGGTTGCGCTATTCCTCGCTGCTGATCAACAAGCAGAGCGCGATCTTCGATTTCAGCGCCCTCGTCGGCGCCGCGGCGGATCGCCTGCTCGCGCCGCTGGCCAGCGGCCTGGTGGCGGTCGCGGGCGCGGCGACGCTTGCAGCCGTGCTGCTCGCGAACGTCGACTTCTTCCGCCGCCGCGTCGCCGCGGGCCTGCGCGCGGCGCGCGCCGCCGCGC
>CAZQTL010000238.1:0-6009 GCA_964595975.1 uncultured Thermoanaerobaculia bacterium | reverse complement strand
CTCGCGCCAGGAGCGGCGTCGCCGGCGCCTCCCAGCCCGGCGCCGGGCTCCTTCGACACGGAAGGCTGAGCCAACACGGATTCCTGCCGCGATCCGCTGAGTCGGATCGGCTGAGGCAGGAGTGTGAACTCGCAACACGGTCTGGCCCGGCGGCCGGTCGAGCCGGTATTCTCCGCACTCGCGAGGAGGCTCCATGGACGGCAGAGGCGACATCGACAGGTCGGAGACGAGCGAGTGGCTGGAGGCGCTGGACGACGTCGTCGCCGCCCGCGGCGAGGAGCGCGCCCGCTTCCTGCTCGGCGAGCTGGCCGATCGCGCCTATCGCCGCGGCGTGCCGCTGCCGGCTCCGGTCAGTCCGTACGTCAACACGATTCCGTGGTTCGAGCAGCCGGCCTACCCTGGCGACCGCGCCCTCGAGCGCCGCATCAAGTCGATCATCCGCTGGAACGCCATGGCGATGGTGGTGCGCGCCAACAAGCACGAGGACGGGATCGGCGGCCACATCTCGACCTACGCCTCGGCGGCGACGCTGCTCGAAGTCGGCTTCAACCACTTCTTCCGCGGACGCGGCGAGAGCGGCTTCGACGGCGACCTGGTCTACTTCCAGGGGCATGCCTCGCCGGGCATCTACGCCCGCGCCTACCTCGAAGGGCGTCTCTCGGAGGCGCAGCTCGAGAACTTCCGCCGCGACCTCGCGCCGGGCGGTGGACTCTCTTCCTATCCCCATCCCTGGCTGATGCCCGACTTCTGGGAGTTCCCCACGGTGTCGATGGGCCTCGGGCCGATCACCGCGATCTACCAGGCGCGCTTCAACCGCTACCTCGAGAACCGCGGCCTCGCCGCCACCGGCCATCGCCGGGTGTGGGCGTTCCTCGGTGACGGCGAGACCGACGAGCCGGAGTCGCTGGGTGCGCTGACGCTCGCCTCCCGCGAAGGCCTCGACAATCTGACCTTCGTCGTCAACTGCAACCTGCAGCGCCTCGACGGACCGGTGCGCGGCAACGGCAAGATCATCCAGGAGCTCGAGGCGGCCTTCCGCGGCGCCGGCTGGAACGTGCTCAAGGTGATCTGGGGATCCTCCTGGGACCCGCTGCTCGATCGCGACAAGGACGGCTGGCTCGTCCGGGTGATGAACGAGACCCTCGATGGCGAGTACCAGAAGTACTCGGTCGAGGGCGGTGCCTATATCCGCGAGCACTTCTTCGGCCGCTACCCCGAGCTCGCGGCGATGGTGGCCGACATTCCGAACGACCAGATGCCCTACCTGCGGCGCGGTGGTCTCGATCCGGAGAAGGTCTACGCCGCCTACAAAGCCGCCACCGAGACCAAGGGCGCGCCGACGGTCATCCTCGCCAAGACCATCAAGGGCTACGGCATGGGCAGCTCCGGCGAGGGCAAGAACGTCGCGCACCAGCAGAAGAAGCTGAACGAGGAGGAGCTGCGCGCCTTCCGCGACCGCTTCGACATCCCGGTCACCGACGAGCACCTCGCCGACGCGCCGTTCTACCGTCCCGCCGAGAACAGCCCCGAGATCGAGTACCTGCGGGCGCGGCGAGCGGCTCTCGGCGGCTACGTGCCGGCGCGCAAGGTGTGGACGGTGCCGACGCCTCCTCCTCCCGCATCGACCTTCGCCGAGTTCCTGGCCGGCGGCAACCGCGAAGTCTCGACCACGATGGGCTTCGTGCAGATCCTGCGGCAGCTGCTCAAGGACCCGGCGATCGGAACGCGGATCGTGCCGATCGTCCCCGACGAAGCGCGGACCTTCGGCATGGAGTCGCTCTTCCGCCAGCACGGCATCTACGCCAGCAAGGGCCAGCTCTACGAGCCGGTGGATTCGAAGACGCTGCTGTTCTACAAGGAGGCGAAGAACGGGCAGATCCTCGAGGAGGGGATCACCGAGGCCGGCTCCATGGCCTCGTTCACGGCCGCCGGCACGGCCTACGCCACGCACGGCATCGACATGATTCCGTTCTTCATCTTCTACTCGATGTTCGGTTTCCAGCGCATCGGCGACCAGATCTGGGCCTTCGGCGATCAGCGCGGCCGCGGCTTCCTGCTCGGCGCCACCGCCGGGCGCACGACCCTGAACGGCGAAGGGCTGCAGCACGAAGACGGCCACAGCCACGTCCTCGCCTCGACCGTGCCGAATCTCCTCGCCTACGACCCGGCCTACGCCTTCGAGCTGGCGGTGATTCTCGGCGAGGGGCTGCGCCGGATGTACGAGCAGCGCGAGGACATCTTCTATTACCTCACGCTCTACAACGAGAACTACATCATGCCGCCGATGCCGGAGGGTGCCGCCCCGGGAATCCTCAAGGGGCTCTACCTCTTCGCGCCGTCCGCCCTGCCGGCGGACCGGCCACGGGCGCAGCTCCTGGGCTCGGGCTCGATCCTGGCCGAGGCGCTGCGCGCGCAGCGGATCCTCGAAGAGCGCTACGGCGTCGCGGCGGACGTCTGGAGCGCCACCTCCTACAAGGAGCTGCGCCGCGAGGCGCTCGACTGCGAGCGCTGGAATCTGCTCCACCCCGGTGACGAGCCGCGCGTGCCGTACGTGACGAGCGTGCTCGGTGCGGCGCGCGGACCGGTCGTCGCGGTCTCCGACTTCATGAAGCTCGTTCCCGACCAGATCGCCCGCTGGGTGCCGCAGGGCCTGCTGCCGCTCGGTACCGACGGCTTCGGTCGCAGCGAGACGCGCGAGGAGCTGCGGCGGTTCTTCGGCATCGACGCCGAGCATGTCGCCCTGGCCGCCCTGTCGGAGCTCGCACGGCGCGGCGAGATCCCGCGGCACGTCGCCGCCCTCGCCGTGCGCGAGCTCGGCATCGACGCCGAGAGCTCGAACCCCCTCACCCGCTAGCCGGAGAGATCCCATGCGCCGACCGATCGCCGCTTTCGCTCTGCTCCTGCTCCTGCTCGCGCACGCTCCGTCCGCCGCGACCTGCGGCGGTGGTGGCGGGGGAGGCATGGGCGGCGTCTCCTCCGGCGGCATCGGCGAGGCCGAGGTCTACCGCGTGCCGTGGAAGGTGCTCGATCCCCAGGGGTCGCCGGTCCCGGGAGCGTCGGGCCTCTCGGTCCTCTGGTTCCCGGTGTCGCGCGACGACGCTCGCGGCTCGCAGCTGCTCGAGTCGCGCTATCTCACCGTGACCATCGCGCCCTGCACCGGTTTCTGGATCGTGCCCTCGGACGCCGCCGCCCTGCGTCTGCGCTACGGCGCGATGGACGGCGCGGCGACGGCGCTCCTCGTCGGCGCCGACGGCGTCGAGCTGGCCCGTCTCGCGCCGGAGAAGGGGCAGCTCCGGGTGGGCTCGCTCGAGCGGCTGCTGCGCGCCGAGCTCGACCGCCGCCGCGCGGTGGCCGAAGCGCGTCTCGACGAGGCGGCGGGGAAGGAGAAGGCCGGCGACGTGGAGGCGGCGGTCGCCCTCTACCAGGAAATCTTCGCCCAGCGCTGCCTGTTCCCAACGTCGGCGCGCAAGGCCCAGAAGTCGCTGAAGCGCCTTGGTCGACCGGTGGAGGACGACGCCGCGCTCGAGCTGCCCGAACCGGGCCTCACGCCGGAGAAGAACGCCGAGATGACGGCCCTCCTCGGCGCCGGCCTGCGCGCCGAGTTCGAGCTTCGCATCGACGACGCCCGGCGCGCCTACGAACAGGCGCACGCCGCCGATCCCGCCGATCCGGTGGCGACGCGTTTCCTCGCCGAGTTCCACCGCCACCACAGCGGCGATTGGCAGCTGGCGCGTGCCCTGTTCGACGAGATCCTGGCCCGCCCTGCCGACGCGATCTCGCGCGCGGTCGCGCTCCACGGGCTGGGCAAGATGACGATCCACCAGGGCGAGTTTCAGCGCGGCGTCGCGTTGTTCGAGGCCTCGCTCGCCGAGTTTCCGCTGCCGCTCACCTATCGCAACCTCGCGGTCTACTGGAACTCCGAAGGCCGCTTCGACAAGGCCTGGGGCTTTGTCGAGCAGGCCCTCGCGCTGGCGCCGGACGACCTCTACAACCGGATCTTCGCCGCCACCTACTTCGTCGGGCGCGGCCAGCCCGAAGAGGCGCTGCGCGTCGCTCAGGCCAACGAATCGGTGCTCGAGGCGTCGTACAACCTGGCGGCGATCTGGGCGCAGCTGGGGAAGAAGGAGAAGGCGCTCGAGCTCCTGGCGCGGCACTTCTACCAGTACGAGCGCTTCGATCCCGTGCGCACGCGCGAGATGCAGGAGGCGCGGGACGACATCGCCTTCGCCAGCTACCACCGGGATCCGGATTTCGTGGCGCTCACCCAGCTCGCCGCCGCCGACCCGGACTCGTACCACCAGACGAGGTAGGGCATCGCCGTGTCCCGCCGCGTCGCCGTCTTCGCGCTTCTGGCGGCGATCGTCGTTCCGGTGGCGCTCTATGTGCCGACACTGCGTTTCGGCTTTCTGTTCGACGACCGCCCGCTGCTGATCGACAACCCGGTCGTCGCCGCGCCGCGGGGGCTCGGCGAGATCTTCACCACCGACCTCGACGCCAATGCGCGCAACAGCGAGGCGCCGGCGACCAACTACCTGCGGCCGCTGTTCATCGCCGGCGCCTCCGTCCTCCACCGCTGCTTCGGCGCCGCGCCGCTCGGCTGGCATGTCGCGGCGATCGCCCTGCACGGCCTGCTGGCTGGCCTCGCCTTCGTCCTCCTGCGCCGCGAGGGGATGGGTGCCGCGACGGCGTGCGCGGCGGCGCTGCTCTTTGCGCTGCATCCTTCCCACGTCCAGTCGACCGCCTGGGTGTCGGGCCTCCAGGACCTGCTCTTCGGCGTTACCTCGCTCGCCGCCTTTCTGTTCTACACGGCATCGCTGCGCCGGCCGAGAGCTCGGGCGGCGCCGCTCCTCGCGCTCGCCGGCAGCTTCGCTGTCGCGCTTCTCGCCAAGGAGCCGGCGATCGGATTGCTGCTCTTCGCCGGCGCGGAGACCGCCGGCTGGATCCCGGCGTCGCCAGCGGAGAGCCCGGGGCGGCGGCCGCGAGCCGAGTTCCTGGTGCTGTTGGCGGTGGCCGGGGCGTACTTCGCCTATCGCTGGGCTGTGCTCGGCGAGCTGGCTCACCCCTTCCCGACGGCGCCGGCCCTGCCTGAAGCGCTCGCGAGCGTCCCGGTTGCCCTGCTCGCCTACGGAAGAGATCTCTTCTGGCCGGTCGGTCTCTTTCTGTTGCATCCCGCGCGGCCGGTGGCGGCGGCGTGGAGCGGCGAGGCCCTCGGCGCCGCCTGTGGGCTGCTGGTTCTGCTCGCCGCCGCGATGGGCGCCTGCCGACGGTGGCCGTCGCTCCCCCGACCGCTCGCCTGGGTGGCGGCCTGGCTCGCCCCCGTCCTGGCGCTGTGGGCGATCAATCCGGAGTGGATGGTGATGGACCGCTATCTGCTGCTGCCGAGCCTGGGCCTCGCCTGGGCACTCGCCCTCCTGCTGCCGATCGAAGCGGCACGATCGGGCTGGCGAGCCGGTGCCTGGATCGCGCTGCTGGCGATCTTCGCCGGACTGTCCCTCGCGGCGATGCGGCCCTTCTCCAGCGAGGAGCGCTTCTGGTCGGCGGCGATCCAGGCCGATCCCGGCAGCTCGACGGCGTGGGCCGAGTGGGCGCGATTGCGCGCCGACGCGGGAGACTTCGCCGCGGCGACCGAAGCGCTGCAACGAGCTGTCGAGCTCGACCCGCGCGCCCAGCTGCCACGGCTGCGCCAGGCCCTGCTGGCCGTCCGCCGCGGCGACCTGGCCGCGGCGCGCGCCACTCTCACCGGGCTCGTCGAACGCAACCCCGCATACCTGCCCGGCTGGCGGAACCTCGTCGTCGTGCAGGCGCGGGGCGGCGACCTCGCCGCCGCCACCGCGACGCTCGCCAGCGCTCTCGAACGCTTTCCTGAAGATGCCATGCTCTGGACGCAGCAGGCGATCCTGCTCCGGCAGCAAGGCCGGCGCGAAGAAGCGCTGGCTGCCGCCCAGCGCGCGGCGGCACTCGCTCCCGGCGATCCCGCGACGGCGCTGCGGGAGGCGCTGCTGCTCGCGG
>CAZQTL010000237.1:0-6016 GCA_964595975.1 uncultured Thermoanaerobaculia bacterium | reverse complement strand
GCACAGCCGCCGGCACGGTGCGCATCTCCGACGTCGCCCCCGGGCCGCTCTCCTCCTCGCCGCAGCGCTTCGCCCGCGCCGGCAACCGGCTCTACTTCTCCGCCACCGACCAGGTCCACGGCTTCGAGCTCTGGGCGATCTCCGACGACGGCAGCGTGCCGCTCTTCCTCGACGGCTTCGAGTCGAACGACACGCTACGCTGGTCGGAGACCGCCCCCTGAGGACCCCGGCGGCGCGCGCCTAGCGCCGCGCGATCACCACCTCGAGGTACTCGCTCGGCAGCACGAGCGTCTCGTCGCCGGAGCGGTTGCCGCGCGCCAGCAGCGCCAGCAGCTCGTCGGTCAGCGCCACCTGGCGCGCCGGTGCGAGCTCGCCGAAGACACGGTGCATCGGGCCATAGTAGCGCCGGAAGACGTGGATCCAGTGCAGCGGCGAGCGGTAGCGGAAGGTGAACTCGCGCGGCGTCGTGCGGATCGCCTCGGCGCTCGCGCCGAAGAGCTCGGCCAGGCGCTCTCGCGTGCCCCAGAGCGAGGGCGAAAGCACCCCGGCGGGTGGCGGCAGGTACTTGCCGATCGTCTTGAAGAGCTGGCCGATGAAGCTCTCCGGGGTCCAGTTCGCGAGCCCGATCCGACCCCCCGACCGGCAGACCCGGGCGAGCTCGGCGGCGGCGCGCTCCTGGTCGGGGGTGAACATCACGCCGAAGGTCGAGAGCACGGCGTCGAAGGAGCCGTCCGGGTAGGGCAGCTCTTCCGCGTCGGCAGTCTCGAAGCGGATCGTGTGCCCCTCCGCTTCGGCCCGCCGGCGGCCGCCCTCGAGCAACGCCGGCACGTAGTCGGTCGAGATGACGTCGCAGTAGCGCCGCGCCGCAGCGAGCGTGGCGTTGCCGTTGCCGGCGGCGACGTCGAGAACCCGCGCTCCGGCGCGCAGGTCGAGCGCCTCGCAGAGGTTCTCGCCGACGATCTGCAGCGTGGTGCCGACGACGGCGTAGTCGCCGGACGACCAGACGCCCTGCTGGCGGGCTTTGATCGGGGAGTAATCGACAGTTGCGGTATTCATCGTGGTTTTCCTTTCATTGGTTGAGGTTGGCGGCGCAGGCGGGCTGCGCCGGTCAGTTCACGGAGGAGGACCAGACTCCCCGGTCGCCCGACTCGAAGCCGTCGCGGAAGAGATGTCCGTAGAGCACCAGGGCGCCGCCGTCGTCCGGGGCGGCGGTGTTGAGAAACGGTTCGCCGATCGCCAGATCGTCGAAGCCGTTGCCGTCGAGGTCGCCGCTGGCGAGCGCGCGGCCGAAGCCGAAGTTCGACTGACCGTTCGGCGGCGCGGGCAGTCCGCGCGCACCAGGGACGAAGCGCCGGTAGCGCGTGTCGAGGAGTCCGGGGTTGCCCGTCAGCACGGTCACGGCACCGTCCTGCTCGACCAGCGAGAAGTTCCCGGGCGTCGCCACCGCCAGATCGTCGAAACCGTCGCCGTCGTAGTCGCCGACCGAGAAGGCGGCGCCGAAGTGGTCGTTGTTGGCGCTGATGCCCCCCAGGAGCTGCTCCCACCACCACTGCCAGGCGGCGATGTTGAGGCCGCCACCGTTCGCGGGCGAGCCGGGGGCACCGTAGACCAGGCCCATCATTCCCATGTCGACCTCGCCGTTGTTGCCGTCCTCGTCGGGCACCCCGATCACCAGGTCGTCGAAGCCGTCGCGGTTGAAGTCGCCCGCGGCGAGGCTCGCCGCGAAATGGTCGCCCGCTTCGCAGTTGCCGCCGTGCTCGAACTCGCCGAGCCAGTAGTGATTGGCGAAGATGAGACCGTTGGGGCTGCCGAAAATCA
Organism: uncultured Thermoanaerobaculia bacterium; assembly: GCA_964595975.1. Taxonomy (GTDB): domain Bacteria; phylum Acidobacteriota; class Thermoanaerobaculia; order Multivoradales; family JAGPDF01; genus JAGPDF01. The sequence continues at coordinate 4,198 of CAZQTL010000237.1, read as the reverse complement.
CCAGCACCGCGCCGCAGTCGTCTTCGCCGGGAGCGCCGATCGCGAGATCGTCGCAGCCGTCGCCGTTGAAGTCGGCGGCGGTGAGAGCAAGGCCGAACAGATCGCCGAACTCGGGGGTGTCGGGAATCCCGAGGACCCCCTCCGCGGCGAGATAGCCGTCGAACGGTAGGAGACCGCCGTTGCCACCGTTGGCGACCAGGACGGAGCCGCTCGTCGCCGTACCGCCCCCGGACACGGGGTGGACGTCGAAGGGAAAGCCGACCGCGAGGTCGTCGTAGAGATCGCAGTTGAAGTTGCCCGCCGCGAGCGCCCGACCGAAACCGCTGGGACTCCCTGGGCCGGCCGCGGGCAGACCGGCCTCACCCGGCCGCAGCTCATGGTCGGCGACGAGCTCGATACCGTGGTCGTAGCCGGAGAACTGGGCGACGGCGCCCGGTTCTGCCGGGCTGCCGTTGTCGGGCTGGCCGACCGCGAGATCGTCGAAGCCATCGCCGTTGAAGTCGCCGACCGCGAGGGCCAGGCCGAAGCGGTCGTGGGCCTCCGACGGCGCGGGGGCGCCACCGTTGTCGGCCGCGAGCACGAAGACCGAGTTGGTGAGGCCGAGACGGGGAAGGCCCATCTGCACCTGGACCGAGCCGCAATCGTCGAGGGCGAGGCCGTCGCCACAGTCGTCGCCGGGAATGCCGAGGGCGAGGTCGTCGGCGCCGTCGCCGTTGAAGTCGCCGGCCGCAAGGGCGAAGCCGAAGTTGTCGAGCGCGAAGGGACCGTGCGGGGACTGTGTCTGCTCGACGAGCGGCTGCGCCGTCGCGGCGGAGACGCCCACCCAGGGAGTGCCCTGGGCGAGAGCGGGCGCGCCGGCGGCGAGCTCCGCTCCGGCCAGGAGCGGGAGCAGGAGGGCGAGTCGGGAAGGAAGCGGGCGAGAGGGGCGAAAATGCGTGCGTAGGTTTCTCATGTCCTGTTACGCGCCGGCCCGGGTCGATCCCCGCCATGCTTGCGCCGCCAGCGCCGCCGCGCCGCATCGCTGAGGGTAAAATCTCGGCCATGGCCCGGCCAGGGAGGGACGCCTCCGCGGCGGCGATCACCGAGCTCCTGCGCGGCTGGGGAGAGGGCGACGAGCGCGCCTCGGCCGAGCTCCTCGAAACGGTCTACGCCACCCTGCGCAAGCTCGCCGGCGCACAGCTGCGCGGCGAGCGCGCCGGACACACGCTGGAGCCGACGGCGCTGGTCCATGAGGCCTACCTTCGCCTTCTCGGTCAGCGCGAGCTCCCGTGGCGCGACCGCGCTCACTTCTTCGGACTCGCGGCAGTCACCATGCGCCGCGTGCTGGTCGACTACGCGCGGCGGCGCCTGGCGGTGAAGCGCGACGGCGGCGAACGTCTGTCGATCACAGTGGCCACCGAGCCGGCCGGCTCGGCCGGAGGCGCCGATGCCAGTGGCGTCGGCGATGTCGGGCTCCTCGATCTCGATCGGGCACTCGACCGCTTCGCCGCGGAATTTCCGCGTCCCGCACGGGTGGTCGAGATGCGCTACTTCGCCGGCCTCGAGCTTCCCGAGGTTGCCGCGGCTCTCGACATCTCCCTGCGCACGGCGGAGCGCGACTGGCGCTTCGCCCGCGCTTGGCTGCGCGAAGCGCTCGCCCCGTCCGCGTGACCGGCGACCCGCGCCTCCGCGAGCTCTATCTCGAGGCCGTCGAGCTCGACGCTGCCGGGCGCCGCGCCCTGCTCGCGCGGCTCGCCGACCCGGAGCTCGCCGGGGCGCTGGCGAGACTCCTGGCCCATCCGGAAACCGAACCCTCGCCGATCGACCGCCCGCCCGCCCTCGGCCGGACTTCCCCCGAGTCCCCTGTACCGGAGCGCGTCGGCCCCTATCGTCTCCTGAGGGAGATCGGACGCGGCGGCATGGGGCGGGTCTTCCTCGCCGAGCAGGAGACGCCCGACTTCAAGCGCACGGTCGCCCTCAAGCTGATCGACCGCCACAGCCCCGCCGACGACGCCGTCCGCCGCTTCCGCGAAGAGGTGCGCATCCTCGCCGCGCTCGACCATCCGGGTATCGCCCGCTTTCTCGACGGCGGCCGCAGCCCCGAGGGGATCTGGTATCTCGCGCTCGAGTACGTCGAGGGCGCCGATCTCGTGGCCCACGCCAACCGCGACGGTCTCGACCTCCGCCGGCGGGCGGAGCTGTTCGTCGCCGTCGCCCAGGCCGTCGGCTACGCACACGAGCGTGGCGTCGTTCATCGCGACCTGAAGCCCGCGAACATCCTGGTAGGGCGCGATGGCAGGCCCCGGTTGCTCGATTTCGGCATCTCCAAACTGCTCGACCCCGAGGAACCCGGCGCGACGACGACACTGCGCGACGGACCGCGCCCCCTGACGCCCGCCTATGCCAGCCCTGAGCAGCTGGCTGGCGCGCCCGCCACGGCGGCCTCGGATGTCTACTCGCTCGGCGTCACCCTCTACGAGCTGCTCTGCGGCGAGCGCCCGGCGACCTCCGGCACGGGCGAGCGCCCCGCTCCGCCGCCAAGCGAGCTGCTGCGCCGGACCGGGTCCGCGCGTCCTCCGCGGCGCCTGATGCGGGCGCTGGACGAGGTTTGCGGGCGGGCTCTGCGGCACCTCCCGGAGGAGCGCTATGCGGAGGCTTCGGCCTTTGCGCTCGCGCTGCGCTCGGCGCTCGAGGAGAGCCGGGTTTCGCCGGTCCGGCGCTGGCGCGGCGCCGCACTCGGCCTTCTCGCTCTCCTCGCCGCGGCGCTGGGCGTCGTCTCGTTGCGCCCCGGCGCGGCTCCCCGGCCCGCCCCCGCCGCGGCGTCGCCCGCCGTGCGCGGCTTCCCGTTCGACCCGGCGAATCCGGGCGAGATTGCGCTCCTCGAAGCGCGTTTCGGCGCTGCCCCTGCAGACGTGGCAACGGGCGCGGCCCTGGCCATCCGGCTGGCCAAGGAAGACAGGATGGACGAGGCGGCGATGGTCATCGGCCGCCTGCGCCAGATCCCCGGGAAGGAGCTCGACCCGCTCACCGACTTTGCCGAGGGAAGGATCGCGAGTCTCCGCAAGGAGCGCCAGCGCGCCCTGGTCTTCCTCACGCGGGCGCGCGACAACGCTCTCGCGACCGGGCGCAGCGAGCTCCTGGCCGAGATCCGCGGCCTGCGCGGCACCGTGCTCGCGGCGCTGGGTCAGCGCGACGCGGCCATCGCCGAGCTCGAGCTCGCCCTCGCCGACGCAGAGAGGATCGGCGATTCCCTGCGCGCCTATCGCACCCTCAACGATCTCGCCATCGAGCGGCTGCAGCGCGGCGAGCTGGCTGAGGGCCAAGAGCTGCTCGAGCGCGCCCTGCGGGCCGCCGAGCGCGCCGGCGTCCAGCCGCTGGTCGCGCTCGGCAACCTCGCGGAGGTGCAGACGCAGCGCGGCCGGCCGGACCTCGCCGAGCGCAGCCTGGCGCAGCTCCTCGAGCTGAGGCGGCGGGAGCCGAGCCGTCTGCGCGAGGCCCAGGTGGAGCTCAAACGGTTCGAGGCGCTGCGCGACCTCGGGCGCGCCGCCGAGGCCGAGACCGCGCTCGCCAGGGCGATCGACCTCCTGAGCACCCCCGAAGGCGATCTCGACCGCGCCGTGGCGCTCTTCCTGCGCGCCGATGCCGACCTCGACGCCGCCCGCTTCGACCGCGTGGACGCAATCCTGGCGGCGATCGAGGGCGTGGCGCGCGAGCGTCTCGATCGCCGGGCGCTCGGACTCGCCCACCAGCTGCGGGCGCACCGCGAGAGCCTCGTCGGCGACGCCAGCTCGGCCCGCAGCGAGTTCGCGGTCAGTCACCGGATTCTCACCGAGCAGGGCGATCTCGACCTCGCGGCGCGTTCGGACCTGGCCTGGGCCTCGGCCGAAGTCCTCGCCGGGGCGGACGACGAAGCGCTGAGGCTTCTCGAGCAACTCGACTCCCGGCGTCGTCCCGAAGCCGCGGGGGTTGCCTTCTTCGCCACCGCGTTGCGGGCCCGACTCGAGGCAGGTCGGGGTGCCGGCGGCGACGCCGGCCCGCGGCTCGCGGTCCTTGCCGGCGAGGCGCAGGGGAGCCCCAGCCTGCGGCGCCAGCTGGCCTACTCGACCGCCGCCACTTTTACAGTTAATGTCAGAACATACTTTGTCTGCCGCATATTTAATTCCTTCGTATCCTTTAATTATATATCCCGTACCTCCTGCTCCTATTGTATCATTATCAG
>CAZQTL010000236.1:0-6068 GCA_964595975.1 uncultured Thermoanaerobaculia bacterium | reverse complement strand
GCGCCCTTGCGGTCGAACTTGTTGATCGCGACGAAGTCGGCGAAGTCGAGCATGTCGATCTTCTCCAGCTGCGACGCGGCGCCGAACTCCGGCGTCATCACGTAGAGCGAGGTGTCGACCAGCGGCACGATCGCGGCGTCGCCCTGGCCGATGCCGGAGGTCTCGACGACGATCAGGTCGAACGCCGCCGCCTTGCAGGCCGCGATCACCTCGGGCAGCGCGGCGCTGATCTCGCTGCCGGCCTCGCGGGTGGCGAGCGAGCGCATATAGACCTGCGTGCGGCCGGCCATCCTGCCGATCGCGTTCATCCGGATCCGGTCGCCCAGCAACGCGCCGCCGGACTTGCGCCGCGACGGGTCGATCGAGACGACCGCGATCTTCAGCCGGTCGTCCTGGTCGAGGCGGAAGCGGCGGATCAGCTCGTCGGTGAGCGAGCTCTTGCCCGCGCCGCCGGTGCCGGTGATGCCCAACACCGGCGTCTTCGATTTCGCGGCGGCGGCGGCGATCGCCTGGCGCAGACTCGCACCCGCGTGACCGGCTTCCAGCGCCGAGATCGTGCGGGCGAGCGTGCGCACGCGGGTGTAGCGGTCGGACGAGTTGAGCGCCGAGATCGCGGCGGCGCCGTCGGCGGGCGCGTCCTTCGCGAGGTCGACGTCGCACATCGCGACGACCTCGTTGATCATGCCCTGCAGGCCCAGCTTCTGGCCGTCCTCGGGCGAGTAGATCCGCGCGACGCCGTAGTCGTGCAGCTCGCGGATCTCGTCGGCGACGATGACCCCGCCGCCGCCGCCGAAGACCTTGACGTGGCCGATCCCGCGCTCGCGCAGGAGGTCGATCATGTACTTGAAGAACTCGACGTGGCCGCCCTGGTAGGACGAGATCGCGATGCCGTGCGCGTCCTCCTCGAGCGCGCAGTCGACGATCTCCTCGACGCCGCGGTTGTGGCCGAGGTGGATCACCTCGCAGCCGGTCGACTGGAGGATGCGGCGCATGATGTTGATCGACGCGTCGTGGCCGTCGAAGAGCGAGGCCGCGGTGACGAACCGCGGCTTGTTCGCGGGCTTGTAGACGTGCGGCTTGCGGGCGATCGACAGGTCGGTCATCGGCGTCCTCGGGTCGGGCAGGGCGCGCGCACCGGGGCGGCGCCGGGCGGCGGAACCGGCTAGCTTACCGGGACGCCCCCCCGGCGACGGGCGAGGCGGCCGGCGAGGCGCCGGGAGCGGGCAGTCTGGATAACGTTTACGTAAACGTCAATACGCGCGGTTCGTCGCGCTGAAGCCCGACCCGCCGGGACCGGAGTCCGGCCCACCGAGCCCGCCGAGGCCCGGGCCTCGCCGACCCTCCGGCGGCCGGGGTTTCCGATCGACCGAAGTCCGGCTAGAGTTCCGGCCGGCCCGGTCTTGCCCGTACGCGAGGAACGCCACGGAGCCCGCCAGCGGCGCGCCGGGGCTTTCGAACGGCGCAGCCCGACCCCCGATCCGCGAACCCGAACCCGGACTCCCCATGCCCCTCGCCCGCCGATACGCCCTGACGTTCGCCCTCGTCGCCCTCGCGCTGGGTTCCGCCGCGAGCGCCGCGCCCGACGCCCCGCGGTTCCGTGCCTCGGCGGTCCTCGAGCCCACCGGCCTGCGCTGGGAGACCTCGGCGCCGTTCGCCAACGCGCAGTTGCGCCTCGCCCTTCCCGACGGCAGCCAGCGCGACTACGCGCTCGCGGGTCCGATCGCGGCATTCGACTTCGCCAAGGCGGGCCTGGCGGACGGCCGCTACGTCTGGGAGATCCGGTTCGCGCCGCCGGCGTCGATGCAGAAGGACGAGGCGCGGCGCAGCGCCGCCGACCGGCGCGCGTCGGGCGCTTTCACAATCGCCGGCGGGGCCGCGCTCGTCGGCATGGCGGCTTCTTCGGCCACCGGGCGCTCGGATCCGGGCAGGGCGATCCTGAAGGACCAGGTCGTCGCCGACGACCTCATCGTCCAGGGCAGTCTGTGCGCCGGCGCCGATTGCGTGAACAACGAATCGTTCAGCTTCGACACGATCCGTCTCAAGGGCCAGAACCTGCGCGTGCATTTCCAGGACACGAGCGTCGGGACGTTCCCGACCAACGACTGGCGGATCCTGATCAACGACACCGCCGACGGCGGCGCCGAGTACTTCGGCATCGAGGACTCGAACACCGGTCGGCGGGTCTTCGCGGTGCTCGCCGGCGCGCCGATCGACAGCGTCGTCCTCGATTCCGGGGGACGGCTCGGCATCGGGACCGCGACGCCGGCCCTGCGACTGCACCTGGCCGACGGCAACACCCCGACCGTGCGGCTCGACCAGGACAATACCTCCGGCTTCACGCCATGGACCTGGGACGTCGGCGGCAACGAGACCGGTTTCTTCGTCAAGGACGTGACCGGCGGCAGCCGGCTGCCGCTGCGGATCCGACCCGGCGCGCCGACCTCGTCGATCGACATCGCCGCCGGCGGCGACGTCGGCATCGGCACCCCCACGCCCGCCGCCCGGCTGCATGTCTGGCGCAACGACGGCAGCTCCCGGATGCGGGTCGAGGAGGCGAGCTCGACGACCTCGACGCGCACGCTGCTCGAACTCGTGAACAACGGCGCGCCGATCGCCAAGCTCACCGACACCAACGCCGGCACGACCTGGGAAGTCGGCGGTGGCAGCGCCTTCACCGTCGCCACGACCGGCGCCGGCACGCCGCAGCTCTCGCTCGCGTCGAACGGCAACCTCGCGATCACCGGGACGCTGTCGACCGGATCGAGCCGCGCGCTCAAGACCGCGATCGAGCCGGTCGACGCGACCGGCCTGCTCGCCAAGGTCGCCTCGCTGCCGCTCTACGCCTGGTCGTACACCAACACGGCCGCGCGCCACCTGGGACCGATGGCCGAGGACTTCCACCGGACCTTCGGCCTGGGGAGCGACGAGCGCACGCTCGCACCGGCCGACGTCGCCGGCGTCGCGCTGGGCGCGGCCCAGGAGCTCGTCCGGCGCATCCGCAGCCGCGACGCCGACATCGCCGCGATCCGGGCGCGCCTCGAGTCGCTCGAGCGCCGGCTGACGACGCCCGAGGGAGCGCGGTGATGCGCACACTCCTTCTGCCAATCGCCGCGGGGCTCGTACTCGCCGCCGCGCTGCGGGTCGCCCCGGCATCCGCGGCGCCGCTCGCGATCGCGCTCGACGCCCGCGCCGACGCGCTCGCGCTCTCGGCGAACGGGCCTACCGGTCCGGTGAGCTTGGTCCTGACCGGGCCGGACGAGCGGCGCATCGAGCTCGACCTGCCCTCGCTGCCGGCGAGCCTGCGGTGGACGGCGCTCGCGCTCGCCGATGGCGCCTGGATCGTCGAAGTCCGTGCCGCTCCGCCCGGCGCGCTCGTCCGTCGCGCCGGCACCGAGGCGGCTGCGGCGGCGACGGCGCGCAGCGGCGCGAGTGCCAGCGGCCGGGTCGTGCTCGCCGGCGGCGTTCCGATCACGCCGCGAACCGAGGCGCGGGCCACCGTGGCTTCGACGTCGATCCCGCGTGCCAAGGACCAGGTCGTCGCCGACGACCAGATCGTCCAGGGCAGCGTCTGCTCCGGCTTCGACTGCATCAACAATGAGACGTTCGGCGACGACACGATCCGTCTGAAGGAGAACAACCTGCGGATCGCCTTCGACGACACGTCGGCGTCTGTCGGGGCGCCGGCCCGCGACTGGCAGCTGACGGCGAACAGCAGCACGAGCGGGGGTCAGAGCTACTTCGCGATCTCCGACCGCAACGTCTCCGGTTTCGACGGACAAAACGGCAGCTTCCGGCTCATCGCCGGTGCGCCCGCCGACGCCTTCGTCGTCTCCGCGGCCGGCCGCCTGGGCCTGGGGACGGCGGCGCCGCAGGAGCGCGTCCACCGGGTCGCGTCGGACACGCCGGGCTTCCGGCTCGAGCAGACCGCCGTCCAGGCGCTCACGCCCTGGACCTGGGACGTCGCCGGCAACGAAGCCAATTTCTTCGTCCGCGACATCACCTCCGGATCACTGCTGTCGCTGCGGATACGACCGGGCGCGCCGCCGAGCGCGCTCGACGTCGCCGCGAACGGCGACGTCGGCCTGGGAACGCCGCGACCGACGGCGTCGCTGCACCAGTTCGGCGTGGCGGGCTCGGCGCGCGCGCGCGTCGAAGAGGTGTCCCCGTCGACAGCGACGCGGACGCTGCTCGAGCTCGCCAACAACGGCGCGTCGCGGCTTCGACTGGCGCAGAGCGTCGCCGCCAGCGCCTGGACCGCGAGCGGCAGCGCGAGCTTCACGATCGCGCCGACCGCCGGGGCCCCGGTCCTCACGCTCTCCTCCGGCGGTTCGCTGTCGATCGCCGGCACGCTGTCGCAGGGATCGAGCCGCACGCTCAAGGAGCGCATCGAGTCGGTCGAGCCGGAGTCGATCGCCGAGCGCGTCGCGACGCTGCCGCTCTACGAATGGGCGTACCGCGCCGACGCCGCCGCCCACCGCCACGCCGGACCGATGGCCGAGGATTTCCGCGCCGTTTTCGGCACCGGCGCCGATCCGGCTTCGCTCGCGCCCTCGGACGTCGCCGCCGCGGCGCTGGCGACGCTGCAATCGCTCGCGCGCACGCTCGCCTTGCGCGACGCCGAGCTCGCGGAGCTCGCCGATCGCCTCGAGGCGCTGGAGCGGCGGGTCGTCGACGGCGGCGGGAGCCGGCCATGAGCGCGAGGGTCTCGATCCGGCGCCGCCCGTCGTGGGCCGCCACCGTCGCGACGATCTCCACGGTCGCCTCGGTCGCGGTCGCGCTGCCGGCGATCGCCCAGGTCGCGTTGACGCCCGACCCGTTGCCGCAGCCGCACATCGGCCAGGCGTATTCGTTCTCGCTCAGCGCGTCGGGCGGCACCGCGCCGTACACGTACCTGGTGGCCGCGGGGCCGCTGCCGCCGGGGGTGACGATGTCGGCAGGCGGCACGTTCGCCGGCACGCCGGCGGCGCAGATTCCGTTCGCGTTCACCGTCGTGGCGGCCGACGCCCGGGGCCGCGAAGCGCAGACGGTCCTCGCCGGCGTCGTCGGCGGCTTCGTGCTCGCGCTGGCGCAGCCGCCGGATATCGGCAATCCCGGCCGACCCTACGGCGACGCGCTGGTCGCGACCGGCGGCGTCGGACCGTACCAGTGGTCGCTCGTCTCCGGCAGCCTGCCGCCGGGCCTGACGCTCAATCCCGATGGCAGCATCAGCGGCACGCCGACGACGTCCGGGACGTTCGTGTTCGTCGTCCACGTCGTCGACTCGAACGGCACGTTCTCCGACATCACGGTATCGCTGCGGATCGGCGATCCGCTGCCGGTCCCGGCGAACGGCCCGGCGGGCCTCGCGCTCGTCTCGCTCGCGATCGCGATCGCGGCGTGGCGGCGCCAGCGGAGGCGGGACCGGTAGCGGGCGGACGTCGAAACCGGCCCGCGGTGGAGCTCAGCGGCCGAACCGTCCGGCGATCGTCGCGACCGCCTCTTCGATCGCCGCGCGCATCGCGCGATCGACGCTCTCGGCGGTGCGGCTCGACATCTGCGCGTCCGGCGCGAGCGGCGAGCGCCGATCGCCGGGAGGCCGCGCGCCCGGAAGCGCCGCGCCCAGCACGCCCAGCGTCGTCTCCTTCGCCTGGATCGGCTTGCGCACGACGACCGCGTCGACGATATCGCCGTTCGCGGCGTCGATGATGCGCACGTCGATCGCGATCGAATCGGTGATCGAGGCGCCGCCGACGCTGATGCCGGCGATCGCGATGCTCGCGCTCTTCTGTTTCTCGGCCGCGTTCGCCTCCGAGACGATGCCCTCGAACACGTAGCGCGCGCCCCGCAACTGCTGCTGCGCGACGTCGCCGGTCGTGAAGCCGCCGGCGTTGAGCTGCTTCTCGCGCAGCACCCCCTCGTTCAGCCGGCTGCGCTCGACGACCTGGAAGCGGCCGTTCTGGACCAGCGCGGTCTTGAACATGTCGGTCGCGGCCCGGCCGCTCACGTTGGGCAGCGACGAGCGGAACTCGAAGATCGTCACCGCGATGCGCTCCGCCACTTGTGGCGCGGCCGCCGCCGGGGCCGCCCCG
>CAZQTL010000235.1:0-6099 GCA_964595975.1 uncultured Thermoanaerobaculia bacterium | reverse complement strand
AGCCCCAGAATGTAAAAGCTTCCAGTGAAGGAAAGGCCAAGGTCCTCGATTTCGGCTTGGCCAAGGCGATGGATGCGGGCGGTTCGAATTCTTCGGCGGCCGATCTCGCGCGCTCGCCGACCCTGTTGAACTCCCCGACGCTCACTGCGGTCCACGGGACGCAGCTCGGCGTCATCCTCGGCACGGCGGCCTACATGGCGCCCGAGCAGGCGCGGGGTGCTTCGGTCGACAAGCGGGCCGACATCTGGGCCTTTGGTGTCGTCTTCTACGAGATGCTCTCCGGCAGGCGGCTCTTCTCGGGCGAGACCGTCTCCGACACCCTGGCCGCGGTCCTGCGGCAGGAGATCGACTGGACGGCGCTGCCCGCGGCGACGCCGACGGAGATCCGGCGTCTGCTCCGCCGCTGCCTCGAGCGCAACCCGAAGAACCGCCTGCACGACATCGCCGACGCGCGCCTCGTCCTCGACGACCTGCTCGCCGGACGGGTCGAGGCCGGAGAGGCGCCGGCCGCGGGCGACGACCGCGCGCGCGCCGCCGGCTGGCCGACGAAGCTCGCCTGGCTCGGCGGCGGGCTGGTGCTCGGAGCGCTGGCGCTCGCCGGCCTCGGCCGGTCGCTGCTGCAGACGCCGGCGGCCCGTCCTCCGGTCGTGAAGACGCTCACCTATTCCGGGAAGAGCGGCAACGCCAGCGTCTCGCGCGACGGCAAGTTCGTGGCCTTCATCTCGTCGCGCGATGGCACTCGCCGGATCTGGCTCAAGCAGCTGGCGACCGGCGAAGAGGTCGCCCTGACTGGCGGCTCGGATCTCTCGCCAGCGATCTCCCCAGACTCGGGTTCGGTGCTCTTCCGCAGAGCCGAGAGAGGCGCCTTCGACCTCTACCGTGTGCCCCTGGTCGGCGGCGAGCCGCGCCGCCTGGCGATCGACGTCGACCTCGCCGGCTGGTCGCCGGATGGCAAGCGGATCGCGCTGGCGAGAGGCAACGATCGCGGCACACAGCTCCGCCTGATCCCGGCCGATGGCGGTGAGGAGACGCTGCTCCTCGACCGGGAGATCGGCGTGCGCAGCCTCGACTGGTCGCCGGACGGCAACTCCCTCCTGCTGGTGACTTCCGGGCGCGTCAACTCGATCTCGTCGACCGCGATCGAGACGGTCGAAGTCGCCACTGGCGAGCGGCGCGAGATCTACCGCCTGCCTGCTGGGAGCGTGAGCAGCCCGGCGTGTTGGGACGGCAACACGGCGGTGCTCTTCGCCTGGTCGCCGTCCCAAGCCGGGCGGGGAGAGACCCTCCTGCAACGCCTGGAGCTCGGCGATCCGACGCCGCGACCCGTCTTCTCCTTCACCTCCCTGCCTGGCAGGATCGAGCTCGCCGGCGCCGGAGCGCTGATCTTCGACGCCGGCGGGATCTACCAGAACCTCTTCGAGATCGGCGGCGGCGCGACGCCGGGCGAGAGCCTCGGCAAGGAATTGACCGGCGGGCCGACGCGCGACCGCCAGCCGGCTTTCTCTCCTGACGGCCGGCGGATCGTCTTCACCTCGGACCGTTCGGGGAGTCTCGACCTCTGGTCGCTCGAGCTCGCGACCGGTGCCATCCGCCGCCTCACTTTCGACGCCGCCGACGACTGGGATCCGCAATGGAGCCCGAACGGGAAGCACCTCCTCTGGAGCTCGAACCGCAGCGGCCACTTCGAGGCCTGGATCGCCGAGCCGGACGGCAGCGGCGCGCGCCAGGCGAGCGCCGACGGCACGGACGCCGAGAATCCGACGATGTCCGGCGACGGCGCCTGGATCGTCTATTCGTCGAGCAATCCTGCCGCCCCTGGCATCTGGAAAGTCCGCCCAGACGGGCGCGACGCCACCCGCCTCCTCGCCGGTGCCTATACCCTGCCCGAGCTCGCGCCGAAGTCGGGCTGGATCTCGGCCGTCGAAACTGCCTCGGGAAACGAGCGCACAGTCCGCATCTTTCGTCTCGAAGACGGCGGCGCGGTCGCCGCGCTCAGCGTCGCCGGCCGCAGGCAGAACCCCGGCCGGTCGCGCTGGCTGCCGGACGGCCGCACCCTCGTCTTCTACGGCGACGACGAGAGCGGGCGAGCGGCACTCTTCCAGCAACCGATCGTTCCCGGCCGCGATACCTCGAGCGAACGCCGGCGGGTGGCCGTGAGCGACGATCAGCGGATCATCGAGTCGTTCGGCGTCTCGTCGGTGGACGGCCGCATCGTCGTCTCGGCCGGCTGGGCCGAGAGCGACATCCTGCTCGCCGAGGGCATCCCGGGCATCGGCGCCTCTCTCCCGCAGCGGACTCCCTGATCCGACCGCCACCTGATGATCGGCCAACACCTCGGTCCCTACGGAATCACCGCGAAGCTCGGCGAAGGCGGCATGGGCGAGGTCTATCGCGCCACCGACTCGCGCCTGAAGCGGGAAGTGGCGATCAAGGTTCTGCCGCCGGCGTTCACCGCGGACAAGGAGCGGCTGGCGCGATTCGAACGCGAGGCGCAGCTTCTCGCCCAGCTCCACCACCCGAACATCGCCTCGATCTTCGGCCTCGAAGAGAGCGGCGGCGTCAAGGCGCTGGTCATGGAGCTCGTGGACGGTCCGACGCTCGCCGACCGCCTCGAATCGGGCCCTCTTTCCCTCGCTGAGAGCCTCTCTTTCGCGTTGCAGATCGCGCAGGCGCTCGAAGAGGCCCACGGCAAGGGGATCGTCCACCGCGACCTCAAGCCCCAGAACGTGAAAGCTTCCAGTGAAGGAACGATCAAGGTCCTGGATTTCGGGTTGGCCAAGGCGATGGACGCGGGCGCGAGCTCGGCTTCGGCCGCGGATCTCGCGCGCTCGCCGACGATCCTGAACTCGCCGACGCTCACTGCGGTCCACGGGACGCAGCTCGGCGTCATTCTCGGCACGGCGGCCTACATGGCGCCGGAGCAGGCGCGCGGGGCCGCGGTCGACAAGCGGGCGGACATCTGGGCCTTCGGCGTCGTGCTCTACGAGATGCTGACCGGTAGCCGGCTCTTCTCGGGCGAGACCGTTTCCGACACGCTCGCCGCGGTCCTGCGACAGGAGATCGACTGGACGGCGCTGCCCGCGGCGACACCGACGGAGATCCGGCGTCTGCTCCGCCGCTGCCTCGAGCGCAACCCGAAGAACCGCCTGCACGACATCGCCGACGCGCGCCTCGTCCTCCAGGAGGACCTAGGTACGCAGCCGGAGGCTCCTCCGGCCGGGGCCGTGGCCGCGCGGCGGGCCTGGCTGCCGTGGGTCGTCGCCGCGCTTGCCGTCGGTGTGGCGGGTTATCTCGGCTGGCGAGGGTCCGGCCCCTCCGCGTCGTCCGCGTCGCCGGGTGTCGTCCTTCACGCCCGCCTCGGTCTCGAACCGGCCGAGGCGCTGCTCGGGTCCAACCCCTCCGAGATTCGCGTCGGCAGCCGCCGGCCGAGCCGTACCGCCATCGCGCTGTCCCCGGATGGACGCTGGCTCGCGTTCACCGGCGAGCAGAGCGGCACGCAGCAGCTGTTCCTGCGCGATCTTCGGCACGACGCCGCCGTCGCCGTACCCGGAACGGCGGGCGCCGACAACCCGTTCTTCTCGCCGGATGGCCGGTGGATCGGCTTCTGGTCCGACGGCGCGCTGCGCAAGGTGCCGGTGGACGGCGGGCCCGCCATCGAGATCTGCAAGACGGGCCAGCTCGCCGGGGCGGACTGGGCCGCGGATGGCCGGATCGCCTTCAGCGCCCTGGGCGCCGTCCGTTCGATCCAGTGGGTCTCTGCGGACGGGGGAGAGCCCGAGGAGCTGACGAAGATCGATCCGGCGACCCACGAATCCGTTCATCTCCTGCCGCGATGGCTGCCCGGCGGCCGGATTCTCTACACCGCCGTCGTCCTACGCGCCCCATCGGGCCGGCGGCTGGTCATCCAGAGCGAGGACGGCAGCGGCCGCCGGGTGCTGGTGGAGAACGCCACCGACGGCCGGCTGGTCGCCGGCGGCCGCTACTTGCTCTTCCTGCGCGATTCGACGCTGATGGCAGCCCGGTACGACGCCGGTCCGGGGACGATCGCCGGCGGCGCCGTCGGCATGATCGCCGGCGTGCTCGTCTCGCTCAACGCGCCCAATGCCGGCATCGACGTCGGAGCCGGCCAGTTCACGACGAGCGCCGCCGGCACGCTGGTGTACCTCGCCGGCGGCATGCACGAGGACTCGCGCGGGGTACTCACGTGGATGGACCGGCAGGGGCGCCTGCAGCGGATCGAGATGGACGAGGGTTCCTACCAGGCCGCGCGCTTCTCGCCGGACGGGAACCGCATCCTGGGCTTCACGGGCGGCTCCAGGCAAGCGATCTGGGTGTACGACCCGGGTCGGCTCACCTTCACGAGGCTGCCGTTCGACGGCGAGGCGACATGGCCGATCTGGACACCGGACGGCAAGAACATCGTCTTCTCCGGAAGGACGACGACGGCGGGCGACTCGCTGTACCAGATGTCCGCGGACGGCACCGGCCGGGCCGCGCCGCTCCCTGGTCTCGACGGAGTGCGCTTTCCGTGCGCCTGGTCGCACGACGGCGACGAGCTGGTGTACCTCGAGACCGCGAAGGGTGCGACGAGCATCCAGGCGTTCTCGCTGTCCGGGAAGACCACCCGGGAGCTCGTCCAGGGTGGCAAGGGCGGCGCCAGCTACGCCGCGGTCTCTCCGGATGGGCAGTGGCTCGCCTACGTGACGAGCGAGTCCGGCCGCGGGGAGGTCTTCGTTCAGCCCTACGCGGGCGGAGCGCGGACGCCCGTTTCCGCCCAAGGCGGTATTTCGCCGCGCTGGACTCGCGACGGCCGGGAGCTCATCTTCGTCGAACCGCGCGAGGGGGCACGCTCCCTGTACTGGTCCATCCCCGTGTCGGCCGGCTCCACCTTGACGCTCGGAACGCCGCGGCGGATCGGCGAGGTCGCGAATGGTGACTTCGGCACGACCATCCCGATCTCGAACTTCGACGTCGCCCCCGACGGGCGCCTGCTCGGCTCGTCGCGGCGCTTCACGACGCCTCCGCCGCCGAAGACCCTCGAGCTCATCACCAACTGGTTCGACGAGCTCGAAACGAAAGTGCCGGGCCGCTGAACGGCCGTCGGCGCCGCCGTCAGGGCTCTGCGGGGTTGAGCTCGGCGATCACCGAAAACGGCAGACGGTTGCGCAGCAGGTCGATCGCCACGCGGCGGCCGGCGAGCGATCGCACGAGCTCCGGCACGGCGAGAACGTCATCGAACGGCTGGCCGTCGATCGCCAGCAGCACGTCGCCGACGGCGATGCCGGCGACGGCGGCGGGCGAGTCGCGGAGCACGCTCTCGACGACGATGCCCGCCTGGCGCTCGAGATCGGCCTGCTCGTCGGCGGAGAGCGGCCGCGCGGCGATGCCGAGGATCGCCGGCCGCGCCGGGTCCCAGGGCGCGGCGGCCGCCGGCAGCTCGGCAGCGTAGTCGACCGCGATGAGCGCCGGATTGTTCGGGTCGTAGCGCACCGGCACGGTGTTGCCGGGCTGGAACTGCGGCGTGGCGATGCGCGAGATCGTCGTCTTCTCGATCGTCGCCGTGAACGCCGGACGGTCACTCGGCTGCACCAGCACCTTCATGCCGATCACCGGGTTGTCGTTGACCGTCCAGCCGGTGTCCCAGATCTCCTGGATCGTCGCTCGCGCCACGACGCCGTTCTGCTGCAGCTCCGGCGTCACTCCGCCGCCGAAGTGGGTGACCATGCTCGAGCAGCCGGCCAGGATCAGACCCACCAGCGCGAAGAACGAAGAGATTGCAGCGCACCTTGATCGCGTCGAAAACATGAATCACCCCTCCCTGGACAGAGCCCTCTCGGTCGGGGACTTTGCAAGTCCTGCGCCGCCCCACTGCAAGAGGCGCCAAGGAGATCAGGGCGGGGCCAGAACGTCACCCCGCCGCGGACGGACTGTATAGTCGGTTGCTCCGTGACCCTGACGCCCGCGCCCGGCACCCTGAGGATCGGCCGATGATCGGCCAACGCCTCGGCCCCTATGAGATTACCGCCAAGCTCGGCGAGGGCGGGATGGGCGAGGTCTATCGCGCCACCGACTCGCGCCTGAAGCGCGAGGTGGCGATCA
>CAZQTL010000234.1:0-6135 GCA_964595975.1 uncultured Thermoanaerobaculia bacterium | reverse complement strand
TCGGCACGTCCGGCGCGGAGATCGGCGGCGCCTTCGGCGGCGAGAAGGAGACCGGTGGCGGGCGCGAATCGGGGTCGGACGCGTGGAAGGCCTACATGCGACGGGTGACCAACACGATCAACTATTCGCGCGACCTGCCGCTCGCGCAGGGCATCCGGTTCGATGTCTAGGGAAGCTCTGCACAAGCGTGCGCGGACGCGTCCCTCCGGGTGGGTCCCAGATCGCGCTGCGCCTGATCGGGCAGTCGAGCGCCAGGAACCTGTCGACCGCGCAGCTCCGCCGCGACACCCGCCGGCGGCTTCGATGGCGGTGAGCGTGTCTCGTCGGCCGGCGACGCCGGTCGCCCGCGCGGCCCGACGCGTCCGTTCGTCTCTCGCCGCGCGGTGACCATGGACGTCGACACCGTCGTCGTCGGCGCCGGCGTCGTCGGCCTGGCGGTCGCCCGGGCGCTGGCGTCGCGGGACCGCGACGTTCTGGTCCTCGAGGCGGCGGAGCGCTTCGGCACCGGGATCAGCAGCCGCAACTCCGAGGTGATCCACTCCGGGGTCTATTACGATCCGGGGTCGCTCAAGGCGCGGTTGTGCGTCGCCGGCCGCGATCTGCTGTACCGCTATTGCCGCGAGCGCGGCATCGCGCACCGGCGGGTCGGCAAGCTGATCCTCGCGACCCGCGCCTCCGAGATCGGCGTCCTGCAAGGGTATTGCGAGTCCGCCGAAGCGAACGGCGCCGGATCCCTCGCGTGGAAGGAACCGGCCGAGGTCGCCGAGATGGAGCCGGCGGTCCGTTGCGTCGCCGCCGTCTACGCGCCGATGACGGGCATCGTCGACAGCCATGGGCTGATGCTGTCGTTGCTGGGCGATCTCGAGTCGGCGGGCGGACAGGTCGTCTATCGGAGCGCGGTGCTCGGCGCCAGGCGTGGCCCGGACGCGGGCTTCGTCATCGACGTCGGCGGCGCCGAGGAAACGACGCTGCGGTGCCGGGCGCTGGTCAACTGCGCCGGGCTGACGGCACCGACGCTGGCGCGCAGGATCGAAGGGCTCCGGCCGGAGGGCCTGCCGGTGGAACGCTACGCCAAGGGTCACTACTTCGGCCTCGCCGGACGCTCGCCGTTCAACCACCTCGTCTATCCGATCGCCGAGCCCGGCGGGCTCGGCGTCCACGTCACGCTGGATCTCGCCGGCCGCGCGAAGTTCGGGCCCGACGTGCAATGGGTCGACCGGATCGACTACGCGTTCGACGAGTCGAGGCGGGAGCGCTTCGTCGAGGCGATCCGCCGCTACTGCCCGGAGCTCGACGCAAACCGGCTCGTGCCCGGCCACACCGGGATTCGTCCGAAGATCTCCGGTCCGGGCGAGAAGGCGGCCGATTTCCGGATCGACGGGACGCATTCCCACGGCGTGGCGGGCCTCGTGAACCTGATGGGCATCGAGTCGCCCGGGCTGACGTCCTCGCTGGCGATCGCCGAACACGTCCGCGCCCTGCTCGAAGCGACGGCGGATTCCTAGGGCTCGGGAATCCGCGGCTAGCCCGGGCTCGTGGCCGCCCGTCGGGGCGCGGACGTGATCGGCGGGAAATGGTCTCGGCGCGGACGCGGCGATCGAAGTCGCCCGTTTCCTCGGTCTACGAGAGATGCCCGCGCCGAGGTTACCGCGAACTCTCGTGCATCAGCCCTGCGAGGAGCAGATGCAGCTCGCGCGTCCGGCGATTGACCGTGTCCAGAACGAGCCCGGTGGTCAGCGACAGGAGTGCGACCAGGAAGATCGTCACGCAAACGACGGCCCGCGCGACGCCGACGACACGTTGGTACTCCAGGAACTCGTGGACCACGCCGATTCCCAGAACCAGGCTCGCCAACATGGCTAGCGCGGCGATCCCTCCGAAGAACGCCAGCGGACGGTAATCCTTGAACAGCAGGAGGATGGTCCGCAGTACACGGTATCCGTCGCGAATGGTATGGAGTTTCGAGTGGCTCCCGGCGGGACGGGTACCGTACTGGACCGGCACCTCAACGGTCGGCAGCGCGTGATCCGCGGCGTGCAAGGTAAGCTCGGTCTCGATCTCGAATCCGCGGCTCAGGACCGGCATCGTCTTCATGAACTGGCGGGAGAATGCCCGGTAGCCCGACAACATGTCGGTGTGGCGTGTGCCGAAAGCGAGATTGCTGGCAGCAAGGACGAGCTTGTTGCCGAACATGTGCAGCGGCGGAAACGCGCCATCGTCGTGGCCGCGCAGGCGCGTACCGATCGCCATCTCGGCGCGCCCTTCGAGCACCGGTGCCAGTAGGTCGCGGACCCGGTTCGCCGGATAGGAGTCGTCGCCGTCGACCATCACCGCGACGTCGGTATCGACTGCGCGGAACATCGCCCGTACGACGTTGCCTTTGCCGCGTTGCGCGACGAAATGCACGACCGCACCGGCCGAAGCGGCCTCCTCCCGGGTTCGATCGGCGCTGTTGTTGTCGAACACATGCACGGTCGCTTCCGGAAGTTCCATGCGGAAATCGCGGACGACTTTGGCGATCGTGATCTCCTCGTCGAGGCAGGGAATCAGGATCGCGACCGTGGGGCGGTTTTCTTGGGGGCGGGGGGCGGCATTCACGGAAGACATGCCTCGACGGGTGACACGCATCCGGCCGCTGGTGACGGCGCAGCGATAGCAGTGCTAGCGAGGAGTTGGTTGCAATGTACTGTTGATCGTAACCCAGTGATCCGACCAAACAACTCCGGTGCTGTTCTCGGTACCGGCGTATCCAATCCGATACCGGCCCGGCGCGAATTCGCGAGTAGATAGTGTGCCCCAGAAGATCGACCAGTCGCGCGCCAGGCCGCGCCGGTAGATCCTCTTGGTGGGGAGTTCGGCTCGCAGGTAGGTCGATTCATGCGCGAACCAGACAATAACGGCACCGGCAGTCGCCGGCGCACGTCCCCGCACACTCAGTATTCCGAACTCCGCGATCGGCATATCAGACACGAATTCACTAGTCGAATCGGAGCTCGAGGGCGCGGTGGAGTCCGTCGGTCTGATAGGGTTGCGTACTGATCCAGGGCCAAAGTAGTCATTCCGGTCGATTGCCCGGGAGAGAATATAGTCTCCGAAAACCTGTGGGGGAAAATAGGTATAGATACCGTGGCCGGTTCCGGCAAAGCGCTCAGCCGAGAGTTGCTGCCTTGCGAATAGGTCAGCAACGGAGAGAATGTTGGCGCGCCAGCTGTGAACTGCCCAGGCTGCAATCAGCGGCAGGAGCCCGACATAAAGGAGCATCGTCCTGCGCCGGCCCAGTACTTGCGAGATCGCTGCGGTCCCGACGATGACCGCCAGCGCTGAGTATGCACGATAGCGGCTGTTAAGAACTTCCTCATCGCCCCATGGGAGTCTCCCGGCGGCGATGGCTGCGGCCGACAGGATAGGAAATAACAGCCATGCCAGAGCGGTGGGACCGCACGCTCCGGTTCGCACCCGCCAGGCGACCACGACACTGGCGACGATCAGGATCGATCCAAGGACGATCGATGGCATTCGCGCGCCGGCGATAGACCCCAAGGCGGAGATCCAGCCTAGGAGAAATCGCATCGGGTCCCGCAACGTCTCGAGCGGAGCGGCCCTACCGGGTGGTGGCTCGTATCCCAGGAAATAGACGGAAAAAATTGCGATGGCCGCGATGGCCCAGACTAGGGCCGATCTCCAGCGTTGTGCGATAACCAAGACTCCGACGGCGGTGAGAAAGGTCAGCAGGCCGTTTGCCGCGGTACACGCCGCGGCGACGGCGAACGCCAGGCCGGCGATAGTCCATTGCGTACCGGATCGCGTCGCGCAATAGAGCGCCGCAAACGCGTAGAACGCCAACCCAAGATGCTGGACTGCGGCGGTTGCCCAGTAATGCGCAATGTAGAGAGCAGGTGACGTGAGCAGAGTCGCCCCGACCAGCGCGAGCCAAGGGCGATGCCAGACGTCGGCTTCGTGCACCACCAAGCCTGCTGCGAGTGCGCATAACACGTTACCGTACAGAATCAGCCACTGGAATTGGAGGCCGCCAAGCAGTTTCGCCTGCACGAGCGAGACTAGACGCAGAGTCGCAATCCGATGTTCGACGGACAGCTCGAGTACATACGAGATCTTGCCGGCCAAGCTCCCATAATGGTCAAAGTAGCTTGGGACCGCGAGCAGCTGCGTGAAGTCGTCCTGGAACGGAAAGTCAACCGAATACCGGATCAGCATCGTCGCGTGAAACACGACGAGCAACGCGACCGCGAGCCAGATCGCGAACACGGGTGCGCGCCGCACGAACGAGTGTGACACCGGGGCTCGCGGGGCGGCGGGCATGGTGTCAGCGTGTTCCACCGGAACCGGCTGGATCAGTCGGCCGGCCGGGGTCGTCGCGAGCCGCGTCGTTCGGGTTCGCGACCTTCCGACCTCCGCGCGCGACGCGTGCCGGCCCCGGCGGCGGTGGAACTGGGTCGCCGGTTTCGCCGGCGAGAGTCGACATGAGCTGTGGAAAGACGAAGACCTTCTCGCGTCCGAATTGGCGCTCGACCAGGACGCCGAGAGCGCAGAGGCGCTTGAGGTAGGCCGATGCGGTTTCCCTTTTCGCGATACCGCGATCGACGAGGTGCGAGATCCGGCAATAGGGCTGCACGAAGATCGCCTCGACGAGCTCACGGCGGTGTAGCTTCGGGTCACGCAGGCGGATGAACTCCCCGGTAGTGCCGAGCAGCTCGCGCACCGCGCGGATGCGGGAGGTCGTCCAACGAGCGGTGTCCAGCACCGCGTTCAGTACGTAGAGAGCCCACTCTTCCCAACGCTGACGCGTGGTGACCTCGATGAGGCCGCGGTAATACTCGGCCTTGTGGGCGATGATGAACCGGGACAGGTAGAGAACCGGCTGGTCGATGAGGCCGCGCTCGACGAGATAGAGCAGATTGAGGATCCGTCCCGTGCGTCCGTTGCCGTCGGCGAACGGGTGGATCGCTTCGAACTGGTAATGCATGACCGCCATCCGAACCAACGGATCCACGTCGCAATCCTCGTGCAGGTAGCGCTCCCAGTTTGCGAGGAGGTCGCGGATCCGAGACTCTCCGTCGGGTGGGGTGTAGATCACTCGGCCCCGAGTGTTGCCGACCAGCTTCGTGCCCGGCGTTCGCCGGATTTCGATGTCGGCGCCGACGAGGCGCCGGCAGACCTCGACGGCCGTATTGGTCGATAGCGGGCGGCGGCGCAACGATTCGAAACCCTCGCGCAGAGCGGTCCGGTATCGGAGCGCCTCCTTGGTCGCCGGGTCCGCGGCGCGCTCGTCATCGGCGTACCGGAAGAGCCGGTCGGTTGTCGTGACGACATTTTCGATCTCCGAGCTCGATCGAGCCTCCAGCAACGGGATCGTGTTGACGAGCATCGCCGGGTTCGGAAGCAGCGCGGCGGCTTGTTTCAGCTCGGCCAGTGCTGCGCGGGCTTCGATGCAGGCTTTGAGCACGCGCCGGGTCTCGACTTCCGCTTCGGGGGGCAGCAAGGGAAGTTCGTTCCACGGGATGTTCGGGTCGAAGCGCATCGGCGATCAGCGAACGAAACGAGGTGGCGCGAATTCGACGACGGGTCGTCTGGCGGGACGATTTCGTCGACATGTTCCGTTAATATATCGAAAAACAGAACAAATATCGACATATGTATGGCACCGCGGCGACCAAGCCGCCAAGGAACTGGGCCGATCCATGTCCCAAGTGCTGGTACGCGCCAAGACTCGGCGAGAAGCGGGCAAGGCACCGGGATCGACCGGCAGCAGTCCATATTATGATCGGCCGATGGTCGCCGTCGTCCACGCCGCGCCCGTCTCCGCCGCGCCCCAGGCGGTCGCGGCCTGGCTCGATTCGCTCGCCGGCGTCTATCCGCGCGACGACATCGAGTCGATGCGCGCGGCGTTCGCCTGCCTCGCCGAGCGAGCCGGCGAACGCAGCGGTGGCGACGGCGAGAAGCTCGTCGACCGCGCGCTGTCGGTGGCGACGATCGTCGCCGGGCTGAAGCTCGATCCGGACTCGATCCGCGCGGCGCTGCTGTTGCCGCTGCCGGCGGCGAAGGCGTTCGACGCGATCGAGGTGACGACCCGTTTCGGCGCCGACGTCGCCGCGCTCGTGGCCGGCGTCGCGCGGA
>CAZQTL010000233.1:0-6249 GCA_964595975.1 uncultured Thermoanaerobaculia bacterium | reverse complement strand
GGGCTCAGATTCGCCAGACGGAGTGCAGGGTGAAGAGGCCGAGCGGATGAAGCTGACCAGCGCGCGAGAAGGGTACCGCCACGACGCGATCGGCAGCGGAGGCGGCCGGCAGCGTCGCGAGGACGGCGGCGGGCAGCGGCTCGAGGCCGGGCAGGACGGAGGTCGGTGCCGGCGCGGCCACGGGCCGGCAGCAGTCCATCGGCGCCGTCATGCCGCTAGAGCCCGCCGCGTCGTGACAGGGCGCGGGCCGCGCGACCTTCGCCATCATCGGGCAGGCGCCGCGCATCTCGCACTGCGCGGCCGCCACCGGCCCGGCGACGAGCACCAGGAGGAGCGCGAGGAGCGCCAGGCTGAGCGTGCGACGGAGAGCCTTCACGGCCGCGATTGTACACCCGCGTCCGGTGCTACTCTGCTACCCATGAGCCCAGCGACACCCACGCCCTCCTCACCCTCCCGGGTGGCCCTCGTCACCGGCGGCAGCCGCGGCATCGGCCGCGCCACCGCCGAGGCGCTGCTCGAGCGCGGTTTCCAGGTCTACTTCTGCGGCCGCAGCCCCGAGGTTCTCGGGGATGCCCAGCAGCAGCTCTCCGTCCGCTCTCCCGGCAGGGTCTTCTCGCGCCTCTGCGATGTGCGCAGCCAGAGCGCCGTCGAGGAGCTCGTCGCCTGGGTCGAGGAGGAGAGCGGGCGACTCGACGTGCTGGTCAACAACGCCGGCCTCGGCCGCTTCGGCCCGATCGACGAGCTCTCCGGCGACGATTTCCGCGAGGTCATCGAGACCAATCTGCTGGGAGCGTTCTACGCCATTCGCGCCGCGGCGCCGATCATGAAGCGCCAGGGCGAGGGCTGGATCTTCAACATCGCCTCGCTCGCCGCCAAGAACCCGTTCGCCGGCGGCTCGGCCTACAACGCCAGCAAGTTCGGCATGGTCGGAATGTCCGAGGCGGCGATGCTCGATCTCCGGCATTTCGGCATTCGCATCGCCGCGATCTGCCCGGGCAGCGTCGAGACCGATTTCGGGGGGGGCATCATGAGATCACCGCGGGGCGGCGCCGACTGGCGCCTCGCCCCCGAGGACATCGCCAAGGTGGTCACGGATCTGCTCGACTTCCCGGCCCGCGCCCTGCCGAGCCTGATCGAGATCCGTCCCACCCGCCCGCCGAAGAAGTAGCCCCGGCGCAGGCTCAGGGCGCTACCGGGCTCCAGGCACCGGTGCCGTCGCAGTCGAAACCGTCGACGAACAGCTCCGGCCCGCCGGCGCCCGTGCGCCAGATCCGGTCGCAGGCGCGGTAGACGGTGGCGGCGGTGCGCACCTCGCTGAAGACGGTGCGCAGGCCGTCGCCAGCGGCGAGCGTCCACACCGCCGCGTGGCCGAAGGTTCGCCACGCCGACCAGTTCGTGCCGTCGTTGCTGAAGCGCATGTCGATCGCCGTCGCCGGGCCGTAGACGTAGAGGTCGACCGTGCCCGAAGGAGTGGCGTGGCTCTCGCCGTCGATGACCAGCGGATAGACGCTGTTGCGCAGGCCGAACATCTGCGTCCAGTAGCGGGTGATCGCCGGATAGCTGCAGGTCTCGCCCGCGTCCGCGCAGTCGCAGTCGCTGTTGCCGTCGTAGTCCACGTTGGCGAGATCGCCGCTCTGGAAGAAGTAGCCGACTCCCTGCTCGCGGAAGCCGTCGGCGAGGATGTTGGCGCGGTGGGCCGCGCTTCCCATCCACTGCGCCACCACCGCCGCCGGCGTCGCGGCGGTGCCGGCGATATTCTCCGCAGCCGAGAAGTAGAAGTAGCCCGCCGCGATCATGCGCTCGAAGGGGTCGAGTCCGGTCGAAAAATCGCAGTGCGAGAAGTAGTCCTGTTGCGCCATCGAGGCGCTGTGCTCGTCGGCCAGCGCCCCGAGCACCGAGACGAGCTTGAGCGGCGACAGTGGGCAGGCCGGGAGCGTGCAGGTCGCGCGCTCCTGGTTGACCAGCTCGGCGACCTGCTCTTCGACGGTCGCCGACGGCGCTGCGAGCGGCGCCCCTTGTCCCCCCGCGGCAGCGGCCGCGCAGGCGAGAGACCCGAACCAGAAGGCCAGACTCCGTGCCGATCGCCGCGCTCCGTGCATGTCAGCCGGCGAGATGTCTGGAGACCAGGCCTTCGAGGATGCGTTCGGGGGGAATGCCGCGCAGGCGCAGCGGCGAAGCGGTGAGCAGCTCCTCGGCGAGCGCCAGCATGCGGCGGGCGAGCGCCGGCGCGGGCGCGGCGGCGGCGTCGGTCCCCACGGCGGCGCGGCGCACCGCCGCGGCGGCGAACAGCCAGGGCGCCTGCGCCCGCGGATCTTCGAAGCCGAGCTCGTCCGTGCCGTCGCCGGCAGGGCCCCGCTTCCGCGCCGCTTCGAGCTCGGCCTTGGTGCGTTTGCCGACCGGATCGAGCCGCGCGGCAGCATCGAGCAGCCAGAGCCCTCCGCCGCCGGCGGCGAACCGCTCGGCGCTGGCGCGGAAACCGGCCGCCACCGTGGCGAGGAGCTCCTCGGACATCTCCGCCGGCGCGCCGAGATAGACCGCCAGCGACCGGCTGCGCAGGGTCGGCGAGAGATCGAGCCGCGACGGCGCGAGCAGGAAGAAATTGCGCGGCGACCGCTCGACGGGCTCCTCGATCGCCTTGAGCAGCGCGTCGGAGGCCTCCGCCGAGAGATTCGCGGCCTCGGCGACGACGAAGACCTGTCCCCGGGCCTCGTAGGGAGCGAGCTGCGCCGCGCGCAGCAGCTCGCGCGTCGCCTCGGCCGAGATCGAGGTCTTGAGGTCGCGTACGAGCCAGAAGAAGTCGGGATGAAACGTCGTCGCCTCGCCCCCGGACAGCTCCGGCAGAGTGATCCGGCGACAGTGGCGGCATTCGCAGCACGGGCGATCGGCGGCGGAGCGTTCGCAGAGCAGGGCACGGGCGAAGGCGATCGCCGCCGCGAAACGCGAGCTCTCCGAGCCGCCGTGCAGGATCACTGACGGGTAGAGACGGCCGGCCACGGCGAGCGCCAGGGTGCGTTTCGTCCGATCGGGCCTCATGGCGAAGGCACCGGCGCGAGGGCGAGGGATTCGAGCACGGCGAGCATCTGTTCCTCGGTCTGACGCGGGTCGCCGGCGGAGTCGATGATGCGGAATCGGCCGGGCTCCGCCGCCGCGAGCTCGAGGTAGCCGGCGCGGACGCGTTCGTAGAAGGCCAGGCTCTCGACGTCGAGGCGGTCGGCGGCGTTGGCCCGGCGCCGGCTCTTGGAGGCGCCGCGGCGGCGGGCGTCGGCCGCCGGCAGGTCGAAGAGCAGCGTGACGTCGGGCCGCCGGCCGCCGGTGGCCACCGCGTCGATCCGGTCGATGGTCTCCTTCGCCACCCCTCGTCCGAACCCTTGATAGGCGCGGGTCGAGTCGGTGAAGCGGTCGCAGAGCACGTGGCAGCCGCGGGCGAGCTCGGGCTCGATCCTTTCGATCAGATGCTGGCGGCGGCTGGCGAACACCAGCAGGAGCTCGACGGTGCCGTCGATCCCGCCCCACCTCCGGTCGAGGAAGACCTCCCGGATCGCCTGCGCGAGCGGCGTGCCCCCCGGCTCGAGGGTCACCAGGTGCGGCAGGCCGCGGGCGGCGAACCAGGCGGCGGCGGCGCGCAGGTGGGTCGACTTGCCGCTGCCGTCCAGTCCCTCGAAGGTGATGAAGCGGGCCACGGCGGAGAAATTAGCACGCCGTCCCGGTCGGATAGACTGCTCCTCCTCCCAGCTCATGCACTCGATCGCCTCCCCATTGCTCTGGACCTCGTTTCTCACGGTCTGCGGGCTCCTGCTCATCCTCGACCTCGCGGTCCTGAACCGCGGCGCGAAGGTGATCTCGGCGAAGGCGGCGGTCCGCAACACCCTCTTCTTCGTCTCGATGGGGGGGCTGTTCGCGGCCTACCTCGCCTGGGAGTTCGGCAGCGCGCCGGCGCTCGAGTTCGTCACCGGCTACCTGATCGAGTACGCCCTCTCGGTCGACAATCTGTTCGTCTTCCTGGTCATCTTCACCTACTTCGCGGTCCCCGCCGAGCACCAGCACCGGGTGCTGTTCTGGGGCATCCTCGGAGCGATCCTGCTGCGCGGCGTCTTCATCGTCGCCGGGGCGGCCCTGCTCGCCAAGTTCGCCTGGATGATCTTCGTCTTCGGGGCTTTCCTCGTCTATACCGGCGTCAAGCTCATCTTCGCCGGCGACGAGTCGATCGATCCGGCGAAGAACCCCCTGCTGCTGCTCTGTCAGCGCTTCCTGCCGGTGACCTCCGAGTACCACGGCGCGCGCTTCTTCGTCCGCCAGAGCGGCGCGGATCTCGGCAAGGTCGGCAAGCTCGTCGCGACGCCGCTCTTCCTCGTCCTGGTGGTGGTCGACGTCATCGACGTCGTCTTCGCGGTCGATTCGATCCCGGCGATCTTCGCCGTCACCCGCGATCCGTTCATCGTCTTCTCGTCGAACATCTTCGCCGTGCTGGGTCTGCGCTCGCTCTACTTTCTGCTCGCCGACCTGATGGGCAAGTTCCACTACCTGAAGTACGGACTCGGTCTGGTGCTGGCGTTCGTCGGACTGAAGATGCTGCTGTCGGAGTGGTGGCACATGCCGATCACGCTCTCGCTCGGCGTCATCCTGGCGCTCTTGGGCGGCGCCGTCCTCGCGTCCTGGCTCTTCCCGCCGAAGGTCCCCCTCGAGCTGCCCTCAGCCGGCGAAGACCAGCAGTAGCACGACCCCCAGCGCCAGGCGGTACCAGGCGAACGGCGCCAGCGATCGCTTGCGCACCCAGTCCAGCAGGAACGCGATCACCGCGTAGCCGGCGATGCCCGACACGGCGATGCCGATCGCCAGCGCCTCTGGCGGCACGCCGAGCGGCAGGCCGCGCAGCACGTCCACGACCTGTTTCAGCGCCAGTACCAGCCCGATCGGGATGGCGAGCAGGAAGGAGAAGCGCGCCGCCGCCGGGCGGGCGAAGCCGAGCAGCAGGGCGGCGGTGAGGGTGATGCCGGAGCGCGAGGTGCCGGGCACCAGGGCGAGCGCCTGGGCGCAGCCCACGAGAAGCGCCGCGCCGAGGCCGAACTCGCTCAGCTCGCGGCCACCGCCAGCGAGCGTGGCGCGGGTGGCTCTACGGTCGGCGTACAGCAACAGCGCACCGTAGAAGATCGCCGTCGCCGCGATGAGCCGCGGGTCGCGGCCGTAACTCGAAATCCAGCCCTTGGCGAGCAGGCCGGCGATACCGGCCGGAATCGTCGCCAGGGCGAGCAGCCAGATGAGCCGCGCATCGGGATTCGTCGCCCGCTCCGCCGGGCGAAAGGAAGCAAAGAAGACCCGCGCCATGCGCGCGAGATCGGCGCGGAAGTAGGCCATTACCGCGAGCAGCGTGCCGCTGTTGGTGGCGATGTCGAACTCCAGCCCCTGGTCGCTCCACCCCAAGAGCCGCGGCAGCAGGATGAGATGTCCTGACGACGACACCGGCAGAAACTCCGTCACCGCCTGCACCAACGCCAGCACCGCCGCCTGCCAGGGAGTCATCGGCGGATCTTATCGGCGCCCGGTGCCGTCGCGAACCGGCGGGATCCGGCCGCACTCCGTGCGCCCGATATACTCGGCGCCCCATGAAAGGCATCGTTCTCGCCGGAGGTTCCGGCACGCGGCTGTACCCGGTCACCCGGGCGATCTCGAAGCAGTTGTTGCCGGTGTACGACAAGCCGATGGTCTACTACCCGCTGTCGAGCCTCATGCTCGCCGGCATCCGCGACATCCTGCTCATCACCACGCCGCACGACGTAGCGAGCTTCGAGCGCCTGCTGGGCGACGGCAGCTCCTTCGGCGTCCGGATCACCTACGCCGTGCAGCCGCATCCGGGGGGCCTCGCGCAGGCCTTCCTCATCGGCCGCGACTTCGTCGGCGACGATCGCGTCGCCCTCGCCCTGGGCGACAACATCTTCTACGGTCACGGCTTTCCCGAGGATCTCCAGGCGGCCGCGGCGCGCGCGACCGGGGCGACGGTCTTCGCCTATCGCGTGCGCGATCCCGAGCGTTACGGCGTCGTCGAGCTGGGCGAGGACGGCAAGGCGATCTCGATCGAAGAGAAGCCGGCCGCGCCGAAGTCGGCGCTCGCCGTCACCGGCCTCTACTTCTACGACAACCGGGTGCTCGACATCGCCGCCGCGCTCGCCCCCTCGCCGCGCGGCGAGCTCGAGATCACCGACGTCAACCGCGCCTACATGGCGATGGGCGAGCTTTCGGTGCAGATCCTCGGCC
>CAZQTL010000232.1:4153-6267 GCA_964595975.1 uncultured Thermoanaerobaculia bacterium | reverse complement strand
CGGCGTCAGCGCGCTGCCGATGTTCGTGCCACAGGCCAAGGCGAGGAGGTAGGGGAGCGGATCGAGGCGGGTCGCGAGGAGCGCCGCGCAGAGCAGCGGAGTGAGCGCGAAGCAGACCACGTCGTTGGTCAGCACCGCGGCGAGCAGCGCCGAGACGACGAGCACTCCGGCGAGCAGGCGGCGGGGACTCTCCGTCCGCGCGAGCCGCCGGCCGATGGCGCCGTACAACCCCGACATCTGGTACTGCGCCGAGAGCAGCATCATGCTGAAGAGCAGCGTCAGCGTCGGCGCGTCGATCGCCAGCTTGGCGTCGGTCAGGGAGATTTCGCCGCTGGCCAGGAAGGCGAGCGCACCGAGCACCGCGAACCCGGTGCGGTCGAGCGCCAGGCCGGGGATGCGGCCGATCGCCAGCAGCAGGTACGTGGCGCCGAACAGGAGCAATGGGAGTGCCGCCGGAGTCATGGGAAGAGGTTGATTCTGTTGTAGTTGTGCCGGGTGCGCAATCGCTGTCGCGCCTCCGGAAGCCGTCCGCGTGTTACGCTTCGCGCTGCCCATGAACAAGTCCGAGTCGGCGACGGGCGTCGACCTTCAGATCACTTCCCACGCACCCATCGTCCGCTCGCCGAAGGATCTGGCGCGGCTGAGCCTGGGCGCGCTGGGGGTCGTCTACGGCGACATCGGGACGTCGCCGCTCTACGCGATGAAGGAGTGTTTCGCGCTGCCGCACGGCGTCGCGATCAGCCTCGGCAACGTGCTCGGAATCCTCTCCCTGGTGTTCTGGGCGCTCACCCTGATCGTGGTCGTCAAGTACATCGGCTTCGTGATGCGCGCCGACAACCACGGTGACGGCGGAATTCTCGCGCTGCTCGCCCTGGTGACCGAGCAGCGCAGCCATCCCAAACGCGGCGAGACCGGACACCGGCGCTGGATCACGCTCGTCGGACTGGCGCTCTTCGGCGCGGCGCTGCTGTGGGCCGACGGCATGATCACGCCGGTCATCTCGGTGCTCGGCGCCCTCGAAGGCCTCGACGTCGCCACGCCGATTTTCCGCCCCTGGATCGTGCCGCTGGCGCTGGCCATCCTCGTCTCGCTGTTCGTCGTCCAGAAGCGCGGTACCGCGGGGATCGGAGCGGTCTTCGGTCCGCTGATGCTGGTCTGGTTCGCTTCGATCGCGGCGCTCGGCATTCCGGCGATCGCCCGCCACCCGGAGGTCCTGGCGGCGGTCAATCCGGTGCATGCGCTGCACTTCTTCCGCGCCAACGGGCTGCACGGGTTCCTGATCCTCGGTTCCGTCGTGCTCTGCGTCACCGGCAGCGAGGCCCTCTACGCCGACATGGGGCACTTCGGCCGCCGGCCGATCCGTATCGCCTGGTTCTGGATGGTCTTCCCGGCTCTGCTCGCCAACTATTTCGGCCAGGGCGCGCTGCTGCTCGCGCGCGGCCAGGAGGTGGTCGAGAATCCGTTCTACGGCCTGGCGCCGGAATGGTTCCTCTATCCGCTGGTCGTCATCGCGACCTTGGCCGCCGTCATCGCGTCGCAGGCCTTGATCTCCGGGGCCTTCTCGCTCGCTCAGCAGGCGATCCAGCTCGGCTTCTCGCCGCGCATGACCATCGTCCATACGTCGAACGAGGCGAGCGGGCAGATCTACGTGCCGGAGGTGAACACGATCCTGATGATCGCCTGCGTCACCCTGACGCTGATGTTCCGCAAGTCCGGCAACCTCGCGGCGGCCTACGGCATCGCCGTCATGGGAACGATGGTGATCACGACGACCCTGCTGTTCTCGGTGGAGCGCCGGATCTGGCGCTGGCCGCTCTGGCAGGCGCTCGCGCTCTGCGCCGCCTTCATGATCGTGGACATTCCGTTTCTCGCCGCGAACGTGGTCAAGATCGTGAGCGGCGGCTGGGTGCCGCTGGTAGTGGCGCTGGGGATCTACGTCCTCATGACCACCTGGAAGCGGGGACGCACGGCGGTGCGCAAACACCTCGCGGAGGGGAGTCTGCCGCTCGACTACTTCCTGTCGCGCCTGGAAGACTACGCGCCGCACCGGGTGAAGGGGACCGCAGTTTTCATGACCTCGACGATGGGAGTGACGCCGCCCATCCTCCTGCACC
>CAZQTL010000232.1:0-4143 GCA_964595975.1 uncultured Thermoanaerobaculia bacterium | reverse complement strand
GGTGGCGCTGGCAACCTTCCAGGATCGCCGGGTGCTGCACGAGAAGGTCGTGCTCTTCACCATCGTCACCGAGGGCATCCCGGAAGTGCCGAAGCGGGACCGCATCCAGATGCGCGAGCTTCAGCACGGCTTCAGCGAGGTCATCGCCCACTACGGATTTATGCAGACGCCGAATGTGCCGCTGGCGCTGCGCCGGGCCGCCGAGATGGGACTCGAATTCGATCCCGGCGCCGTGAGCTACTTCCTCGGCCGTGAGACGCTGCTGACGACCGGCAAGTCCGGCATGGCGAACTGGCGCAAGAACCTGTTCGTCTACCTGGCGCGCAACGCGCGGCCTGCCAACACCTTCTTCCGCATCCCGCCGAACCGCGTCATCGAGCTCGGCGCGCAGGTCGAGCTCTAGCTCCGGCTCCTACCGCGCCAGAGCCAGCGCGAGCTGATTGGCGAACGACTCGAGCAGGTGGAGCTGCTCGGGCTCGACGACCCGGTCTCCCGTCGCGGGATGGAGCCCGATGACCCCGAGAACCCTCCCCGCATTGCGCAGCGGCAGATAGAGGCCCTTGGCCGCCGGCAGGGTGGAGGTGTGGGCGCCGGCCATCTTGCCGTGATCGAAGACCCACTGGGCCACCGCCTTTTCGCGTTCGTCGAAGCGGTAGGTGATGCTCTCGCTGGCGATCTCCTGGAGCCGGCCGGCCTCGTCGGGCAGCAGGATCAGCACCTGCGAGACGAAGATCTGCGTCAGGTGCCCGAGGGTCGATTCGAGCAGCTCCTGGCGGGCTCCGGCCCGAGCCAGGTCGCGGCCGAAGGCGTAGAGCGCGGCCGTGCGGCGCTCGCGCCGGCTCGAGCTTTCCGCCTGCTCCCGCAGTCGCACGGTCAGGGTGGAAATCACCAGGGCCACCACCAGCATGACCGCGAACGTGATCAGGTACTGGGAGTCGGAGACGGCGAAGGTGAGGTGGGGAGGGACGAAGAAGAAGTCGAATGCGGCGACCGAAACGACGGAGGCAAAGATCGAGGGTCCGCGGCCGAAGCGCATGGCGATGCCGACGACGGCGAGCAGAAAGACCATCACGACGTTGGTGAGCTCGACGGCCGGGGCGAGAAGCCTGCCGAACCCGGTGGCGAGCGCGATCGCGGCGAGCGCGACGAGGTAGCCCAGCGGGCGGCTCCGGCGCCTGGATCCGCGGTCGATCGCGCGCTCCGGCTCGCCCTCGTCGTCCTGGCGCGCGAGGACGTAGATGTCGATGTCGGCGTCGGCCCGCTGCAGCCTCTCGCGCACCGAGCCGAAGAGCAGCTCGCGCCAGCGCGCACCGTGCGGCTTGCCGACGACGATCTTCGAGACGTTCCGCTGCCGGGCGTAGGCGAGGAGCTCGGCGGCGGCCTCGCGGCCGGCGAGTTGAACGGTCTCGGCCCCGAGCTCTTCCGCCCGGCGCAGCGTCTGCCAGACGCGGTCGCGGTCGGTCTGGGCCAGCCGCGAATCCTCCGGCAGCTCCACCCAGGCGACGATCCACTGCGCCTTGAGGCGCTCCGCCAGGAGCTTCGCGCCCCGCACGAGCCGCGCCGAGGACGGCGACGGTCCGATGCCGACGAGAATGCGCTCGGCGATCGGCCAGGTTTCAGCGACCTCGTGGCGCTCGCGCCAGGCCTGCATCTGCGCATCGACGCGTTCGGCAGTCTTGCGCAGCGCGAGCTCGCGCAGAGCGATGAGGTTTCCCTCGGTGAAGAACCGCTCGAGCGCGCGCTGCGCCTGCTCGCCGAGGTAGACCTTTCCCTCCTGCAGCCGCTTGATCAGCTCCTCGGGGGGCAAGTCGACGAGCTCGACGGCGTCGGCGCGTTCGAGCACGGCATCGGGAACGGTTTCGCGCACCGCGACGCCGGTGACCCGGGCGACGACATCGTTCAGGCTCTCGATGTGCTGGACGTTGAGGGTCGAGAAGACGTCGATTCCGGCGCCGAGCAGCTCTTCGACGTCCTGCCAACGCTTGTTGTGGCGAGAGCCCGGAGCGTTCGAATGCGCGAGCTCGTCGACGAGCAGCACACGCGGGCGCCTGGCGAGCGCGCCGTCGAGGTCGAACTCGGGGAGAACGGTGTCGCGGTGTTCGAGCTTCCTGGCCGGAAGCCGCTCGAGTCCCTCGAGCAGGGCCTCGGTGTCCTTGCGGCCGTGCGTCTCGACCCAGCCGATGACGACATCGACGCCCCGGCTCCGCAGCTCGTGCGCCGCCTGCAGCATGGCGAAGGTCTTGCCGACGCCGGCCACGGCGCCGAAGAAGAGCTTCAGCCGGCCGCGCTCCTGCGGGCCTTCCTCGACCTTCCAGCGTTCGAGCAGGCGTTCCGGAGAGGGCCGGCCGTCGTTCACGGGCACTATTGTCCCGTCTTCCTGGCGGCGTCGGAAAGCGCATCCAGCGCCAGGTTCAACTGCAGGACGTTGACCCGCCGCTCGCCCAGGAAGCCGAGCTGTCGCGGCTCGGTCGCCGACGCGACGAGGTCGCGGACGGTCTGCGGCGACATGGCGCGCGCGGCGGCCACGCGGTCGATCTGGTAGGCCGCCGCCGCCGGCGAGATGTGCGGATCGAGGCCGCTCGCCGACACGGTGACCAGGTCGACCGGAACCGGGCCCGTCTGCGACGGATGGGCGGTTCGCATCGCCTGGACGGAGTCCGCGAGGCGCTCGGCGAGCGCCGGGTTGGTCGGACCGACGTTGGCGCCGCCCGATGCGGCCGCGTTGTAGGGCATCTTGCCGGTGGCCGACGGCCGGCCCCAGAAGTAGGCCGGACCGCTGAACCGCTGTCCGATGAGCCGCGAGCCGACGATCCCGCCGTCGCTCGTCAGGAGGCTTCCCTGCGCCTGCTCGGCGAAGAGCAGGTTCGCGAGCAGCGTCGTGGCGAGCGGATAGGCGAGTCCGGTCAGGACGGTCAGTACCAGCAGCGAGCGCACTGCGGTGAGGAGAAGGGTTCGCATGATGGAGTTCTCCGGTCGCGCTAGGCGAGTCCGAGGGCCGCCAGCAGGAGATCGATGGCCTTGATGCCGAGGAAGGGGACGATGAGACCGCCGAGCCCGAAGACGACCAGGTTGCGGCGCAGGAGAAGCGCCGCCGCGAGCGGCCGGTAACGGACGCCGCGCAGGGCCAGCGGGATGAGCGCGATGATGATCAGGGCATTGAAGATGACCGCCGACAGGACGGCGCTCTGCGGGCTCGCCAGATGCATGAGATTCAGCGCGTCGAGCGCCGGATAGGTGGTCGCGAAGGCGGCCGGCAGGATGGCGAAGTACTTGGCGACGTCATTGGCGATCGAGAAGGTGGTGAGCGCGCCGCGGGTCATCAGGAGCTGCTTGCCGATCTCGACGGTCTCGAGGAGCTTGGTCGGATTCGAGTCGAGGTCGACCATGTTGGACGCCTCTTTGGCTGCCTGGGTGCCGCTGTTCATCGCCAGGGCGACGTCGGCCTGGGCGAGTGCCGGGGCGTCGTTGGTGCCGTCGCCGGTCATCGCCACCAGGCGGCCGCCGTGCTGGTAGTGCTTGATGAGCTTCATCTTGGTCTCCGGCGTCGCCTGGGCGAGGAAGTCGTCGACTCCGGCCTCGGCGGCGATCGCGGCGGCGGTGAGGGGATTGTCGCCGGTGATCATGACCGTCTTGATGCCCATCCGGCGGAGCTCCGCGAAGCGCTCGCGGATGCCGCCCTTGACGATGTCCTTGAGGCGGATGACCCCCAGCGCCCGGCCGCCCTCGGCGACGACGAGCGGGGTCCCCCCGGAGGTCGCGATCGCGTCCACCTCGTTCTTCACCCTCTCCGGGACTCTGCCGCCGTGGGCCTCGACGAAGGCGAAGAGGGCGTCGTCGGCCCCCTTGCGGATCTTCCTCCCTTCGAGGTCGACGCCGCTCATCCTCGTCTGGGCGGAGAACGGGATGAAGACCGCGCCGAGCTCCTTGACCTTGCGCTCCCGCAGCTGGAACTTCTGCTTGGCGAGGATGACGATGCTGCGGCCTTCGGGGGTTTCGTCGGCGAGCGACGCGAGCTGCGCCGCGTCGGCGAGCTCGGCCTCGGAGACTCCGGGAGCCGGCAGGAACTCGGTCGCCTGGCGGTTGCCGAGGGTGATGGTCCCGGTCTTGTCGAGCAGCAGCACGTCGACGTCGCCGGCGGCTTCG
>CAZQTL010000231.1:0-6275 GCA_964595975.1 uncultured Thermoanaerobaculia bacterium | reverse complement strand
GGCCGCAGGCGCTCCCGGCGCGCCGGCAGGGGAGCGCCAGGGCGCCGCCCCGGGCCGCGCGCACCGGCTGGCCAACTGGACGGTGGCGTTGCTGTTACTCGGCGTGCCCTTCGTCCTCGACTCGGCGCAGAAGGACGCCTTCCGGCTCCCCAAGGCGCTGCTGGGAGAGGCCCTGGCGCTGGTCTCGCTGTTCTTTCTAGCGTTCGCCTGGAAAGGTCCCCGGCAGTGGCGCGCCCTCGCCCGGGCGCCCTTCGTCCTCGCCTTCGGGCCGTTCCTGGCGATCGCCACGCTGCTCGCGCCGTTCAGCGCGCACACCGAGCACGTGCAGCGCGGTCTCACCGGACTGTGGATCGGCGCGCTCGCGATCTGGGGTTGGAGCGCCGGGTTCGCGCGTTGGGAGCTGCGCCGGGGGCTCAGCTTTCTGCTCCTGCCGGCCTCGATCCTCGCCGGCGTCGCGGTCCTTCAGTTTCACGGCCTCTACCAGCCCTACAGCTTCGTGGGCATCGCGGAGCGCTCGCGCTTCGCCATCGGTTCGCTGGCCGGAAACGTCGGCGACCTCGCTGCCTGCCTCGTATTGCCGGCGATCCTGGCGCAGGCAGAGCTCGCGCGTGGCCGGCGCACCGGGCTCTGGGCG
Organism: uncultured Thermoanaerobaculia bacterium; assembly: GCA_964595975.1. GTDB lineage: Bacteria > Acidobacteriota > Thermoanaerobaculia > Multivoradales > JAGPDF01 > JAGPDF01. The sequence goes on along the minus strand of CAZQTL010000231.1, from coordinate 5,641 downwards.
GCGGTTCTCGCGCTGTGCCTCTACGCCCTCGCCGTGACCCAGACCTTCACCGCGATCGTCGCGCTCGCGGCCGGCTCGGCGCTCTTCTGGACGCTGCAGATCTCGCGGCGCCGCGCGCTCGCGGCGGGCGCCGCGCTCGTCGGCGCCCTGGTGCTGCTGCTCGTCATCGCCGCTCCGCTGCGGGAGCGCACGATCGCCAAGGCCGGCGAGATCGCGAGCGGCGACTGGAACACCGTTCTGACCGGCCGGCTCGACGGCTGGCGCACGGCCGCCTGGATGTTGCGCCAGCACCCGGCCACCGGAATCGGCGTCGGTGCCTTCCGGACCGAGTTCATCGTCGCCAAGACGGCCCTGGTGCGCGCCGGGGTGCCGTTCTTCGCGGAGCAGCAGAACGTCGTCTTCGCCGACGCCCACAACGAGCTGCTGCAGGTCGCGGCGGAGACCGGATGGCCGGGACTGGCGGCGATGATCTTCGGCCTGGGGATGACCACCAGGCGTCTCCTGCGCTGGCGCCGGCAGGCGGCCGACGGCACGCCGGCGGCGAGCGCCGGGCCGGAAGCGGCGCTGGCCTGGGCCGGGCTGACGGCCATCGCCGTCCTGTCGCTCGCCAACTTTCCCTTCCGCATCGCCATTGCGTTCTGGCCGATCGGTCTCTTCCTCGCCTGGGTCTTCGCGAGCGAGGCGCCGGCGGCAGACCTCACCCGCGAAGGCGCCGACGCATGAAGCTCGCGATGCGGTTCCTCCTGCCGGCGCTGCTGGCGGTCGCCGTCGTGGCCCAGGTCCGGCGCAGCTCCGATCTGATGCGGGCGCAGCACCTGATGTGGGGCGTCGAGCTCCGCACCATGGCCCTCATGCGCAGCGGTTCGTTCGACAAGTTGAAACTGCGCGGCAACATCGAGGCGCTGCGCGACGCTCAGGCCCTCGATCCGGCGGAGATCGGCATCGCGACGCTCATCGGCAGCCAGTACCTGCTCCTGGGTGAGCTCGAATCGGCGCGCAAGGCTTACTGGGCGGCGAACCTGCTCGAGCCCCGGCCCGAGATCATCCTCAATCTGGGCAAGACCTGCTATTCGCAGAATCAGCCGATGCGGGCCGCCCGCTTCTTCGCGCAGGCCGTGCTGCTCGATCCGCGACTCATCCAGGAAGTTCCGGAGGACTTCCGCGCCAGGGTCCTAGACGCCCTGCGAAGTCAGGACGATGCGGACGGTGCGGACGAGGATTGACAGGTCGAGCCAGAGGCTGCGGTTGGAGATGTAGGCGAGGTCGTAGCGCAGCTTGTTCTCGGCCGTCGAATGGTACTCGCCGTTGACCTGGGCGAGTCCGGTGAGTCCCGGCGGCGCGGCGAAGCGTTCGGCATAGCCGGGGACGCCGGCGAGATGCTGCTGGACGAAGCCGGGGCGCTCGGGGCGGGGCCCCACGAGGCTCATCTCGCCGACCAGCACGTTCCAGAGCTGCGGCAGCTCGTCGAGGCGATAGCGCCGGAGGAAGCCTCCCACCGGCGTCAGCCGGGGGTCGTCGCGCTTTGCCAGGACCTCTCCCGAATCGCGCTCGGCGTCCTGCCGCATGGTGCGGAACTTGACCACCTGGAACGGCCGCAGGGCGCGGCCGACGCGCTCCTGGCGAAAGAGCACCGGCCCGGCCGAGGTCAGCCGCACCGCCAGGGCGACCACCACGAACAGCGGCGCGGTGCCGAGCGCGAGCGCGGCCGCGAAGCCGAGGTCGAAGAGGCGCTTGACCGGCATCGCCGCGCGCCAGTCGCCCTCGCGCATGACCTCGATCAGCGGCAGGTCGTTGATCCAGCGGTAGCGCATTGTGCCGATGAGGCTCTCGAAGGGTCCGGGGAGCAGCAGAATCGTCGGCCGGCGGGCGCGCGTGCCGGCGATTTCGCCGATCAGCGCGGTCTGCCAGCCGTCCGCTTCCGGCGCCAGAATGACGTCGTCGACCTCGCCGCTCGCCAGCAGGCGGGCGAGCTCGGTGGCGCTCTCCAGCCGCGGTCCGAGGTCAGCGAGCGCCGCGCCGCCGGGGGAGTCGCTCGCCTCGCCGGAAGCCGGCCCCGCGGAGGCGAAGCCGCCGGGCACCGGCAGGTATCCGCGCACCTCGAGCCCGTGGAAATGGTGCTCGCGGATCTTGCGCGCCACATCCTGCGCCGCCGGGCCGCAGCCCACCAGCACGACCTGTCGCATCGGCGTCCGCACCAGGCTCTGCAGCGCCACGCGCCAGAGCACCAGCAGGCCGGTGTTGAGCAGCGCGAAGAGCACCAGCACGGAGCGCGGAAAGACCTGGCCGGCGAGGAAGAGGCCGGTCGCCAGCGCGAGGCTCTGGAAGAGCACCGCGAGGCTCACCCAGCGCGCGATCTCGAGACGGGGCCGCTTGGTTTTCGCCTCGTACAGGCCGAAGAAGTAGAGCGCCACGGGCTGCGCGGCGACCACCCAGAGCCAGACCAGGCGGAAGTAGGCGATCTTCTCCTGCGGCAGGGTGTCGGCCGAGCCGGGAAGGACGGCGACGAAACGGATTTGAAAGGCCAGATAGAGGGCGATCCAGGCGACCGCGAGGTCGCCGGCGAACGACCAGAAGCGCCAGAGGCTGGCCCGCGTGGAGTCGTGGTGCACGGCGGAACTCTATCGGACGGGCCCGGGCGCAGGGTCCGTGAAGCCCGGCGAGGTCCGGGTCGCGGCGCGTTGACAGCCCCCGCCGGCGGAGCTACGCTTTTCGTGCATTCGGAGCGGTCCGAAGAGCGAGGCGGCGACTCGGAGCGCATCCGGTCGGCCCGCCGAGCGCTCCGGGCTCGGCAACCTGGGGCGGACACCCAAGGTGCCCTCCCGTCGCGATGGCGGCGGGGATGCGGCCGCGCGAGGGTCTCGCGCGGCAACCAAGTGTCCGGACTCGAGAACCCGCTCCCATTGCTGCCGGCGAGCGGGTTTTTTTTCTGCTACGGGAGGCGCGCTTGAAGGTCATCGAACACCTGGAACGGGCCAAGGAACCGCTGATCAGCTTCGAGATCATCCCGCCGCTGCGCGGTGGCGACGTGCGGAACCTGATGCTGCTGATCGAGGACCTGGTCGAATTCCGGCCGCCGTTCATCGACATCACCAGCCACGCAGCGGAGGTCTTCTACGAGGAGACGCCGGCCGGGATCCAGCGCCGGGTCAAGCGCAAGCGCCCCGGTACGATGGGCGTCTGCGCGCTGATCCAGAACAAGTACGGCATCGACGCCGTGCCGCACGTCCTCTGCCGCGGCTTCACGCGCGAGGAGACCGAGGACTTCCTCATCGAGCTGCGATACCTGGGCATCGACAACGTGCTCGCCGTGCGCGGCGACGACAGCGGCTACCAGAAGCCGCTGCGCGAGGGGCGCAGCGCCAACCGTTTCGCCTCCGATCTGGTGACCCAGATCGACGCGATGAATCACGGGCGCTATCTCGCCGAGGATCTCCTCGACGCCGAGCCGTCGGACTTCTGCATCGGCGTCGGCGGCTATCCCGAGAAGCACTTCGAGGCGCCGAATCTCGCCGCCGACGTGCGCCAGCTGAAGGCGAAGATCGCCGCCGGCGCGAGCTACGTGGTGACCCAGATGTTCTTCGACAACCGGCATTACTTCGCCTTCGTCGACGCCTGCCGCGAGGCCGGCATCACCGTGCCGATCATCCCGGGATTGAAGGTGCTCTCGGCGCGCTCGCAGCTGTCGTCGATTCCGCGCAACTTCTACGTCGAGATTCCCGCCGCGCTCGCCGACGCGGTCGCCGACGCCCCGGAGGCGGACGTGCTCTCGGTCGGCGTCGCCTGGGGACGCAGGCAGGTCCAGGAGCTCCTCGATCGCGGCGTGCCCTCGGTGCATTTCTACGTCATGCAGAGCGCCGGTCCGGTGAAGCAGCTGATGAAGGACCTGCGCTGATGGCCGGACACACCAGAAAGGGAGACATGTCGAGGAAACCCGTGCTCCTCACGGCTCTCTTCGTATCGACTCTGGTTGGCTCTGCCGTGGCGGATGCGGCGTCCCGGCCGGCCGGCAGGATCGAGGCCGGACCGGCCATCTCGCCGGTTCTGAGCGTCGCGCTCGGCAGCCTGCCGGTCGCGGCCGTGCCGCAGGTGCCGCCGGCGATCGCCAACGAGCGCCAGAATCCGCTGGCCAACGAACCCGATCAGGGGCATCGCGGCACCTGGACGCGGAGTGAAGTTCCCCCCGATCCGCTGGCGAGCCGCGGCTTCGATCCGCGGCACCGCACGCCGGCGCCCGCGCTCACCTTCGCCGGAACGGGCAACCCGGTCGGCTGCGGCGGATGCACGCCCCCCGACACGATGGGCGATGTCGGGCCCAGGCACTACGTGCAGATGGTCAACGCGACGAAGGTGGCGATCTACGACAAGACCGGTGCCCTCCTCGGCGGACCGTTCGATCTCTCCACGCTCTTCAGCTCGGGGGCCTGCACGGCGGACGAGGGCGATCCGGTGGTCAACTACGATCCGCTCGCCGATCGCTGGCTGCTGACGCAGTTCAACGGCGCGAACAGTCTCTGCGTCGCGGCCTCGACGACCGCGGATCCGCTGGGCACTTACTTCGTCTACAACTTCCTGACGACCGACTTCCCCGACTACTTCAAGGTCGGCGTCTGGCCGGACGGCTACTACGTGTCGACCAACGAGAGCGCCTACAGCGCCTGGGCGCTCGAACGCCTGAAGATCGTCGCCGGGCTGCCGGCGCAGACGATCAAGGCTTCGGGCTCGGCGGACAACTTCCTCATGCCGGCGGATGTCGACGGCATCGTGGCGCCGCCGGCGGGGGCGCCGGCGATCTACTACACGTTTCTCGATGGCACCTTCCACGGCGGCTCCGACCGGCTCGAGCTGCGGGCGTTCCACGTCGACTGGGTGACGCCGGCCAACTCCACCTTCACCGTCGTCGGATCGCCGGCGATCACGAGCTACACCTACACGGTCTGCGGCTACTTCAACTTCAGCTGCGCGCCGCAGCCGGCGACGGGCCAGATGGTGGACGTGGTCTCGGAGTGGCCGATGTTCCGCCTTGCCTACCGGCGATTCGCGACGCACGAGAGCCTGGTCGGGAACTTCACCGTGCCTTCCTCGGGCCGCGCCGCGCCGCGCTGGTTCGAGCTGCGCGGCAGCGGCGCCTCGTGGACGCTCTACCAGGAGGGGACCTACGATCCGGACGCCACTGCCCATCGATTCATGGGCTCGATCGCCCAGGACCGGGAGGGGTCGATCGGGCTGGGCTACTCGGCGATGTCCGGGACGGTCTCACCGTCGATCCGCTTCGCCACCCGGCTGGCGTCGGACCCGCCGGGCTCGCTGGGCACCGAGTCGACCCTCTTCGCCGGCGCGGGCTCGCAGACCGGATCGAGCCGCTGGGGCGACTACTCGGCGCTGTCGATCGACCCGGCCGACGAGTGCACCTTCTGGTACACCAACCAGTACTATGCCGCGAGCTCGGCGAACACGTGGGCGACGCGGATCGGCGCTTTCCGGGTTCCGGAGTGCCGCGGGCTCTTCTTCGACAACTTCGAGACCTCCGGCACGACGCGCTGGAGCGCGACGGCCCCTTGAGGCGCCGCCCGGCCCGAGCGGCAGGCCGGGTGCTGCTGGCGCTCGGTCTGGGCGCCGGCGCCGGCCGCGGCCGGCCGGCGCC
>CAZQTL010000230.1:0-6281 GCA_964595975.1 uncultured Thermoanaerobaculia bacterium | reverse complement strand
GCCTACTCCCCCTTGTGCTGGGGGTAGAAGTCGAGCACGGCGCCCTGGAGCTTGGCGAGCAGGACGATCTGGCCGGTGTGGTAGCTCATGTGCTCGACGGTGTGGAAGAGGGCGCGGTAGCCGTCGAGCTCGTACTTCTGGATCTTGCGCACCCGGGCGAGGTCGTCCGCGGCAAGTCCGCGGATGGTCGCGCGGCAGCGCTCGACGGTCTCGCCGAGCGTCGCCACGAGCTCCTCCTTCGTCGCCGCGCCCGGTCCCGGGCGGGCGGCGAACTCCGCGTCGCGGTGGCGCTCGAACGGCTGGCCACCCAGGCCGGTGAGGACCCACTGCGAAAGGTTGCCGTGCAGATGGGCGAGGAGGTTGGCGATGCTGTTGCCGGGGCCCTCCGGGTCGCCGCCCCGCCACCACAGCTGCTCCTCGGTGAGCGGCGCCACGGCGCGCTCGATCTTGCCCAGATACTCCGCCCAGTAGTGCTCGGCGAACTCGATCAGACGGCTGTTCACGCGGGCCCCGGCCGCTCTCAGCCCTGGTGGGCCCGGTAGGCGGCGAAGTAGAGGTCGGCTTCGGAGACGAAGGAGGCGTGGCGCGGATGCCAGCCGAGGGCGGCCTTGGCGCGCGCGTTGGCGACCTTCTGATGCGCGCCGAGGCCCTCGGCCAGGGGGCCGAAGCGCTCGACGGCGTCCTCCGGCTCGAGCTGGGCGATCCGGCCGGGGATGCCGGCTGCGGCGGCGACGGCGGCGACCATCTCGCCGACCCGCGGGTTGGTGCCGTCGCTGATGTTCAGCGCCTCGCCTGCCGGGGCGCGCTCGGCGGCGAGGACATAGGCCTCGGCGACGTCGTCGACGTGGACCGTCGACCAGCAGTTGGTCCCGTCGCCGACCATCTCGACCTCGCCGGCGACCGCCGAGGCGAACCACGGAACCGTGAGCCCTCCCGACCCGCCGTAGACGCAGCCGGGACGCAGCACCAGCGTGCGCAGCTCCCGGCTCGCCGCGGCCAGCACCAGCTGTTCGTGCTCGACGCGCCAGCGCGCCAGGTCGAGCGGCGCGAGCGGCGAGGTCTCGTCCACGGTGCGTCCGCCCGTGTCTCCGTACACCCAGACGCCGGAGGTGTAGAGAAAGGCCCGCGGCGCGTTGGCGTCGCGCGAGGCGGCGAGGAAGGTATCGATCGCCGCGCGGTCGCGGACGACCGTGGCGCTGGAGTTCTCCGAGGCGCAATGAACGAACAGGTCGCAGCCGCGGGCGACGGCGAGGAAGCTCTCGGGTGCGGCGAGATCGCCCAGCACCGGCACGATTTCCGCCTGCGCCAGCGAGCGTGCCTTCTCCGAGCTCCGCACCAGGCCGAAGACCCGATGTCCGGCGCGCCGGAAAGCTGCCGCGACTGCACCGCCGATGTAACCCGTTGCACCCGTCACGAAGACGTTCATGGCAGCCCCTCCCCGATCGGCCCATTCTTACAGCAGCCGGCCGGGGGGCGCACAACCCCGATGGACGGTGGGCGTGTGGCAAACTATTCGCCGTCCCATGCGTCTCTTCTCCATGTCCAGAAATCGCGCCGCCGCAGCCTTTGTCGCCCTCTCGCTGTCCTTCTCCGCCGGCGTCCGTGGAGCGTCGGACCGGGACCGGCTCCTGGTGTCGGTCGACTGGCTCGCCGCGCACCTGCACGATCCCGCGCTCGTGCTCCTCCATGTCGGCGATCCGGCCGGGTACGCCGCCGCGCACCTTCCGGGGGCCCGTCTCGCCGCCCTGCGTGAGGTCTCGGCGGGGCCCAGCGGCCCGGGCGATTTCCCCGAGCTGCGGCTCGAGATGCTGCCGGCGGAAGAGCTCCGCCGGCGCCTCGAGGCCCTCGGCATCTCGGACGGCTCGCGCATCGTCGTCTATTTCGGCGAGGACTGGGTCTCGCCCTCGACCCGGCTGCTGTTCACCCTCGACTACGCCGGTCTCGGCGCCAACGTCTCGCTGCTCGACGGCGGGCAGCCGGCCTGGGTGCGTGCCGGCCATGCGGTGACCGCCGACGTTCCGCCGCCGGTTTCAGGCAAGCTGCAGCCGTTGCGCCTGCACGACGCGATCGTCGACGCAAAGTTCGTCCGCGACCACCGCGCCAGTCCCGGCTTCGCCCTCGTCGATGCCCGCGACGCCGACTTCTACAACGGCGTCGAAACCGGTGGCTCGCCCGACCATCCGCACCGCACCGGCCATATCGCGGGGGCCCGCAGCGTACCGTTCGACGCGGTTACGACGGACGATCTCCACCTGCGCAGCGACGAGGAGTTGCGCGCCCTTCTCGCTGCCGCCGGAGTGGCCCCGGGCGACACGATCGTCACCTACTGCCACATCGGCCAGCAGGCGACCGCGGTGCTCTTTGCGGCGCGCACCCTCGGGCGCGAGGTGCGCCTCTACGACGGCTCGTTCGAAGAGTGGTCGCGCCTGCCTGCGGCCGACGCGCCGGTGGAAGGGCCCGCGCCGGGGCCGAAGGCGGCGGAGAAGTCCGTGCCCTGAACGCGTCGCGGCGCGCGGCCTGGCGCCGCCTCCGGCGAAAGCGACGCCCTGAATTCCGCCGCCGGCCTGGCAGCCGGCGTTCGGACCGGCCGGCTCAGCTCCCGGACTTGAGCTTGGCGAGCTCCTGCTCGGCGGCCGCGATACGGGCCTTGTCGCCGATCTTCTTGAGCACCTCGATGCGGCGCTCGTAGGCCTTGAAGTTGCGTGGCGAGATCTCGACGACCTTGCTCAGCTCGGCCACGGCATCCTCGAACTTCTCTTCGCGGATATCCAGCTCGGCCAGCCCGTTGTGGGCCTGGTAGAGGTTCGGGTTGATCGCCAGCGCCTGCTCGAAGTAGCGCCGCGAGATCTCGATCTGCTTGGCCTTGTCGGTGTCCTTCGCATTCGAAGCCTGGGCGCCGGCGTTGTACAGCAGGACGGCCGTGGCGGGGGTGCGGACCTTTTCCGCGAGGACCGCGAGAGCAGCCTCGGCGTCCGCCGTCCGGCCGAGCAGACCGAGGGCCTCGAAGCGGCCGTTCAACCCCGCGACGTCGTCCGGAGCCAGGGCGAGGGCCGCATCGGCGGCGGCCAGCGCCGCTTCGGCGTGGCGGCGGCTCTCGGCGGCGACGTCGAGTCCGGCGTCGAGCGCCCCCTCCGACTTCTTCTTCTGCAGCCAGGCGGAATCCGCCTGGGCGAGATGCGCCTGGGCGAGCGCCGAGTGGGCGATCGCCAGCTTCGGATCGGCGGCGGTCGCCTTCTCGAAGTTGGCCTGTGCCGACGGGAAATCCCCTTCGTTGATGCTCTTGGCGCCGGCGTTGTAGTAGTCGGCGGCGGGAATCTGCGGCAGGGTCACCTTGATCGAGGCCAGCTCGCCCTTCTTGAACTTGGCGGTGTCGAGATCGATCTCCTTGGTGAACTCCTGGAAGCCCTCCTTCGACACCTTGAAGGTGTAGAGCCCCTTGAACTCGACGAACTGGCCGGTGCACTTGCCGGCGGCGTCGGTCTTGGCGGAGAACGAGTAGGGAGCGACGGTGGAGGCGCTCGAGATCGCGACATCGGCGTCGGTTACGGGCGCGCCTTCGGGGGTCGTGACGACGACTTCGAACGGCGCCTTGGGCTTGTCGGCGGCGAAAGCAGGGGCGGTCGTGGCGAGCAGCAGCGCGGCGGCGAGAAGGGCGGAGGATCGATTCACAGGCATCTCCTTGCGGACGGGAGGGGTCGAAAAGCGGACGCCGCGTAGTATATGAAAACAGATCCCAGACCGCCGTCCAGCCACATGCCGGAGGATCCGATGGCCAGCTGCCGCAGATGCCTGCCTTTCGCCGCCGTGACAGCTTTGCTCGCCCTCGCCGCCGGAGCGTCGGCCAAGGAGCTCCACTGGCGCGCGCTCGAGGTCGAGGCGCGCCTCGAGCCCGATGGCACCCTGGCGGTGTCCGAGGTGCAGCGCATGGTCTTCACCGGCGATTGGAACGGCGGCGAGCGCAAGTTCCGCCTCGGCAGCGGGCAGCGCCTGACGCTCGATCGCCTCGTGCGGCTCGAGCCGGGAGGCTCCTCGGGAACGGAGCTCGTGCGCGGCAGTCTCGACGAGGTCGATCGTTACGACTGGGCCGCCGGCGACACCTTGCGCTGGCGGAGCCGCCGGCCGTCCGATCCGCCGTTCGACGGCACCGAGCTCGACTATCGGCTCGACTACCGGCTGACCGGCGTGATGCGCAAGACCGGCGAGCACTCCTATCGCCTGGACCACCAGTTCGCCTTCACCGAACGCGACGGCGTCATCGAGCGCCTCGTCGTCCGCCTCACTCTCGCTCCGCAGTGGCGCCCGGGCCACGATCTGCCGGTCTCGTGGGAGCTCGGGCCGCTCGCGCCGGGGGAGGGCTTCGTGCTCACCACCGATCTCGCCTACGCGGGCGCCGTGGCGCCGGCGAACGCCGTGCCGCCGCAGCTGCCGGTCTGGCTGCGTCTCGCCTTCGTCGGCGCGCTGCTCGCCGGCGCGCAGTTCTTTCTCCTGGCGACTCGCCGCCGCGACCGCGCCCTCGGACGCTTCGCTCCCGCCGATAACCGGACGATCGACGCCGCGTGGCTCGAAGAGCGCGTCTTCTCGCTGCCGCCCGAGGTCGTCGGCGCCCTCTGGGATCGCAACGTCGGCAGCGCCGAAGTGGCGGCGACGCTCGCCCGGCTGACGCAGGAGGGCAAGCTCAGGAGCGAGGTGAAGGTCAGCGGGCGGATCTTCCGCAGCGAGAATCTCTGCCTCGAGATGCTGGCCGACCGCGCGAGCTTCAGCGACTACGAGGGCAAGCTGATCGACGGCCTGTTCGGCGGCGCACGCGTCACCGACACGGAGTCGATCCGCAAGCGCTACCGCAGCAGCGGATTCGACCCGGCGGCGAAGATCCGCGCCGGCGTCGAGGCCCGGCTCAAGCGCGTGCGCGGCTTCGCAGAAGGCAGCCCGAAGCCGGGCTGGAAGCCGACGGCCCTGCTGCTGCTCGCCGGAGTCGCGATGCTGGCGCTGGTCGCCGTCGGCTCCGCGAGCGGTCTGCTGCGCAGCGCCGCGCCGGGGATCCTGCCGCTCTGCATCGGGCTGCCCGTCGCTCTGATCCTCGTCTCGATTCCCGGATGGGTGGGCGCTTTCGCCGGCCAGGGGCGGGTCGGCGGCCTGGCGGGCCCTTACTTCGGCCTGCTGCTTGCCGAGCTCGCGATGGCGGCCGCGATGTGGCTTTTCTCCGGCCACCCCGCCGCCAGCCCCGCCCTGCTCCTCGGCGGGCTGCTGTTCGCCTTCGCCCTCGCGCGCTCGCACGCCAACGTGCTCGCAACCCGGGAGAGCGCCGAGAGTCTCGTGCGGCGGCGCGAGCTCGCTGCGGCGCGCGAGCATCTCGCAGCCGAGCTCCAGAAGGAGCAGCCGCAACTCGACGATCGCTGGTTTCCGTATCTCCTCGCCTTCGGCCTCGCGCCGAAGATGGAGCGCTGGTTCAAGCGGTTCGGTGCGATGGCGCAGCGCGGCGCCGGCAGCTACACCTCGATGGCCGGCGGCAGCGGCAGCTCGGGCGGCAGCGGCGGCAGCGGCTGGAGCGGTGGCGGCGGAGCGTTCGGCGGCGGTGGCGCCTCGGCGACCTGGGCGATGGCGGCGACGGCGATGTCTTCGGGAGTTTCGGCGCCCAGCTCGAGCGGCGGTGGCGGCAGCAGCGGCGGCGGTGGCAGCTCGGGCGGCGGTGGCGGCGGGGGTTGGTAGAGGGCCGGGCGGCCCTCGAGACAACACGGCCCTGGCTTCGAAGACTGTCTTCGCTCGCCAGGGCCGCTCGAAGCGGTAAGCCGAAAGGACGGCTTACATCATCGGCGACGGCATCGCGGGCATGGGAGCCGGCGGCGCCATCTTCGCTACCTTCTTCTTCGGAGCGGCCTTCTTCTTCGGGGCGGCCTTCTTGGCGGCGGGCTTCTTGGTCGCCTTCTTGGCAGCCTTCTTCTTCGCGGCGGGCTTCTTGGTGGCCTTCTTGGCGGCCTTCTTGGTCGCCTTCTTGGTGGCCTTCTTGGTGGCCTTCTTGGCGGGCTTCTTGGTGGCCTTCTTCGCCGCCTTCTTCTTCGCTACCGGCTTCTTGGTCGCCTTCTTCTTCGCGGCTTTCTTCTTCGCTGCCATTCGCTACCTCCCTCGGTTAGGCGATCTTGCGATCGCTCCCTTCCGGTCCTTGAGCTGCACTTCCCGCTCTCTCGTGAGAGACGAAAACGGAAAGAGGCTCCGGAAGAGCGTTGATTTGTTCTTCATTGTCAACATTTTCGCGCGAGATGCAAGAGTTTCGCGAAAGTTTTTTT
>CAZQTL010000229.1:5084-6384 GCA_964595975.1 uncultured Thermoanaerobaculia bacterium | reverse complement strand
CTCGGCGAATTCTCGCTCCAGGTCGAGAACCTGAAGATCGACGTCACCGGCGACACCGCCGTCGTCCACGGCCTGGTCGACGACCAGGCGGAGCGCGAGAAGGTCGTCCTGGCGCTGGGCAACGTCATCGGTATCGCCCACGTCGACGACCGGCTGGAGACCAAGCAGAAGGCGCCCGAGTCGCAGATGTACACCGTCGTTTCCGGCGACTCGCTGTCGAAGATCGCCAAGCACTTCTACGGCAATGCCGGCAAGTACATGGCCATCTTCGAGGCCAACAAGCCGATGCTCAAGGACCCGGACAAGATCTACCCCGGTCAGGTCCTGCGCATCCCGCCCGCCAGCTGAAGATCCGCCGCACCCGACTTCCAGGCTCGCTGGGCTAGCGCTCAGCGAGCTTTTTTGTGCCCCGCGGCTAGGGCCCGGCCCGACGCGTCACCTGCCGGCGGACCGACCTTCGGCCCAGCCCGGCGCGTCACCTCCCGGAGGAAGGGATCCTGCGCTTCTCGGGCGCTCGTGGGCCCCTCTCCTCCCATCTCGCGCCCTGCGATGCTCGAATCCCTTCCTCCGGCAGGCGCCGCGCCTCCGTCACTGAAGCCCGGAGGGGCCTTTTCCTCTACTGGAAGCTCTTGCCTTTCTTGTTTCTCCTTCTTGTGGTACTTTTTATATTAATCAGTGCAGTTTTTAATATAAAAATACCTTCCATAAGGAGATCGACATGACCAGCGCCCTCCGCGACTTCCTCGAAATCCCCTACGACAAGCTCGAAGAGATGAACCTCGAGGCCAAGGCCGACCGCCTGGCGAGGAAGGACGTGGCGAAGATCCAGGAGGCGCGCATGCGCTACCTGACCGACGAGCGCCGGATCAAGGCGGTGACGGTCTGCTTCACCGACCTCGAAGGCCGCCTGCACATGCTCGACTACGACAAGAAGTTCCTGCTCAAGTCGGCCGACAACCTGACGTTCGACGGCTCCTCGATCCGCGGCTTCTCACAGCAGGCCGAGTCGGACCTGCGCCTGGCGATCGACTGGGCGGCGTTCTACTGGCTGCCCTCGGACATCTTCGGCGCCGGCAAGATCCTGGTCTTCGGCGAGGTGCAGGAGCGCGACGGCAGCCCCTACCGTGGCGACATGCGGGCCCGCCTCAAGGCGTTCGGCGAGCAGCTGTGGAAGAAGGACCAGACGGTGGCCTTCGCCTCGAACGAGATCGAGGGCTTCCTGTTCAAGGGCCGCGACGCCGAGCGCCATTACCACGAGACCGGCACCTTCGACTTCATCTCGACCGGCGGTTACTACCAT
>CAZQTL010000229.1:0-5074 GCA_964595975.1 uncultured Thermoanaerobaculia bacterium | reverse complement strand
TCGCTGCCCGGAGACGCGCTGCGGCAGTTCATCGACACCGCCGCCGAAGTGCAGCGCGCGATGGGCTTCGCCAACGAGAAGGACCACCCGGAAGTGGCGCCGTCGCAGTTCGAGATGAACTACAGCTACACCGAAGCGACGATCGCCGCCGACCAGGTGCAGCTCTACAAGCTCCTCTCCCGCCAGGTCGCGGCGCGGATGGAGATGACCGCCTGCTTCCTGCCCAAGCCGGTCACCGGCGTCAACGGCAACGGCATGCACACCAACGTCTCCCTGGCGCGCAAGGGCAAGAACCTGTTCTACGACAAGAAGGGGCAGGACGGCCTGACGCCGCTGGGCTGGAACTTCATCGATCGCATCCTCGCCAACGCCAACGACATCTGTCTCTTCCTCAACCCGAGCGTCAATTCCTATCGCCGCCTCGACCCGCACTTCGAGGCCCCGAACCAGATCAAGGCCTCGGCGATCGACCGTGGCTCGATGGTGCGGATTCCGCTCGGCAACGAGAAGTCGGCGCGCATCGAGGTGCGTTCGATCGCCCCGGACGCCAACCCCTATCTGGCCATCTATTCGGTCATCCGCACCGGGATCGAGGGTCCGCTGGCGGCGGAGGAGAGCGACGGCAAGCGGCAGCGCACTCGCTTTCTGCCGGACAACATCTACGATGGCATCCGGCTCTTCAAGGGCAGCCGCTGGGCGATGGAGCTCATCGGCGAAGAGGTGCACGGCAAGTACGCCGACCTGAAGCTCGCCTCCGCCGAGCGCTGCCCCAAGGCCCTGGGCACCCGCGTCAAGCGCAGCGAGATCCAGTTCCACCACGAGGTCACCAACCAGTACCTCTGGAACCAGTTCTAGCGCTCAGGGGATGTAGGACCAGAAGCCGCGGTCGCCGCCGTCGAATCCGTCGTTGAAGATGCCGGGGTCGAGCTGGAACTCGATCCCCTGCGTCCCCCAGGCGACCTGCAACGGCATCGAGCCCGGGGCGAGGAGGAAGCTCTGCCCCGGGCCGGTGAGAAGGCCGAGCGGTGAAACGGTGCCCAGCGGCACGCTCGCCGGGGTGCCGAAGTGCATCACCAGGAGGTCGCCCGGCACGCGGTTGAAGGTCTCGAGCGCCGAGTGGAAGTCGATCTGCACCCGGCCTGCCTGGGGATAGGTCACGGTCACGCTCACGTCGCCGTGCCGGGGATCGGTGAGCACGACCGGCAGCTCGGAGGCGACTGCCGGATCGTAGGAGATCAGCAGCCGGCCATCCTGGAGGTCGAACGGCTCCGCCGTCCCGATCTCGACCACCGCCCCGGAACCGGGCTCGACCTTGCCGCCGTCGACCGAGAAGCTCACCGGATCGGTGGCCGCCCGGATGGTGAGAGTCCCGGAGCGCGTTTCGAGCAGCACCGGATCGTCTTCGGGATCGTCGAGGAAGGTGAGGCCGAGATCGAGAGCGACCGTGTACTGGTCACCGGGGACGACGTCCGGCGCCAGCGTCACGTAGGCCACGCCGAAGACCCCGTCCATCGCGTTGATCGTCGCCGAGAGCGACGCGAAGTTGATGTCGAGCGCCTGCGTCGGGACGTCGATGCTGCATGGCTCCGTCGTGGCGTCGCCGTTGACGCTGAAGATCACGACAGCGTCGCAGCTCTGGATGGGCGTCGCCGTGCCGACGAGGCGCTGGACCTCGCCGGGGATCTGGGTGAAGGCCGTGACTCCGGAGGCGAGACGCCCGCGCCGGATCGGTCGCGAGGCATAGGTGCGGAAGACGATCGCCGTCTGTTCGCCGGGCGCCCCTTCGGCGTCCTGGACCCTGAGCATCAGCGGCTCGACGACGATCGCTGCGGCGGGCGCAGCCGGCGCGAAGGCTCCCCAGACGAGGCTGCCGGCGAGCAGCGCGATCCGGGCCGGAACCCGGTTCGTCCGCCGACGTTCGTTCGTCGATCTCTGCCGCATCGCTTTCGCCCCCCGTGGGCGAGTGCCCACTCTTCACTCTAGGAGAACCGGCCGCCCGCCGCAACGCGACGTCGCCGGAGTCACCTGCAGTCTTTCAGACAGCCGAGACACGCCAACGGAACAGCCGCCGCGAGATTCCCGGTGGAACCTTGCCCCCGGCTGTTCCATCGCCCGCCCGCAGCTGTCCAAACCGGGGCAGCGCCGATACTCTTCCGCAACGGAGCCCCCTCTTGATTCCGCCCCCCCGCCGACGGACCGCCCTCGCCCTGGCCCTGACGCTGCTCGCGGCGGGCCGATCGCCGGCTGCGGCGCGGTCGTCCGAGCCGCCGAACTCGACCGCGTCCGAGGGGGCGATCTCCGCGACCTGCCCCGCAACTTCGCTCCTCGCCGGTTTGCGACCGGCGCTTTCGCCCGCGGTCGGCGGGTCCGAAGGCGACGCCGCCCGGCTGACCGACGGTCGGGTCGCCCCCGAGGGCGGAGTCTGGAACTCAACGCTGGCGGTGCAGATGCTCGCCACGGGGACCGTCGCCACTTTCGACCTCGGCGGTACGCGCACGGTGCGCTCGCTGCTGGTGCAGGCGGACGCCAACGACACCTATCTCATCGAAGGCTCGGGAGACGGCATCGGCTTCGACCGGCTCGGCGAGATCCCGCGGCTCGACGGACAGCACGGCCTGCGGTCGCGCGCGCTGCGCATCCCGCCCACGCCGATCCGCTACCTCCGCGTCGGCAGCTCGAGCGGCGACGGCCGCGCCGCGATCTCCGAAGTCCAGGCCTTCTGCACCGAGCCCGGAAGGTGGGAGCCGCAGTTGCAGGTGGTCGACACCCCTGCCGCCCGGACGCCGGAGCGCAGCGCCTGGCGATGGAACGACACCTCGAGCCGCTGGTGGGAGCTGGCGCTCGCCCTCTTCGGGCTCGCCCTGCTCCTCGGCGCCGGGCGCCGCCGCACGCAGCACCCAGCCGGAGGCGCCGGCCACCCCGGCTGGCCGGCCCGCCATCGCGGGCTCTTCGCCGGCCTGGGCCTGCTCGCGGCCCTCACCTACTTCAACTTCGGCGCCTTCCACTTCGGCTCGTTCATCCACGGCTGGGACACTTTCCACTATTACCTCGGGGCGAAGTACTTCCGCGAGCTCTCCTACGACCGTCTCTACGACTGCGCCACCGTCGCCGACGCGACGCGCGAGCCGGGCGAGACCGAGGCCTCGTTCGCCGCGCGCCGGGCGCACGCCGAGCGCCGCAAGATCCGCGACCTGCGCACGAACGTGCTCGTCCCGACGACCGATCTGCTGGCGCATCCCGAGCGCTGCATCACGCGCTTCACGCCGGAGCGCTGGCGGTCGTTCCGCCACGATGTCGCCTGGTTCCGCGGCCGCGAGAGCGCTGCGCGCTGGGACGAGATCTTCGGCGACCACGGCTTCAACGCCACGCCGGTGTGGAACATCGCCGGCTCGCTGCTCGCCAACACCGGGCCGGCGAGCGACCGCCAGATCGGCCTGCTGGCGCTCATCGACCCGCTCTACTTCGCGGCGATGGCCGGCGTTCTCGTCTGGGCCTTCGGAATTCCCGGCGCCGCCGTGGGCCTTCTCGTGCTGGCGACGGACTTTCCCGCGCGCTTCTTCTGGACCGGCGGCGCCTTCCTGCGCTGGGACTGGCTCTTCTTCTCGGTCGCGGCGGTCGCCTGCCTGCGACGCGGCCGCCCCTTCCTCGGCGGCGCGGCGCTCGCCTACGCCGCGCTGCTGCGCATCTTCCCGGTCTTCCTCGCCCTCGGTCCGGCGGCGATGCTCGGCGCCGGCCTGGTGCGCGAGATGCGGTCCGGCGAGGGGCCGTTCGGCGCCCGGTTGCGGAGAGCGCTCGGCAGCACGGCGCTGCGGCCACCGCTGCGCTTCTTCGCCGGCGCCCTCGTCGCGGCGGCGCTCCTCGTGCCGGCGAGCCTCGCGGTCATTGGCGGTCCCGGCGCCTACAGCCACTTCCTGACGAACACCGTCAAGCACCAGCGCACGCCACTGACGAATCACATGGGTCTGCGGACCGTGGTGAGCTTCCGGCCCGGCGAAGTCGGTCGCCGCCTGCATTCGGAGAGCGCGCCGGAGCCCTGGGCAAGGTGGAAAGAGGCCCGCCTCGCGGCGTGGGAGCGGTCGCGCGGCGTCGCTGCGGGCATCGCCCTGGCGGCGCTCGTCCTGGTCGCCGCCGGCTCCGTGCGCCACCGCGAGCTCTGGATCGGAGCGGCGCTGGGTGCGGCCTTCATCCCCTTCGCCGTCGAGCTCACCTCCTACTACTTCGCCTTCCTGATCGTCCCGGCGTTGCTCTGGACGGTGCGCCGGGAGGCTGGCATCGCCCTCGTCCTGCTGGGCGCGGCCGGACTCTTCGTCTCCCTGGCCCCACTCGCCGGGATGCCCACCTGGCGTGACGAGCAGTACACGCTGGTCTCCCTGCTGACGCTCCTCGCGCTGCTCTTCCTCCTCCTGCGTTTCGCCTTCGCGCGCCCTCTGTTCCAGTCCCCCTCGCGGCCTGTCTAAGCAGGGGAACAGGAAAGTCCCGACCCCCGAGCGATTCGGCCCGAGACGATCCGCGACAGAGAGGAGCAACGAACATGATTCCCTCCAAGCGCTATACCGGCGGCGTCTTCGCACTCGGACTGACCGGGCTGGCCGCCCTCTTCGCTCCGGCCACCCCGGCGCGGGCGAGCGGTCCGGGCACCATCAAATTCGACCAGAGCAGCATCTCGGTCCTCGAGGAGGCCGGAGTGGCCCTGGTGCTGGTCGAGCGTTCGCAAGGCGACAGCGGCGCGGTCACCGTCGACTACTCGTCGGCCGATGTCTCGGCGACTGCCGGGTCGGACTACGACGCCGTCTCCGGCACGCTGTCCTGGGCCGATGGCGACGGCAGCAGCCGCACCATCACCGTGCCGATCCTCGACGACGCGGCCGGCGAAGGGAGCGAGAGCCTGGTACTCGCGCTGTCGAACGCCACCGGCGGCGCGGCGATCGATCCCACCCGCAGCACCGCCAGCGTCGTCATCGCGGCGAGCGACGGCGGTTCGGGCGGCAGCGGTGGCTCGGGCGGCAGCGGCGGCTCCGGCGGCTCCGGCGTCATCAAGTTCGACGAGCACACCTTCCTCGGCCTCGAGAGCGGC
>CAZQTL010000228.1:0-6389 GCA_964595975.1 uncultured Thermoanaerobaculia bacterium | reverse complement strand
CGGAGCGCGGAGCCTGGCGAGCGCCGCCGCGGCCGACATGGCGTGCGCGCAGTTGCTCGAGCAGCGCTTGCCGCTGACCCTCACCGGCGTCCTCGCCCTTCTCCTGCGGATGGCCATCGCGGGGCTCGTCTCCGGCGCCCTGCTCTGGCTCGCCTACCTCGCCCTGGAACCCTATGTGCGCCGCCACTGGCCGCGAGGGCTGATCGCCTGGACGCGTCTGCTCGACGGCCGGTGGACCGACGCCCTCGTCGGCCGCGATCTCCTGGCGGGTGTCCTCGTCGGGCTCGTCATGGCGGCGACCTTCCTGCTCGCCGGCTGGGCGAAGATCTGGACGAATAGTCCTTTCCGGCCGAACTTCTATCTCATTCCGAGCGCCCTCGACGGCCTGCGCTTCACCGCGGGACTCGTCCTGGGCCGCATCACGGTGAGTCTGGTCGTGGTCTTCGGGCTGCTGCTGCTGCTCGTCGTGGCGCGCCGGGCGCTGCGCCGCGAAGGCGTCGCCGCCGGCGTCCTCTGGGCGGTCTGGTCGCTGGTGCCGATCCTCGTCGCGCTGCGCAGCTGGCCGGCAATCGCGGCACTGCTGGTGGTCAACGCCCTGATCCTCTGGGCGGTCGTCCGGCTCGGCCTCGTCGCGGGCGTCACGGCGAGCTTCGTCAACGGTGCCATCCAGGCGTCGCCCGTCACTTCGGATCCCACCGCCCCCTACGCCGCGAGCTCCTGGCTCGTGCTCGGCGGCATCGCCCTGCTCGCCTTCTACGCCGCGCGGAGCGCGCAGCGAGTCCAGCGTTTCGAGGTCTAGGGGACGACTGCCGACCAGGCCCCAGCAGTGCCGCTCTCGAAGCCGTCGGCGAAGAAGCTCGTCGGCACGAAGAGCACCGCGATGCCGCGCGACAGGCAGCTCATCCAGAGCTCGTAGCCGTTGGGGACGATCCGCACTTCGAGATCGGCGATCTGGGCGTGCGGCAGGCCGCCCCACTGCGGTCCGCCGTCGCGCGGCGCGGGGTAGATACCGGAGGAATGGCCGTCGAACCAGGCGAGGCCGTGCGGGCCGGTGCCGTTGGGGTCGAAGAGGTTGAACCAGAACCTGCCGTCCGGAGTGACCGCCAGCGGGATCGCGCCGATCGTCGACAGGCCGCCGAGCGCGGTGAAGTACTGGTAAGTCCCGGCGTTGGCGTCGAGGCGGAAGAGGCCCTGGGTCGAACCGAGCCAGGCGATCCCGTCCGGCGCCGGCGCCACCGTCGAGAAGAGATCGCTCTGCGGGTCGAGCTCGGGGAACTGCGTGTAGTCGCGGGAGTAGCGGTAGGTGCCGTCGGTGCGCGTGATCTCGGCGACGTTCGCCGCCCAGACCGTCGCCGGTCGCGTCGGATCGCGCCGCAGGTTGTTGCCGCCGGCACCGTTGCTGGCGACCGCGGTCCACGTGGCGCCGTCGAGCACGGCGAGCTGGTTATACAGACCGAGCGACCAGAGCCGCCCCGCCGAGTCCTCGACCAGGCCGCGGCTCTCGCTCATTCCGGCGAGATCGCCCCAGCCGGCGCCGTCCCACTGGTGAATTCCGTTGTACGTCGGGTTCGACGCCACGCTCGACGTCGCCGGACGGTAGGCGACGGCCTCGCAGTTGTCGGTGGGAAAAGGCCACTCCACTCCGAGACCGTACTGCGCGCTGTTGAACCCGGTCCAGCGCGCGCCGTCGAACTTCGTCATGCCGCCGGCGCCGGGGCCCGCGTTGGCGCAGGCGAAAAGGTCGCCGGTCGCCGGATCGAGGGCGAGGTCCTGGTTGAAGAAGTCGTACTGCCCGGTGTTGGTGACGCGGTAGCGCTGCCAGAGGCCGGTGACAGCGTCGCGCTTCGCCGCGCCGCCGGTGCCGACTGCCCAGACGTTTCCGGCACTGTCGATGGCGAGATCGTCGCTGCTCGTGCCGGCGCCCCAGATCCCGAAGTCCTCCCACACCGCGCCGTCGAAATGCCAGACCCGGCTGGTACCGTCGGCGAGCAGCGCCTCGCCGTCGCCGTAGGCGCGAAAGGCCCAGATCGGGGGATCGAAAGCCGGCAGAACCGGCTGGCTCGGCACGATCCAGGCACCGGCCGGCGTGCGGTAGTCGAGCGAGAACACCGGTGTCGAGCCGGAGAAGCCGGCGAACCGGCGAGCCCAGAAGTTGCCGGAGCCGTCGACGCAGCCCTTGCCCGGCATGTCGAGCAGCGCGCCGGGAGTGAAGGAGAACTCGTGCAGGGTCCACTGCGCTGTCGTCGAGTCGAAGGCGACCAGCGCCGAGCTATTCTCGCTGTCGGCCCAGACGACATAGCCGCCGCCGGGCTTCGGCTGGATCGACAGACGGCGCACCGCCCAGACGGTAAGCGGCCAGTTGTTGCCGCCCTGAACGACGAGTCCCCCGCTCCAGTAGTGCCAGTCGGAGGTTCCCGGCGTGTGGCGAACGACGCCGCCGAGCGCGCCGCCGTAGCCGAGCAGGGCGAACCAGACCGTGCCGTCCGGCGCGATGTCGAGATCGCGCGCGCCGCCGGTCGCGAGCTCCGGGCTCGCCGCCGCGAAGTTGACCAGCGAGGCGGCGCCGATGTCGGGGTCCATCTTCCATGCCCCCCGCCAGGTCGCCAGCCAAAGATCGCCCTGGGCGTCGGCGACGATGTCGCTGACCCGCGTCGTGCCGGTCAGGTCGGGGTGCCCGATCACGGGATAGTCGACATTGGACACGTTGACCCAGCGGTTCTCCGCCTGCACGAACCTGGCGACTCCCCCCTCCTCCGCGCCGGGATCGTAGCCGCCGATCCACGGATCGTCATCCGGTCCGATATAGAGCGCCTGGTTGAAGTCGCCCTGGATGCCGGTGTTCGAAGGCCGGTAGTAGCGCCAACTCGATCCGGGAACGGGCTGCGCCGATGCCGCGACGGCCAGGGAGAGGAGCAGCGAGAGGGCGGCGGCAGAGCGGGCCAGCATGCGGGAAGTCCTTTCCGTTTCGCCGGACGTCGAGCTCGGGCGCTGTCCGGCGGATCCGGGATCTCAGACAGTCGAGCGGCCGCGCGGGAACAGCGACCTGCGCCCGTGCCATTCTCCTCGCAGGGGATGGCCCGGCAGCCGCCCGATTGGAGGGGGCCGGGGCTGGTGGGCGGCTAGAGCCAGCCGCTCTTCTTGAACTGGCGGTAGAGCACCAGGCAGACCAGCACCATGCTGCCGACGACGAGCGGGTAGCCGAACCGCCAGCCGAGCTCGGGCATGAAGCGGAAGTTCATGCCGTAGATTCCCGCCACCATCGTGGGCACGGCGATGATCGCCGCCCAGGCGGCGAGGCGCTTGGTCTCGTCGCTCTGCGCCGACGGGGCCTCGGCGCTCGCCAGCACGAGCTCGCCGGATCGCGGGCGCTCCGGAAGGCGCCTATGGCGCGATCGAGCTCCAGGCCAGTGGAGTCGCCGAGTTGAAACCGTCGCAGAACACTCCGAACGGGTTGTCGCACTCGTTGAAGAAGCTGTTGACCTGGACGTAGACGTGGATCGTCGCGCTGCCGCCGGCCGGAATCGACAGCGGGAACTGCCAGCCGCCGGTGAAGTCGCCCGGGCCGAACGGGAGGCCGGTCTGATCGAAGCTCGTGAACAGGCCGTCGTTGAGCAGATTGGTCACGCTGGAGGCGAACGGCTCGACGCGAAACGAGCTCGCGGTCTCGTCGCGGGCGACGTAGTAGATGTAGTCGGCGGTAGTGGGATCGTCGACTCGGATCGCTCGCCAGTGGTCCCACTGATAGAGCGCCGCCGAGTCGCTGGACGTGCCGTTGACGTCGATGTCGGCGGCGTGGAAGATGGTGAGGTCGAGCTGCGCGCCGCTGATGTTGAAGATCGTCAGATGAGACAGAATCCAGCCGCCGTCCGTCGTGTCGCCGGGAACGCCGAGGTCGTGGACGACCGCATCTTCGACCGCGGAGAACGTTCCGCCCCCCAGGCCAAGCCATCCCAGGGCCGAGCTCTCACCGGCGTAGTTTTCGGTCGCTGGCGTTCCGAACGGCGTTTCCTGCGACTCGCCGGCCAGACGGTACCACCAGCCGAATTCGAAGAGCTGATCGGCCGCAGCGGTCGTGGTTACGCCCGTGAAGTGAGCTTCGGGCGTTCCGTCGAAGCTGCTGGCGGTGCGGGTGAAGCTCACGTCGCCCTCGGTGATCGTGCCACCCGTGGCCCCGGCCTGAACTCCGGCAGCGGTGACGAGACTCAAAGCGGCAGAGACGGCAATCAAGCGAATCATGACCCACTCGACTTTCTGTCCGGTGCGGACGCTATGCCAGGCTTCCAGCCCGGCGATGGAGATGCCATTTAGGTGAGATACGGAAAGCCGTGGCCGGCGGGGCCAGCCGGCTAAGTTTCCAGCGATTCAGCGGGCCAGGCGTCGCCGATCACCGCGAATCTGCGCGCCCTCTATACCGGCAGCTCGACCCTCGTGCTGGTCGTGATCGCGTCGCTCGCCTTCGTGGCCGCCTGGACCGCGCAGGCTACAGCCAGCCGCTCTTCTTGAACTGGCGGTAGAGCACCAGGCAGACCAGCACCATGCTGCCGACGACGAGCGGGTAGCCGAACCGCCAGCCGAGCTCGGGCATGAAGCGGAAGTTCATGCCGTAGATTCCCGCCACCATCGTGGGCACCGCGATGATCGCCGCCCAGGCGGCGAGGCGCTTGGTCTCGTCGCTCTGCGCCACCGACAGCAGCGAGAGATGGGCGGCGAGCGCCGAGCGGTTCATCTCGGAGAGGCTTTCGACCATCTCCTGGATGCGCAGCAGGTGGTCGTGCACGTCGCGGAAGTAGACCTGCATGCTCTCCGGCAGCGGCGGGCCTTCGAAGCGCTCGAGCCGCTGCAGCACGTCGATGAGCGGCGAGACCGCCCGCCGCAGCGACTGCAGCTTGCGGCTGAAGTTGTAGAGCTCGGCGGTGGTCTCGCGACTGCTGTCGCCGTCGAAGACGTCGGTCTCGATGAGGTCGAACTGCTCTTCGAGCGCTTCGACGATCGGGAAGTACTGGTCGACCACGAAGTCGAGCAGCGAGTAGAGGACGTAGCCCGAGCCGAGCGCCAGGCGATCGGGCTCGAGCTCGCAGCGCCCGCGCAGCCCGACATGGTCCTTGATCGAGCCGTGGCGCACGGTGACGACGTAACGCGGCCCGACGAAGAGATGCGTCTCGCCGAATTCGAGGTCTTCCTGCCCGCCCACGAACTGCGCCGTCCGCAGGACGATGAACAGCGACTCGCCGTAGCGGTCGAGCTTCGGGCGCTGGTGGGCGCGGTGGGCGTCCTCGACCGCGAGGTCGTGCAGCTGGAACGCGGCCTGCACCTCGTCGAGCAGCGCGACGCCGGGCTCGAAGAGACCCAGCCAGACGAAGAGGGTGGGATCGGCGAGGGCCGCCGGGATCTCTTCGAGGGTCAGCGTCGCGACGCGCACGCCGGCGCGATAGGCGGCGCAGTCGATGACCGCCTTGTCCGTCGGCTCATTCACCGCTGGACTTCGCCTCCCCGGCGACGGCGAGAGCGCGCAGCTCTTCCAGGGCATGCTCGTTGCCCGGGTCGACCTCGACCGACTTGCGGTAGTAGATCGCGGCGACTTCGGTCTTGCCGGCCTTGGCGTAGGCCTCGGCGAGACTGTCCCAGGCGTTGCCCGACTTCGGGTACTGATCGGCGTTCAGCCGCAGCACCGCGATCGCCGCCGCGAGGTCTTCTGCCGACGACGAATCGAGCAGCTCGTACCCCAGATTGTTGAGGCTGCGCTCGCCGAAATCGAGCCCGCCGCCGCCGTAGTAGCGCTCGCGCAGCTCGTTGTAGCGCGGCACGATCGACTTCTGGCCGTCCTTGCGGTAGGCGGCCATCAGCTCCTCCTCGAGCGTCGTCGGACGCGGCCGACCCTGGTGGCAGGTCTGACAGCGGACTCCCACTCGTTCCGGACCGCTGGGCTCGATCTTCTGCAGATGCCCGGCGATCGAACCGACCATGCGCATCATCTCGCGCGCCCGGTCCTTGTTCGGATTGGCGTCGGAGGCGAAATCGTAGGTCGACAGCGGCTTGCCCTCCTCGCCGACGTGACAGTAGTTGCAGCGCACGCCGAGGGCGCCGGTGAAGCCGCGCATCGCCGCCCGCAGGCGGTCGGGAGAGGTGTCGGCGGGCAGGACCTTGAGGTTCTTCGACTTCTCCGGCCAGTCCCAGCGCGCCCCCTGCGCGTGGAGGGCGCAGGTCGAGAGCGACAGGAGGGCGGCGACGAAGAGCGAGGGGCGGCGAAGGCTGTCGTGCATCGGTATCTCCCGAGTGAGGAAGCATGCTAACGCAGGCCACGCCCCGCTTTCCGCCGGGCCCGGTGCCGGAGGCACGACGACCACGCCGGCAGGTGCTAGTCTCCCTCCCCATCCCAGCAACCGACGCCC
>CAZQTL010000227.1:0-6399 GCA_964595975.1 uncultured Thermoanaerobaculia bacterium | reverse complement strand
GCGATGCCGCTCTAGAGCTCCGACAGCTGCACGAGTTGCTTGCCTTCGTTTCGTCCCTGGAGCATGCCGATGAACGCCTGCGGCGCCGACTCGATTCCCTGGGCGACGTCCTCGCGGTACTTGAGCTCGCCGGAATGCAGCCACTGCGTGAGCTGCTCGTACCCTTCCGGGAACCGTCCAAGGTAGCTGGAGACGAGAAAGCCCTGCATCTTGACCTGCCTGGCAATCAGCTGGTCGAGCCAGCGCGGACCGCTCTCGGGGGTCTCGAGGTTGTATTGCGAAATCTGGCCGCAGAGGCTGATGCGGGCGCCGGGGTTGAGGTGGCCCACGACCGCGTCGGTGATGGCGCCGCCGACGTTGTCGAAGTAGACGTCGATGCCGGCTGGACAGAGCGCGCGGAGCTTGCCGTCGTAGTCGTTGCCGACTTTGTAGTTCCAGGCGGCATCGAAGCCGAGCTCGTCGAGCAGCCAGTCGGCCTTCGCGCTCGAGCCGGCGACGCCGACGACGCGGCAGCCGCGCAGCTTGGCGAGCTGTCCGGCGATCATGCCGACAGCCCCGGCGGCCCCCGAGATCACGACGGTCTCTCCGGCCTGTGGATCGCAGATGTCGAAGAGTCCGAAGTAGGCCGCGAGCCCCGGCATGCCCAGCACGCCCAGCGTAGCGGAGAGCGGAGCCACCGCGAGGTCGATCTTGCGCAGCTGATCCGCGCTGGCGACGGCGTACTCCTGCCATCCCAGCATGCCCTCGACCGCGTCACCGATCTCGAACGCCGGGTCCGCCGACTCGAGCACGAAACCCACCGCGCCGCCGGTCATGACCGCGCCCAGGGCGATCGACTCGGAGGAGCCCTCGGCGGCGTTCATCCGCCCCCGCATGTAGGGGTCCAGAGAGAGATAGACCACCTGGACCAGCACCTCGCCTGCGCCGGGCGACGGCAGGGAGGCATAGGAGAGCTGAAAGTCCGCGATCCTGGGGAAGCCGAACGGTCGGGCCGCGAGGACGATCTGTCGGTTGACCGCTACTGTCAAATTCGGGAGTCCTTCCTCTGCAACATGGACGACATGAAGGGCGCGCCCGCCTCGCGGCGCGAGCGCCCTTCGCGGCGGGGGAGTCCTAGGTGCTGCGCCGGCTGACCAGCAGGGCCCCACCGGCGACGATGGCGGCGATACCGGCCCAGACGGGAACGTTGACGCGCTCCTTGTCCTTGACCGAGAACTCGAGCGGACCGATCTTGGCGTCGTGGGTCGTCCGGGTGTAAGAGAACCCGCCGTAGACCAGGCCGATGATGCCGCCGACGATGAGCAGGATGGCGACGATCTTGAGGGGGCTCATCAGAGTCTGCGACCGGACACGAGGCGGAAGATGAGGATGATCACGGCCACGACGAGCAGGATATGGATGAATCCGCCCATGGTGTACGACGTGACGAGGCCGAGCAGCCAGAGGATCAGCAGGATGACGAAGACGGTCCAGAGCATGAGCGTTTCTCCTTAGCGAAGCGTGCAGCAGGTGCGGCGTCGGAGGGCGGTTTCACGCTCCGCCGTCCCCTTCGAACGCAGGTTCAAGTTAGCCGGTCGGCCGGCGGTCAGGAAGAGCAGTTTCTACGCAGTGGTTGCAGCGGGCGACCGTGGGAAGGCACGTCGTGGCCGCCGGGGCTGCGACCCCCTGCGGGGGCGGGTAGAATGCCCCCGCCCCACCAGCCCAAGCCGTCCGGGAGATCCGATGCCTCGATTCCGTGCTGCCGCGTTCGCCGCCGTCCTCGCTCTGCCCTGGGTCGCCGCCGCGCCGGCTGCGGCCGGCGAGAAGATCTCCCCCGCGCTCACGCGCGCTTTCGCTGCCAGCGCCGACGGCCGCGCCGAGATGCTCGTCGTGCTCGCCGAGCAGGCCGACCTCACGCCAGCGGCGGCGCTGCCGACCAAGGCGGCGAAGGGCCGCTTCGTCTTCGAGCGTCTGAGCGAGACGGCCGAACGCACCCAGGGGCCGCTCCTCGCCGAGCTGGCGCGCCGCGGCGCGCCGTCGCGCCCGTTCTGGGCGGCGAACTTCGTCTGGACGAAGGGCGACCTGAGTCTCGCCCAGGCGCTGGCCGCCCGTGAAGATGTGGCCCGGCTGGAGACCAATCCGCGCCTGGTGCTCACCGAGCCGGTGGAAGATCCCGAAGCGGCGCTGCTCCCCGACTCGCCGGACGCCATCGAATGGAACATCAGCAAGGTCAACGCGCCGCAGGTCTGGGCGCTCGGCCACACCGGCGCGGGGGCCGTCATCGCCGGCGAAGACACCGGCTACCAGTGGGATCATCCGGCGCTCAAGACGAAATACCGCGGCTGGAACGGCGCCGTCGCCAACCACAACTACAACTGGCACGACGCGATTCACGCCGGCGGCAGCAGCTGCGGCGCCGATTCTCCCGTCCCCTGCGACGACACCGATCACGGCACCCACACCATGGGGACGATGGTCGGCGACGACGGCGGCGGCAACCAGGTCGGCATGGCGCCGGGGGCGCGCTGGATCGGCTGCCGCAACATGAACGCCGGCGCCGGCACGCCGACGACCTACATCGAGTGCTTCCAGTGGTTCATCGCGCCCACCGATCTCGCCAACCAGAACCCCGACCCGGCGATGGCGCCGGACGTGATCAACAACTCCTGGGGCTGCCCGGCTTCGGAAGGCTGCAACCCGGGCAACTTCGCAGTGATGCAGGCGGTGGTCGAAAACGTGCGCGCCGCCGGCATCTTCGTCGCCGTCTCGGCCGGCAACGACGGCTCGGGCTGCTCGACGGTGAACACGCCGGCGGCGATCTACGACGCGGTCTTCTCGGTCGGTTCGACGGAGAGCTCCGATGCGATCTCGAGCTTTTCGAGCCGCGGACCGGTGACGGTGGACGGCTCCAACCGGATGAAGCCCGATATCTCGGCGCCAGGAGGCAGCGTGCGCTCGGCACTTCCGGGGGGCGGTTATGGCACCAAGTCCGGCACCAGCATGGCCGGACCGCACGTCGCCGGGCTCGTCGGGCTGCTGGTCTCGGCGGCGCCGGGGGCGGCGGGCAACATCGACCTGCTCGAAGATGTCATCCGCCAGAGCGCCGTGCATCCGACCTTCGGCGGCGCCTGCGGCGTGAGCGCCGGCGTCTACCCCAACAACACGTTCGGTGCCGGGCGCATCGACGCGCTGGCGGCGGTGAACCTGTTGCTGTCTCAAGCCTTCTTCGCCGCGGTGACGCCGCCGGCGCAGGCGGTCTGCGCGCCGACGAGCGCGGTCTTCAACGTC
Source organism: uncultured Thermoanaerobaculia bacterium (assembly GCA_964595975.1). Taxonomy (GTDB): domain Bacteria; phylum Acidobacteriota; class Thermoanaerobaculia; order Multivoradales; family JAGPDF01; genus JAGPDF01. The sequence continues at coordinate 3,132 of CAZQTL010000227.1, read as the reverse complement.
GCCGTCGGTCAGCTCGGCAGCTTCACCGAGCCGGTGACCCTGAGTGCGACCGGCAATCCGGCGGGCTCGACGGTCGGATTCGCTACCAACCCGGTGACGCCTCCCGGCGGCTCGACCATGACGGTGACGACGGTCGGTGTCGCCGCCGGTCCGTCGACGATCACCGTCACCGGCACGGCGAGCCCGAGTGGCACGCTGCACACCGACACCGTCGAGCTCACGGTCTTTACCGCCGGGGCCGCGGCGCCGGGGCTCACCGCGCCGGCGGACGGCGCGACGAACGTCCCGGTGCGGCCGGGCTTCAGCTGGGCGGCCGCGGCGGGTGCGGCGAGCTACCTCCTCGAGGTCGATGACGGGCTCGACTTCGCGACGCCGATCTACAGTGCGAGCGTCAGCGGCACCAGCCACACACCGGGCGTCGATCTGCCGTCGAACACTCCGCTCCACTGGCGGGTGACCGCCAGCAATCCCTGCGCCGCCGGAGTCTCCGCGGTACGCGGCTTCACCACCGTGCCGCTGCCGGGCGACTGCGCCTCCGGCACCGTTGCCAGCGCGGTCTACGAGTTCGGCTTCGAGAGCGGCGCCGGCGGCTGGACCGCGAGCGGCACCGGCAGCACCTGGGCGCAGTCGGGTGCACGCTTCCACTCCGGAGGGTTCTCCTACAAGGCGACCGATTCGGGTGCTGTCTCGGACCAGCGGCTGGTTTCGCCAGCGGTCGTGCTGCCCACCGGGCAGGGGCCGTTGACCCTTCAGTTCTGGAACCACCAGACGATGGAGGCCAACGGCGCCGCCGCCTGCTACGACGGGGCGATTCTGGAGATCTCGACCAACGGGGGCAGCACCTGGACCCAGCTGACCGGCGCGGCGTTGCAGACCGATCCCTACAACGGCGCGGTGAGCGCCTGCTGCAGCAATCCGCTCGCGGGATTGCAGGCCTGGTGCGGCGACCCCCAGGACTGGACGCGCTCGATCGTCGACATCGACGCCTTCGCCGGACAGACCGTGAGCTTCCGCTTCCGGCTCGGCAGCGACACTTCCGTGTCGCGCGAGGGCTGGTACCTGGACGACGTGCGAGTCCAGAGCTGTGCCGGCGGCGCGCCGATCTTCACCGACGGCTTCGAGAGCGGCAACGCCTCGTCGTGGAGCGCCGTGGTTCCCTGACCGGAACCCCGGCGCTCCGCCGGCCGCGCGGCGGCCCTCCCGGCCCGCCCCGAGGCCGGCCTCAGGCCGAGGCTTCGGCGAATCCCGGCAGGGTCTCGTCGAGGGCGGCGCCGGTGGGTTCCCCCGCGGTCTCCGCAGCGCGACGCGTGCGCGCCACCAGGACGTAGATCGACGGCACGACGAACAGCGTGAACAGCGTGCCGATGATCATGCCCGATACCAGCATGATGCCGATCGAGTTGCGCGCGCCGGCGCCCGGGCCGGTGGCGAAGACGAGCGGGAAATGCCCCACGACGGTCGCCGCCGTCGTCATCAGAATCGGCCGCAGCCGGGTTCCCGCCGCCCCGACCACCGCCTGGAGCTTCGCCCGTCCCTGCTCCTGCAGATGGTTGGCGAACTCGACGATGAGGATGCCGTTCTTCGCCACCAGGCCGACCAGGGTGATGAGACCCACCTGGCTGTAGATGTTGAGCGAGGTGAAGCCGAGGAACGAGAACATCAGCGCGCCCGAGAGCGCCAGCGGCACCGAGCCGGCGAGGACGATGAACGGGTCGCGGAAGCTCTCGAACTGCGCCGCGAGCACCAGGTAGATGAGGATCGCCGACAGCAGGAAGGTGCCGAGGAACTTCCGGCCCTCGGTCCGGAGCTGGCGCGACTCGCCGGCGTAGTCGACGGTGAAGCCGGGGGGCAGCATCTTCGCCGCCTCGGTCTCGAGGTAGGAGAGAGCCTGATCGAGCGCCACGCCGGGCGGAATCACCCCCTGGATGCGCACCGCATTCAACTGCTGGAAGCGCTTGAGCTCGCGCGGCTCGGTCGAGGTCTTGACGGTGGCGAAGGTCGACAGCGGCACCAGCCCGCCGTCGCCGCCGGTGACGTAGATCTCGGTGAGCTGATCGGGCGTCAGCCGTCCGGAGCGCTGGATCTGCGGAATGACCTTGTAGCTCCGCCCCTGGATGCTGAAGCGGTTGACGTAGTTGCCGCCCAGGAGCGTGGACAGGTCGCGCCCCGCCTGGCTCATGTCGACGCCGAGCGTGCGCACCTTGTCGCGGTCGAAGACCACCTCCGCCTGCGGCTGGTCGAACTTGAGATCGGCGTCGGCGAACATGAAGAGGCCGCTCTGGAACGCCTTGCCGACGAGCTGGCCGGCGATCTCGTAGAGCTGCTGCGGCTCGGCGGTCGAGGCGATCACCAGGTCGACGGGGAAGTCGCCTCCGCCGGGCAGGGGCGACGGCGTCAGCGGGATGATGCGCACGCCGGGGATCTTCGCCAGCTTCTGCGACGCCTCGACCTGGAGCTGGGCGGAAGACTTCTCGCGCTCGCTCCACGGCTTGGTCACCATGCCGCCGAAACCGAAGGTCGGAAAGGTGAGCTGGAAGGTGGCGTGGGTCTCCGGAAAGGTCTGGAAGACGTCCACCATCTGGTTGGCGAAGAGTTTCGTCTGGTCGATCGTCGAGTTGGCCGAGGCCTGGACGATGCCGAAGACGACCCCCTGATCCTCCGCCGGCGCGAGCTCGCGCTGCGAGAACAGGTAGAAGGGGAAGATCAGCAGCACGACCATCGCCCAGACGACCAGAACCACCGGGCGGTATTCGAGCGTGCCCGCGAGGAGGTCGCTGTACTTCTTCCGCACGACCTCGAAGTGGCGGTTGATCATGCCGGCGAAGCCCTTCTCGGTCTGGCCGGCGCGCAGCAGGCGCGAGCCCATGATCGGCGACAGGGTGAGCGCCACGACTCCGGAGACGATGACCGCCCCGGCCAGGGTGAAGGCGAACTCGCGGAAGAGCGAGCCGGTGAGACCGCCCTGGAGGGCCAGCGGCGTGTAGACCGCGGCGAGGGTGATGGTCATGGCGATGATCGGCCCGACCAGCTCGCGCGCCGCGTGGATCGCGGCGTCGATCGGCTTCTCGCCGCGCTGCAGATGGCGCTCGACGTTCTCGACCATGACGATGGCGTCGTCCACGACGAGACCGA
>CAZQTL010000226.1:3917-6402 GCA_964595975.1 uncultured Thermoanaerobaculia bacterium | reverse complement strand
GTCGAGGCGCTCGCGGCCGAGCGCGGCGGCGACGACAAGGTCTGGGGCTCGATGGTCAAGCAGGCGTTGAAACGCGTGCGCCCCGGCTTCGCCGAGTCGTACTACGGCTTCCGGTCGTTCAATGCGATGCTGGAGGCGGCGCGCGACGCCGGCGCGCTGGCCCTCGAGCGCGACGACAAGTCCGGCGGCTACGTCGTGCGGCTGGCGGAGTGAGGCCGCCGGGGCGCGATCGCACCGTCGTGACCGTGACGGACCCGGGCCAGGATCGCGGAACGATGTCGTCCCGACGAATTCCCCTGTTCGCGCAGTTGGAGATCGAGACCCGGTCGACGTGCAACCGCGTGTGTCCCGGCTGCCTGCGCAATTCGCATCCCGACCGCGAGGCGGTGTCCCCATGGTTCGAGACGCGCGAACTGCCGAGCGAGACGGTCCTTCGCCTGTTCGACGAAGCCGCGTCCCTCGGCTTCCGGGGGACGGTCTGTCTGCAGCACTACAACGAGCCGCTGCAGGACGTCCGGCTGCCCGGATTCGCGCGGGAGGCGAAGGCGCGCGGATTCGGTTACGTCTTCACCTGCACCAACGGCGATCTGCTCGACGAGGAACGCGCCGCGGCGCTCGACGGTGCGTTCGACGAGTTGCAGGTGGCGCTGTACATGGACGAGCCGCAGAAGGCCCGGCGCGAGGCCCGGATCCGGTCGCTGTTCACCCGGACTCGGTTGACCTTCACCGGCGGCGGCTTCATTGCGACGCACTTCAGTCCTTTGTATCCGGTCGAGGCGCTCGCGCGTCAGCATGCCGCCCGGCCCTGTTTCGAGCCGCTGCGCCGGATGATCGTCAACCACCGCGGCGACATGCTGTTCTGCTGCGACGATCTGATCGGCCACTTCGGGCTCGGCAGCGTACACGAGCGGACGATCGAAGAGCTGTGGTTCGGCGACCGGCACCAGGACCTCGTGGTCGCGCTGCAACAGTCGGGGGGGCGACGAACGCACGAGCACTGCCTGTCGTGCCCCCGGCCATGAGCGGCCGCGGTGCGGCCGTGCGACCCTACCAGCAGAGCGACAGGTTTTGCGACAGTCGCGGTCGCTCGGAGGCGGGCAATCGCGGATCGGCGAGCAGCGAACGGAAGACCGCGGCCGCCTCGCGGCGCAGGCCGAGATTCCACAACGCGAGCCCGAGCTCGTCGCGGGCGCGCCAGCGGTAGACCGAGAGGTCGACGAACAGCCGGTCGTCCGGTTCGGGCATCGCCGCCGCGCGTTCGGCGTAGAGGTGGGCGAGGGCGTGGCGTCCCGACAGCCGCAGGTAGCGGGCGAGTTCGCACAAGGGCTCCGCGCGTGTCGGACGGCATTCCCAGGCGGCGAGGTACGCGTCGATCACGTCGCTCGGTTGCGCCCGTCGCCGCTCGAGCAGCGCCGCGACCTGGAATCGCGAATAGGCGACCTCCTCGATCCAGCCGCCCAGATCCGCGCGCAGCCGGTAGGCGTCCAGCGCGGCGTCGATGTCGCCGCTGTCGCGCAGGCTTTGCGCGTGGTAGAAGCGGTAGCGCCGGTTGTCGGGTTCGCGCGCCAGCGCGGCTTCGAGGACGCGCGTGTCGTCGCGGTATTTCTCGCTCGCCGGCCGTCGGCTGCGGGCGCCATCCGGGTAGCTCCTCACCCGCAGTCCCTCGATCACCGGCAGCGTCGGGAGCGGATCGAGCATCGGCACTTCATGCACGACGCCTTCCCATCGCCACGGTTGATCGAGGCGAAGGAGCTTGGCGCTGTGGAACTCGAATTCGGTCCCATCGAGGCACTGCCGGACGAAATAGCCGGCGGCGGTGAGTCGGTCCGGCTCGACGACCGGGGCGATCTCGAGCACCTCGTCGGCGTCGAGGATCAGCGCGTAGTCGCCGTGCTTGCGCGCGAGATCCAGCGCCTGGTTGCGGTTGGTCGCGAAGTCGACCCACTCCCGCTCGATCAGCTCGCCGGGCCTGTCCCGCATCGCGTCCCGGATGATGGTCCGTGTGGCATCGGTCGAGCCGGTGTCGACGATCGCCCAGGCGCCGATCGCGGGACGCACCGAGGCGAGGCAGCGGGCGATCACCGCCGCCTCGTTCTTGACGATCATGCTGAGGCAGACCTGCCGGTCGAACGGGATCACGGGTCCCCGGTCGTCGGATCGTCGCGGCGCCGGAGGTCGGCCCGGTCGACGGCCGACGCTACTGGCACCTCAGGAAGGTCGAGAAGGGCACCGGAGTCGCGCCGGTCACGGAAAGCTGGACCCGATCCCCCGGGTTGACTCCCACCGCTGCGCCCGATGAACAATCGCCGGTGCCGGAGACCGTACAACTCAGCGTGGAATCGGCCGCGTTCACCTGCAACGTCACGGTGAACGAGCCGCTGCCCACCGGGTGCACGTGAAGGACGTTGAAGGTACAGGCGACGCCCATCGGCACCTCGGAGTTGTTGTCCCCGGACCGCGACGTATCGCCGACGATCGCGAAGAA
>CAZQTL010000226.1:0-3817 GCA_964595975.1 uncultured Thermoanaerobaculia bacterium | reverse complement strand
GCGCCGGTCGCGCCGGTCGCGCCAGTCGGAAACGCCCCAGGCAGGCATCGGCCGAGCGTTCCGGAGGTACTGTCGAAACAGAGTACCGAGTCCCGCTGAGAGGCGCCGGGCAAACCCGGCACCGCGACCGTGCCGTTGCCATCGACGCGCAGGCGATCCGCGGTGTCGGTGGGATCGCGGACCGCGACACCGCCGCCCGGTGGCGGCTTGAGCTTCACGTCGGCCCCCCAGACCGTCGGACACCAGGTGCCGAACGCGAACGACAGGCCGGCCGCGATCGCCGCTCGCTTGAACTGGGTCTCGTCCATGGTCGGACTCCTAGCGACGACGCGCGACGCGCATCCCGAGCGTGAGAGTGATCAATCCCAGGGCGACGAGCCCTGCCAGCGAAAGCGTCGGAATCGCCGCCGTCGCACCGAAGAGCTTGCCGAACCAGCCGCGGTCGTTGTTATTGCCGCCCTGATTGGTTTGGGTCGGCGCGAGGTGCTGTCCGGTCGCGTAGACGTCGCTGACGCCGACGTTGGCGATCGACTGGGAGCCGCCCGGCGCGAGGTCGAGCAGGGCGATGACGCCCGGCGAGGTGACGTCGATCTGGATCGGCGGTCCCAGCCCCTGGATCTCGAGCAGACCGCCAACGTGCTGCGTCTTGCCCGACTCGAATCGGTAGCGCTTGCCCGCCCCGCTGACGAGGCTCAGGTTGTGGAACGATGTCGTGCCGAGCAGACTCGAGGCTGCCGCCACGCCGTCGCGGAGCTCGATGCTGCTGCCGGCTGCGTTGATGCCGCCCACGTTCTCCCAGTCGCCCACGGCGCGCACCAGTCCGCCGGTCAGGTCGGCGGTGCCGCCGGCGAGCACGCGGAATGCGCCTGTGCCCAGCATCTGTCCGGCATTCAGCGACAACGCGCCCTGGTCGATCAGGTCGCCGCCGGCGAGATCGACGCTTCCCCCCGCCAGGTCGACCGCCCCGCCGGCAGGGATTTCGAGGTGGGCGAAGCAGGCGCCGGATGCGGCCGCCAGCGCGATGAACACGGCGCCCGGTCCGCCGGCCCTCGACCACACTCGCATGGCCGCTGCCTCCTCTGGTGACGAGGGCCCTCGACCCTGTTCGGCGGTCTCGGGTACCTCGAAGACAGGCATGCTAGTCGCCGGTCCGCGCGCTGGCAATCGTCACGACGGTTGAAGAACCACGAGCGGCGCGCGCTGGAGTGTCCTTGTCGGCTCGCGTACGGGCTTCACCGCGACGAGTTCGGCGACCATTTCCTGAACGAGGTTGCGTTCGCGCTGGATGCGCTTCCACAGCCCGTCGACGCCATCGCGCTCGAGGTCCGATGCCGACACCAGCAGCGTGATCCGCTCGGGTTGCCAATCCCCGCGGTATCCGTAGTCGGCGCGCCAGTAGTACGGTTGCGAGAAGTAGCCGAAGCTGCCGGGAAAGTACGCACGAACGTGCGTCGGATCCTCGTGCGCATCGTCGCTCGCTCCGTGCGGCGTGCGAACGACGGCGGTCGCACCGGGTCTGGCGACCCGGTGGAGTTCCTGCATCAGCGCGAGCGGGTCGCGCAGGTGTTCGAGCACATGGAAGAGCGCGAACGCGTCGACCGCGTCGTCCTTGTACGGTAGCCGCCGTTCGGCCATCCGATCCAGATCGACGACCAGATCGACGCCTGGCAGATCGACCGCGTCGACATTGACCCAGCCGGCGAGCGGCGAGCGCCCGCAACCGAGATTCAGGCGCAGTCCGGCGGCGGGCGGGTCGATGTTCGCGGGCATGCTAGGCGCGCGTTTGCGCTGGCGTATCGCGGCCGTCCGGAGTCATCTGCCGATCGTATCGCGATCACGGCGATCCGCGTCGGCCCGGGGTCCAAGAGAGGCTCCCCGAGCCCGCGCGCTCCCGGGGACGATGCCGGTGGTTGATTCCGGCCCCGGCCGGGCGCACATTGGCTCTGTGAGCCGGGGCACCGGCCGGGAACGGATCGGGCGGGTGCCGCGGCCGGCGGCCCGCGCGGGCGCGGGTCGCCGAACAGGACTCCGGGACTCGCTCAGGACTCGATATGCGCACCATCCGTCCGGCCGCCGTGGCCGGCTCCTTCTACCCGGGTTCGCCGGCGATGCTGGCGAAGACGGTCCGCGTCTGCCTCGACGCGGCCGCCGCCGGGCGCGGGCCGGCGCCCAAGGCGCTGATCGTTCCGCACGCCGGATACGTCTACTCGGGGCCGATCGCCGCGGCGGCGTACGCGCGGCTCGTCCCGCTGCGCTCGACGATCCGCCGGGTCGTGCTCCTCGGACCCGCCCATCGCGCCTACGTCCGCGGTGTCGCCGCGCCGTCGGTCGAGGCGTTCGTCACGCCGCTGGGCGAGGTGCCGGTCGATCGCGAGGCGATCGCGTCGCTGCGCGACCTTCCGCAGGTCGTCGTCGACGACGCGGCGCACGCGCACGAGCACTCGCTCGAAGTCCAGCTGCCGTTCCTCGAGACCGTCCTCGACGAGTTCCGCGTCGTTCCGCTCGCGGTCGGCCAGGTCGGCTCCGGCGAGGTCGCGCAGGTCATCGACCGGCTATGGGGCGGGCCGGAGACGCTGATCGTCGTGTCCTCGGACCTGTCGCACTACCACCGCTACGACGAGGCGCGCGCGATCGACCGCGCCTCCGCCGACGCGATCCTGTCGCTGCAGCCGACGCTCGACCACGACCAGGCCTGCGGCGCGACGCCGGTCAACGCGCTTCTCGCCTGCGCGCGACGCCGCGGTCTGTCGGTCGAGCTCCTCGACCTGCGCAATTCCGGCGACACCGCCGGCGACCGCTCGCGGGTCGTCGGTTACTCGGCCTTCGCTTTCAGCGAGGGCGCCCGCGCATGAACGCGAACGCGATCCTCGCCGCCGGCGCGACCACCGGTCTGGGTGCGACGCTGCTGGCGCTCGCGCGGGGCGCGATCGCCGAACGCTTCGGGCGACCGGGATCCGCCCCCGCCGATCACCAGGCGCTCGCACGGCCGGGCGCGACCTTCGTGACGCTCCAGCAGGCGGGCGAGCTGCGCGGCTGCATCGGCAGCTTGGAGGCGCACCGGTCGCTCTATCAGGACGTGCGCGCGAACGCACAGGCCGCGGCGTTCCACGACCCGCGTTTCGCGCCGCTGGCCGCACGCGAGCTCGACGTCACCCGCGTCGAGGTGTCGCTCCTCTCCGCGCCCGAGCCGATGACGGTCGCGAGCGAGGTGGCGCTCCTCGCGGCGCTGCGACCCGACGTCGACGGCCTGATCCTGTCGCTGGGACCGCGGCGCGCGACCTTCCTGCCGCAGGTCTGGGAGTCGCTGCCCGATCCGGCCGCGTTCGTCGCGCAGCTCAAACGCAAGGCCGGGCTGCCGTTCGACTTCTGGAGCGCGGAGATCCGCTGCTCGCGCTACACGGTCGCGAAGTGGTCGGAGGCCGACGCGCCCCCGGGCGCGGAATCGGACGGTGAACCGGGGAGGCGGCGATGAGCTCGCATCCGGGCCGCTGGTGGCACACGCTCGACGACGGTCGGATCCAGTGCGACCTGTGTCCGCGCGACTGCAAGCTGCACGAGGGCCAGCGCGGCGCCTGCTTCGTGCGCGCCCGCGAAGGCGACGGCATCGTGCTGACGACCTACGGCCGCTCGTCGGGCTTCTGCATCGACCCGATCGAGAAGAAGCCGCTCAACCATTTCCACCCGGGCTCGCCGGTGCTCTCGTTCGGCACCGCCGGCTGCAATCTCGCCTGCAAGTTCTGCCAGAACTGGGACATCAGCAAATCGCGCGAGATGGACACGCTGATGGACTCGGCCTCGCCCGAGGCGATCGCGCGGG
>CAZQTL010000225.1:0-6438 GCA_964595975.1 uncultured Thermoanaerobaculia bacterium | reverse complement strand
GCTTCGCGGGCAAGTTCTGGACGGTGGCGCCGGCGGCGCTGTCGTACTTCCGGCCCCCCTCCGCCCCACCGCACGAGCCGTTCCGGCTCGTCACCGAGGATCCGACGGTCGGTCCGATTGCTCTTTCCGGCGCGCTGCACGCGCCCTCTGCTGCGCGCACGTTGGTCGTCGCCCTGCACGGTCTCGGCGGCAGCGCCGAGAGCTCGTACATGCGGCAGTTCGCGACCGCGGCGGTCGCCGCCGGCCACGCTTGCCTGCGGCTCAATCACCGCGGCGCCGAACGCGCGGCGCAGGACTACTACCACGCCGGTCTGACCGTCGACCTCGAGTCGGTGCTCGCCGCCGGGCAGCTCGCGAGCTTCGCGCGCATCGGCGTGGTCGGATTCTCGCTCGGTGGCCATGTCGCGCTGCGCTATGCGGCCGAGCGACCGGGGAGAACGGACCCACGCCTCGCGGCGGTCGCCGCGGTCTGCGCGCCGCTCGACCTCGACCGCGGCGCGACGGCGCTCGACGGCCCAGGTACCTGGCTCTATCGGCGGTATCTGCTGCCGGGCTTGCAGCAGCACCTCGACGCGGTGGAGAAGCTGCGCCCGGTGCCGGCCGACCGCGCCCGCCGGGCTCGGGTGCGCGGCATCCGCGAGTGGGACGGCCTGGTCGTCGCGCCGCGCTGGGGCTTCGCCTCGGCCGCGGACTACTACGCCCGCGCCAGCGTGGCGCCGATCCTCGACCGCATCGCCGTCCCGGCGTGGATCATCGAGTCGAGGAACGACCCGATGGTGCCGGTGTGGACGCTCGAGAACGCTCTCGAGCGCGTCTCTCCGACCACCGAAGTCACCTGGACCCCGCGCGGCGGCCACGTCGGCATGCCGCGCGACCTCGACCTCGGCCGGCCGGGGCCGAAAGGCCTGCATGCCCAGCTCCTCGCCTGGCTGGGTGCACAGCTCGCAGCCTGACATTCGGCTACAGTAGAGAGCGGCCGGGCAGGCCGTCCGGGAGGCTCGCATGCGAAGATCCCTCGCGCTCTCGCTGCTGCTGGGACTCACCCTTGCCGCTGCGGCGCTGGCGGTCTCCGAGCCTCGCCTCGTCGCCGACCTGGCGACGGAGCTACCGCTCGGCGCCGGCTCCTTCCCGCATGGATTCACCGATCTCGATGGTCACGTCGTTTTCGCGGCGCGACCGGATGACCATGCCGACCGCTTCTATCGGACGGACGGTACCGCCACCGGGACCAGCCTGCTCGCGGCGCCCTGCGCTCCGCTCGAGAGCGGCTGGATCTCGCTGCTGCACGCCGGTGCTTCCCGGGCCTTCTACGGTGTCTCGTGCGACGGCAGCGCCACCGCTCTGTGGACCAGCGACGGCAGGGCTTCCGGGACGATTCCGCTGCTTCCGGCGGGGGCGTATCAATACGCCTCGCCCTTCTACCCGGCGCCCGGCTGGGTCGAAGCCGAAGGGCAGACGTACTTCTTCCAGGGAGGGAACTACGCTGCGCCGCTCGAGCTCTGGAAGACCGACGGCACGGCTGCAGGCACCGTTCGGCTGGCGGTGCTGACCGACCAGAATGGCGCGACGGGTGCGCTGGCCCGCATGGGCGACGGCGAGCTCCTGCTCCTCGTCTGGGAGCACTTCGCGAGCCTCACGGTGTGGCGGAGCGACGGTACGGTTGGGGGGACTGCGGTGGCCACCGCGATCGACCTCGGCGGTTCGTCCTTCTCCGTGCGGTCGTTCGCAGCGACCGGCGACGCCATCTATTTCATGGTCGAAGGCGGTGCCCCGCACGTCAAGCAGCTGTGGTCGTCCGATGGCACGAGCGCGGCGACCCTTCGGCTCGCTGAATTCGACACCGGTATCTGGGACGATCTGGTGGCGCGCGAGGGTGCGATCTACTTCGCCGCCGAGGCCGACGGAAACGGCGGGATCTGGCGCAGCGACGGAACCGCCGCCACGACGCGCCGGATCGCTGCGCTCGACGGGCTCGACATCTCGCCGGCGTCGTTCGCCTTCCTCGGCGATCGGATCTACTGGCTCGGCTTTGCCGAGGACTGGTCCGCGGGTTCGCTCTACGGCGCGCCGATCGCCGGCGGCGACCCCGAAGAGCTGCTGCAGTCCTGCGACGGCGGTTTCTGCACTCCTCTGTACGAGAACCTCTGGCTGTATACCATCGGCGACAGCCTGGTCTTCGCTCGCCGCCAACCGGGGGCCGCCGCCGTCTGGCGCAGCGGCGGCTTCGCGGGCGACGCCGAGCGACTGGCGCCGCTGTGCGACGCTCCGGACTGCTCGTACGGCGGATACGGTTCGGTCGTCCTCGGCGACCGGCTGTTCTTCGTCAACCGGGGTCGGGGTACGATTACCGAAGAGCTGTGGATCTCGGACGGGACGGCGGCTGGCACCCTTCGCCTCGCCGGTCCGCAGACCGCGATTCCGTTGGGAGCTCCTTCCGACAGGAGCCCGATCGCCAGCTTGCCGGGCGCCGCCGGGTGGCTCTTCGCCGCCGGGGATCTCGAGCACGGCATCGAGCTGTGGCATGCGCGAGCGGTCCAGGACTCCGGCGCCCGGGTCGCCGACTTGCGACTCGATCGGCCGGGCCTCGAGGGGTTGGAGCCGATCGGCACGGTCGACTCGACACTCGTTTTTGCGGTGGCGAACCCGGACTTCACGCGCACTCTCTATCGTCATCAGTATGGCGAAGCCGGAGTCGCGCCGTTCCTCACCGTACCGATGCTCCGAGGGCGCTATGGCAGCAGGAACCCACCGCCTTCTCTGCGCCCTGCCGGCAGCGCCTGGTATCTCTTCGAGAGCGACTTCGACGGCGATCAGAGCTCGGAGGAGTTCGCGCAGCAGATCTGGCGCTACGACCCGCGCTCCGGGCAGACCCAGCCGCTGTTCGCTGCCCCGACCGTGACCGGCGTCGGCGCGCTGGCGCACGATCTCTTCCCATCCCGCGAAGGTTACGTGCTGCTGGGCTCGCGCGACCTCGAGCTCCAGGCTTCGATCTATTTGCTGCAGCCGGAGACCGGGGTTCTCTCGCGGCTGGCCGACTTCTCGTCGTCGCGCGTCTGGTCGGTCGGACGCAGCGGTGGGACCTGGTTCCTGATCGAGGACTGGAGCCGGATCGTGGCCTTCGATCTGGAGCGCCGGACGTTCGACGTCGTAGCCGACTTCCCGGGTGCCGGGATCTATGCGCTCGACACGCTGCCCTTCGGACTGCTCTTCCAGGTCGAGCGGACGCCTACCGCCGGTGACGGTGAAAGGGCGCTCTGGCAGAGCGACGGCACCGCCGGGGGCACGCGAGAGATCGCGCGCTGGCCGCGTCCGGCGGGTGGCTGCACCATGGTCGGGATCCCCGACCGGAGTGCGATCAGCCCGGCAATCTTCGCGGTGCAGACCTCCTGCGACGGAAGCTCCGAGCTCTGGATCAGCGACGGCAGCGCGGCGCGGACGCGACGGCTGCGCATTTTCGTGGACGACGTGCCGCTGGTCGCGAGCGGTGGAGTCGCCTTTCGCGGTGAGCGCTACTTCCTGACCCGCTCCCTGGACGACCTGACCGCCTTTCCGGTTCACTGGCTGTGGAAGACCGACGGCACGCCTCACGGTACCGTTCCGGTCGTGGCGTTGCCGGCGGTGAGCGACCTCGGTTTCCCGCTGTCGCTGCAGGGAGCCGCCGGCGCGAGTGGCATCTACTTTCCCTGGCTCGACGCTGAGCACGGCTTCGAGCTCTGGCGCACCGACGGCACGGCGGAGGGGACGGGACTGTGGGCCGACCTGGAACCGGGTCCATCAGGTTCCTCCCAGTTCCAACTCTGGAGCGCAGGAGACCAGGTGCTGTTCACCGCCTGGACGGGAGCGGCCGGCACCGAGCTCTGGCAGGTGGACGGGGGAGTCGAAGCGCCGCAGCTGGTCGCCGACCTCTATCCCGGTCCGGAGAGCTCCTCGCCGTGGGTGTTCGCCGTTGCCGACGGGCGGGTCCACTTCCTCGCCGACGACGGTCTCGTCGGACGCGAGATCTGGGAGGTCGGCGAGCCGTCGGTGGCGCCGTGCGTGCCGTCGCCGACGACGCTCTGCCTGCTCGACGGGAGGTTCCGAGTGCGCGCGATGTGGCGGGACTTCGCCGGCAGGATGGGAGAGGCGGAGGTGGTGCCGCTCACCGGTGACAGCGGCTACCTCTGGTTCTTCTCGCCGGGAAATCCCGAGGTCCTGCTGAAGGTCGTGGACGCCTGCGGGCTCCCGGGCTTCGAGAACTTCTGGGCCTATTCGACCGGACTCACCAACGTCGAGGTCGAGCTCGAGATCGTCGACACGTGGAGCGGCCAGCGCAAGCGAGTCCGCACGGCGCTCGGCGAGACCTTCGGTCCAGTGTTCGACAGTGGCTCGTTCGAGGTCTGCGAAAGTGCCGGAGCTGTCGCACCTCCGCGTCCAGCGGCGGCGAACTCAGCCGGGACGACCGTCCTGCCACTCCTCGGCGGCCGGTTCACGGCGACAGTCGCCTGGGAGACGCGCGACGGCCGGTCGGGGGAAGGGCAGGCGGTGGCGATCGCCGACGACAGCGGCTACTTCTGGTTCTTCGCCCCGTCGATCGTCGAGGTCCTGGTCAAGATGGTCGACGCCTGCGGCTACCCTGGCTTCGACAACTACTGGGTTTTCGCCGGCGGCCTGACCGACGTCGCCGTACGGCTCACCGTCCATGACACCTGGAGCGGCGCGACGGTGAGCTACCTCAACCTCCAGGGTGCCCCGTTCTCACCGCTCCTCGAGACCGGCGCGTTGCGGGTCTGCGGCGCCGCGCCGCCCTGAAGCGGCGCGCCGGCGCCGCGCCGCCGTTCAGCCTTTGCCGCGCAGGGTGACGTCACCGCTGCCGGTGGAGATGTCGGCGGTTCCGGTCGCCTTGCCGATCTCGGCCCGGATGTCGCCGTGCGAGCTGTGGGTGACGCGGCTCGCCGGCAGGTCGAGGGAGATCTCGCCCGAGCCGGTGGAGACCGCCATGCGCACCTGCGGCGCCGCCGTCGCCGGGCTCGCTTCGAGGGTCACGTCGCCGCTGCCGGTGTCGATGGTGATCTTGCCGACGGCGGAGAAGTCGCCGGAGAGGCTGACGTCGCCCGAACCGGTATCGGCGTAGATCGCACTGCCGAGCGTCAGCGCGCTGCCGACGATGTCGCCCGAGCCGGTGTCGCAGTTGAGCGCGCCCGAGCTCTCCTTCATGTCGATGTCGCCGCTGCCGGTGTCGACGTCGATCTTCGCCGCCGAGACCTTCTCCAGGTAGACGTCGCCGGAGCCGGTGTCGACCTGGACGTCGCCCTGCTGACGCGTGATGCGGACATCGCCCGAGCCGGTGTCGACGGCGACCTCGCCGGCGCTGTCCGTCACCGCGACCGCGCCGGTCGAGATGTCCAGGTTCTGCGCGCCACGCACGCCAGCCGAGTCGATCTGGCCGATGCCGTCCTTCACCTTGATGCCTACCCCCGCCGGCAGCTCGACGCGGAAGTCGGCGTAGAGAGTGAGCGCTCCGCCGCCGGGCTGGCTCACCACCCGCACCTCGCGATCGGCGTACTTGAAGTTCGAGTTGCCGAAGTCGAGCCACTCGAGGAACCACGGCAGCGACTCGTGCTGCGCTTGCCGCGGATAGCAGTACTTGCGGCTCTCGTCGAGCGGGTAGACCGCCTTGACGACCCAGCGGTCGCCCACCTGCTCGTAGGTGACGTTCAGCAGGCCGGCGATGCGCTCGGCCTCGGCGGAGCTACCGGCCGCCGCATGCACCGTCGCGGCGACCCGGACCTCGGAGCCGCTGGCGGCGGCGACCGTGACGTTGCCGGCCAGGTTGTGCAGCTCGACGGTCAGATTCGGCCGGGCCGCGAGCGTGCGATCGATCTGGCGCTGGGCGTCGGCGGCGAACGCCGGGGAGAGCGTCGTCAGGGCCAGGCCGGCGAGAACCAGACCGGAGGCGGCGGTCCTGCGGCAGGAGTCAGGAAAGGTTGTGGCGGAGGTTGCGGACATGGCTGTCTCCTCGACGTGGGTGACCTACCCTCGAAACTACGGCACCCCGGCTCGGAAGTTACAGCCGATTCGGTTATCCTTGCGGACCGTGAGCAAGTCTCGCGTCCCCATCCGCAAAGTCGTACCGAGTCTGGTGACCGGCGCGGGTCTCGTCTTCGGCTTCCTGTCGATGCTGGCGGCGACCCAGGCCGACTACGATTCCGCCGTCTATCTGCTGGTCGCCGCTGTCTTCTGCGACCTGTTCGACGGCCAGCTGGCGCGCCGCCTGAAGGCCACCAGCCGCTTCGGGCAGCAGTTCGACAGCCTCTCCGACGCCCTCTCCTTCGGCGCTGCGCCGGCGTTCCTGGTCTATCAGGCCCTGCTCCGGCCGATCGGTCCCTGGGGCATCGCAGCGGCGCTGGTCTACGTGATGGCCGGCGTCCTGCGCCTGGCGCGCTTCAACGTCACCGCCGA
>CAZQTL010000224.1:0-6446 GCA_964595975.1 uncultured Thermoanaerobaculia bacterium | reverse complement strand
TCTCCCTCCTCTTTTCGCGGCCGATCTTAGACCGCCCGCTCGGCCGGCGCAGCCGCGTGCGCGGCACTCCGGGGCGGCAGCTCTTCGGAGCGGCTCGAAGGCGCAGGCATTCCCAGCAGCGCCGCGACCGCAGCCTCGGCGCGCCGGGCCAGAGCCGCGCGATCACCGAGGCCGAGCCCGGCGACCCCGATCGGCTCGCCGAAGCGCACCTCGGCCCTGCCCGGCCGGACCTTGAAACCGCCGCGCGGCAGAATCCGTCCCGCCCCGGCGATGCCCACCGGCACGACCGCGATGTCGCGCCTGGCAGACTCGAGCACGGCCGCGAAACCGCCGCTCTTGAAGGGTCCGAGCTCGCCCGGAGCCGCCCGCGTCCCCTCGGGGAACGAGACCAGACTGGCGCCCGCCGCCAGCAGCTCGCCCGCCGCGCCGACGCTGGCGATCGCCTTGCGGCGGGCGCTGCGATCGACGAAGACCATGCCCATCGCGGCCATGTACCAGCCGAGAAACGGCACCCGCGCGAGCTCCTGCTTGGCCACGAAGTGGAGCGGCACCGGCACCGCCGCGAAGAGCAGCGGGATGTCGATCCACGACTGGTGGTTGGCGACGAAAAAGCAGGGGCGGCGGAAGTCGAGCCGTTCGCGCCCGGTGACCCTGAAGCGGGAGAGGCCGATGGCGATCTGCCCCGGCGCCCACACCCGGCGCGCCAGCCAGAGCGCCGGGTCGCGCCGCCGCACGAGGAGCGCGATGACGAGCGCCACCGAGATCCAGAACGCGCCCCAGACCAAGGTCGCTACGAGCTGCAGCGCGTTGAGCGGCAACCAGAGGAGGTCGACGAGCGCCTGACGCCTCATGCGCCGAGGGGCAGCCGGCTCGCCGCCTCCGCGACGAGCGGGTCGTCGCTCGCACCGCGCGCCAGCCGGGCGAGCGCCGCGAAGGCGATCATCGCCGCGTTGTCTCCCGAGTAGACGAGCGGCACCAGGCGCAGCGTCACCGCGCGCTCGGCCGCCCACTCCGGCAGGCGCCGCCGCAGCAGACGGTTCGCCGCCGCGCCGCCGGAGACCGCGAGCTCGGCGAACGGCTCGCGCCGGTGGAGCCGGGTGAGGCGGTCGAGGACCTGCCGCACCGCGGAGTCCCGGAAGCCGGCGGCAAGGTCGAGAAAGGGCTGCGGGACGGCTTCGATCGCGGCCTCGGGTCCGGCGACGAACTCGTCCGGCGGCGGCATGCGGAGCCCCTGCGCCTCCAGTTTTTCGAGCGCGTGCACGGCCTGGGTCTTGAGCCCCGAGTAGGAGAAGAAAAGCTCCTCGGTGCCGGCGAGGCGGGCGACCGGCGCCGCGGCGGCGTCGCCGCGTTCGGCCAGCCGGTCGAGGAGCGGTCCCTGGGGATAGGGCAGCCCCAGGCGCTTGCCGAACTTGTCGAACGCCTCGCCGAAGGCGTCGTCGCGAGTCTCGGCGAGAAGCTGGACCGGAGTTCCGTCCGCGGGCGCCACGCGGTAGAGGCTGGTGTGTCCACCCGAGACGACGAGCGCGACGAAGCGCTCGGGAAAGGGCGCCGCCGGGCTGCCGTCGGTGGCGAGCCAGGGGGAGTAGATGTGCCCTTCGAGATGGTGCACGGCGAAGAACGGCAGCCGCAGTGACCAGGCGAGAGCGCGCCCGAGCGACAGCCCGACGAGCAGCGAGCCGATGAGTCCCGGCCCCGAGGTCGCGGCGACCGCGCCGATCTCGGCGAGCGTCACACCGGCGCGCGCGAGGGTCTCCTCGTAGACCACCGGCCAGTTGGCGAGCTGCTCGCGCGAAGCGAGCTCGGGCACGACGCCGCCGTAAGGCCGGTGCACGGCGAGCTGGCTCGACACCACCGAGGCGAGCACCCGCCCGTCGCCGGCGACCACCGCGCAGGCGGTGTCGTCACAGCTGGTCTCGATGCCGAGGACGAGCGTCGGGCGCATGGCAACAGCATAACCGCGGCCGGTAGCTGCCGGCACGGGCGGCGCGGGTGGAGCCTGTGGAACCGGACATTCCCGCCGGCGGCGGCTTCTGCTAGCCTCCCGCCTTCCTTCCGCACCCGGAGATCGTCCGCATGCGCATCCCGACAGGCCTCTTCGTGCTCGCGCTCTGCTGTGCCCCGGCGTACGGCGCCGGGAACACCGGTTCCATGGCCTCCGATGCCGACACCCTGGCGCGGGAGGCGATCGAAGGCGCCATCGCGGAGGCGGTCGCCGAGGCGGTGCCGCTGGCGCCCGAGCATCTTCAACCCTGCGTCGGCGGCACCGCGGCGGGGGTCTATCCGTGCAGCAACATCGATTTGCTGGAGTTCATGCCGGTGGCGACCTTCGGCGCCACCGCGACCAATAGCGGCTGGGGTTGGACGGACACGCTCACCGGTCACGAGTACTACCTGCTCGGCCTCAACAACGGCACGGCGTTCATCGACATCACCGACCCGGAAGCCCCGGTCTATCTCGGCAAGCTGCCGACCCACGCCGGCACCAGCAACACCTGGCGCGACGTGCGCGTCTACCAGAACTACGCCTATGTCGTCAGCGAGCAGACCGGCCACGGCATGCAGGTGTTCGACCTCACCCAGTTGCGCAGCGTCGCCTCGCCGCCGGTGACCTTCAGCGAGACCGCCTTCTACGACAAGGTGTCGAACACCCACACCATCTCGATCAACGAGGAGACCGGCTACGCCTACCTCGTCGGGACGACCGGCGGCAGCCCGCCGGTGGTCACCTGCGGCGGCAACCTGCACGTCGTCAGTCTGGCCAACCCGGCGAGCCCGCAGTTCGTCGGCTGCTACAACGACGGCGGTTACATCCACGAGAACCAGTGCTTCGTCTACCACGGCCCCGACACGACCTACACCGGCCACGAGCTCTGCCTCGCGGCGCGCGGCTCGGCGCACAACCTCGACATCCTCGACGTCACCAACCATGCCGCGCCGGTGCGCATCAAGAGCCTGCACTACAACAGCAGCGGTTACAGCCATCAGGCCTGGTTCACCGACGACCAGCGCTACATCCTGCTCAACGACGAGCTCGACGAGCAGAACGTCGGCAACCCGACGCGCACCTGGATCTTCGACGCCCTCGACCTCGACAACCTGGTGCTGTCGGGGGGCAACGGCCACTTCGACCACGCCACGCCGGCGATCGACCACAACCTCTACGTGCGCGGCAACTTCGTCTTCGAATCGAACTACAAGGCCGGCCTGCGCATCCTGCGGCTGACCAATCTCGCGCAATCGCAGCTCACGGAGATCGCCTACTTCGACGTCTTTCCGGCCACCGACGCCGCGAGCTTCGACGGCACCTGGAACAACTATCCGTTCTTCGCGAGCGGCGTCATTCCGGTGACCCACATCAGCCAGGGGCTCTACCTCCTGCGGCCGACGAACCTGTGCACGGCGCCCGGAGCACCGGGCGGCCTCGTCGCCGCCGCCAACGGCGATCACCGCATCGACCTCGACTGGACCGCGAGCGCCACGCCGGGAAACACCTTCACCGTGGAACGAGCCCTGGGCGGCTGCGCCGGCGCGTTCGAGGAGATCGCCAGCGGACTCGCGACCGCCACCTACGACGACCTCGCGGCGTCGGGGGTCGTCACCTACGGTTATCGCGTGCGGGAGAAGGACGCCTCCGGCTTCTGCGCCTCGGAGCCTTCGACCTGCGTCGAGGCTGCGACGACCGGCAGCTGCACCGCAGCGCCGGCCTTCGCCGGCCTCGCGAGCGCCACCAACGGCGCCCAGAGCGCCTGCCAGGTGGCGCTCGCCTGGAGCGCCGGCTCTTCTTACTGCGGCGGCCCGACCACCTACTCGGTCTATCGCGGAACGACCGACACGTTCGTACCGGACGCCGGGAACCGCATCGCGCAGGGTCTCACCGGCGTGGCGACCGTCGACCTGTCGGTACCCGCCGGCGCGCCCGCCTTCTACATCGTGCGCGCGACCGATGCCGCGAGCGGCAACGAGGACGGTAACCTGGCGCGCAAGAGCGCGACGCCGACCGGCCCGCTCAGCGACGGCACGTTCACGACCAGCGCGGAGATCGGCGACGTCATTCTCGATACCCTGGGCGGTGGCGCCACGATCGAGGGGCCGCTCGCCCCCGAGCACGCCGGCTGGCACATCGCGACGAATCGTTTCCACAACGGCGCGCGCAGCTTCTTCTCGACCTCCTCCTCCTCGCTCTGCGTGTCGCTCGAGACCGCGCCGATGACGCTGACCGCCGCGCAGTCGCCGCAGCTCGCCTTCTGGACCGGCTGGGACATCGAACCGGCTTACGACGGCGGCATCGTGCAGATCTCCACCAATGGCGGCACCACCTGGACCCAGCTCACCCCGATCGGCGGGTACCCGGACACCATCACCCATTCCGGCAATGCGTGCGCCGCGATGCCCAACGGCACGCCCGCCTTCTCGAGCGAGCCGGTGTCCATCACCTGGCAGCAGAAGACGATCGATCTCTCGGCCTACGCCGGCCAGACGGTGAAGCTCGCCTGGCGCTACGGCAGCGACGGCGGCGTCAACAACGAAGGCTGGTACGTCGACGACATCGTCCTCACCCACGCCCAGATCCCCGGCAGCTGCTCCAGCAACCTGATCTTCGCCGACGGCTTCGTCGGCGGCACCACCGGCGCCTGGTCGGCCGCGGTCCCCTGACGCGAAAACTCCGCCTTCGTCTGGGCGCGCCGGCAGGAGTAGAGTCGGCGCGTCGATCACCGGGAAGGGAGGTCCACTATGCGAACAGGCCTCAGGACTGCACTCACCTTCACCGCCGGACTCGCCCTCGGCGCCGCGGGCTGGGGCGCCTACCAGATGTACAGACTCGAGTGGTTCATGCGCCTCATCGAGAGCTCGTCGCTCAACGAACAGGCGCTCCACCTGCAGTTCCTCTCCAGCGAGAAGCGCACGGGGTTCTGGCGGGAGTCGCTCTTCGAGGGGTTGCCCAACGTGGCGCAGACCGCAAACAGGTATCGCGAGAATCCCGAGTACGCGAACGTCCTCTGGAACGTCCGTCTCGCCTACGCGATGTACGATCGCCCGGTGCCGAAGGAGATCGAGGGGATTCTCTCGGATCTTCCTGCCGACTCGGCTCCGAGCTGCCCGATGCCGCGCCGCAAGCTCGGCCTCCCGCCGTTGCCTCCAGCAGAGACGCCAAAGACGAGCCCGCTCGCCGACCCGCAGCTGTGACGCGGGGCTCTTTTCCTTTACCGGTCTTTTCGCTTCCCTTTTCATGACCAAGAAGAGCCAGGCGAAACCGCTCGCGGCTGGAGGCGGCGCCCCGGAGCTCTCGCTGCGGGCGCTCAACCGGGCGACGCTCGCGCGGCAGATGCTGCTCGCGCGCGCGGCGGTGCCGGTCGAGGCGGCGGTCGAGCGGCTCGCCGGGATGCAGGCGCAGATTGCGCGGCCGCCCTATCTCGGGCTGTGGACGCGTCTCGCCGGCTTCGAGCGCGAGGCGCTGACGGGTGCGCTGCAGGAGCGGCGCGTCGTCCGCGCCACCGCCTTCCGCGGCACGCTGCACCTGCTCACCGCCGACGATCTCGTCACCTTTCGCGGCGCCCTGCAACCGATGCTGTCGCGCGGCATGCAGAGCATTCTGCGGAACCGCACCGAGACTTTCGAGATGGAGCTGCTCCTCGCCGAAGCGCGCGCCTTCTTCGCCGGCAAGCCAGCGACCTTCGACGCCGTCCGCGAGCATCTCGCGGCGCGCTTCCCGGTCGCCGACGAGCGCGCCATGGGCTACGCCGTGCGCACCCACCTGCCGCTGGTGCAGGTGCCCGACGGCTCGGCCTGGGGCTTTCCCGCCGCCGCCGCCTTCGCGCTCGCGGAGCACTGGCTGGAGCGGGAGATTCCGTCCGGGAGTGACGGCCTGCCGGCGCTGGTGCGGCGCTATCTCGCGGCGTTCGGACCGGCGAGCGTGCAGGACGCGCAGAACTGGTCCGGTATCGGCGGCCTGCGCGCGACCTTCGAGGCGCTGCGCGGCGAGCTCGCGACCTTCCGCGACGAACGCGGGCGCGAGCTCTTCGACCTGCCGGATGCACCGCGTCCGGACGAGGAGACGCCCGCGCCGGTGCGCTACCTTCCCGAGTACGACAATCTCGTCCTCGGCCACGACGACCGCAGCCGCATCGTCGCCGACGCCCACCGGCCGCGGCTGATCACGAAGAACCTGCAGATCCCCGCCACCTTCCTCCTCGACGGCTTCGTCGCCGGGACCTTCAGGGTCGAGCGCAAGAAGAAGGCGGCGGCGCTCACGCTGTCGCCGTTCGGAAGACTCCCGAAGAAGGACCTGCGGGCACTCGAGGCCGAGGGCGATGCGCTGCTGGCTTTCGTCGAACCGGAGGCCGCGACGCGCGAAGTCGTCGTCGCGGCCTCTTCCTAGGAGCGCGGGAACTCAGGCCGCCCGCAGGCGCCACAGTTCCCTCAAACCGCGGCGCCTAACCGGCGCCGCA
>CAZQTL010000223.1:0-6495 GCA_964595975.1 uncultured Thermoanaerobaculia bacterium | reverse complement strand
GTCGGATCGTCGTAGCAGTGGATCAGGTAGTGCAGCAGCCCGGGATGCTCGCGGTGCTGCATCCAGGCCTCCTCGAGGAGGCCCGCGGCCCGCATGTAGCTCGCGACGTCCCGGCCGGCGTGCGCCGTGCCGAGGACCGCGAGGCCGTCGAAGGCGGCGGCGTCCACGTCGTCCGGAAAAGCGGCATGGAGCTTCGCCATCGCCTCGGCGTAGCGCAGGTCGCGCGCGCGCTTCTGCTCCTCGGGGCTCCCGGCGCCAGCGGAGTCCTCCGCGTAGAGAATCTCGACTGCGCCGAGCCAGGCCTTTTCACGCGCCGTCGGCGCCTTCGCCTGGCGAAGCTCCGCCGTCGGTGCCAGGCGGGCGAGCGCGGCACGCCCCGCCGCGGCGTCCTGCTGCATCCAGACCGGGTGGTTGTAGGTCATCGCCTCGCCCCAGTAGGCCAGGGCGAAGCCGGGGTCGGCCGTCTGCGCGCGGCGGAAAGCCTCCGCTGCCGCCGGATACTCGAAGTCGTGCAGCAGCGCGAGGCCGGCAGCGAAATCGGCCTGCGCCGCCGGGGCTCCGGAGTTCGCGAAAGCGACCTTGCCGTAGCTGCCGTCCGCGAACGCGGGGGTGCCGGCGACGAGCAGCAGGAATGCGGTGGCGGCGATGCGCATGCGGGACTCTCCAGTCGTTCGTCTAGCGGTCGCTCGGTCTCGACGGCCGCGCGATCCTACCTCCGAGGGCGTCGGCCGGTGTCCTGCGACTAGAATCGGGAATGACCTCTCCGCTCCCGAAGCCCTCCTGCGGTTCCGTCGCTCGTCCCGGCGTCGCTGCGACACTCCTCGGAGTCGCCGCGGCACTCCTGCTCTCGTACGCGCCGGCGCTGGCGACCGGCGCCAACGTGTTGCCCTCGGTCTACGAACCGGCGGGCACCGGCGGTTACGCCGCGCTCGACCGGGCGCTCGCCAAGCTCGCGACGCATCGCCGGCTGCTGGTCATCGGCGCGCACCCGGACGACGAGGACACCTCGGCGCTGGCGCTGGTCTCGCGCGAGCTCGGCGGCGAGGCCGCCTACCTGTCGCTGTCGCGCGGCGAAGGGGGGCAGAACCTCATCGGACCCGATCTCGGCGAGGCCCTGGGCGTCCTGCGCACCGAGGAGTTGCTGGCGGCGCGCGGTGTGGACGGCGCGCGGCAGTTTTTCACCCGCGCCTTCGACTTCGGTTACACACGATCGCTGCCGGAGACGCTCGGCAAGTGGCCGGAAGAGCTGCTCCTCACCGACGCCGTGCGCGTCATCCGCCGCTTCAAGCCGCAGGTCGTCCTGTCGGTCTTCGGCAACGACGGGTCGGGAGGGCACGGCCAACACCAGGCGGCCGGGCATACCGCCTATCTCGCCTTCGCGCGCTCGGCCGAGGCGCTGCCGCAATCTGAAGACGAGCTGGATGCGCCGTGGAAGGCGACCTCGCTCTATCGCGCCGCCTGGTTCTCGCCCGAGAACGCGACCGTCTCGCGCTCCCTCGGTGGCATCGACCCGTGGAGCGGGCTGTCGATCCTGCAGGTGGCGATGAAGTCGCGCAGTCAGCATCGTTCGCAGGATATGGGGCGCCTCCTCGAGCTCGGGCCGCGCGACGGCAAGTACACCTTCGTCGAAGGGCCGGGTGGACCGCAGGGCGCCGATCTCTTCGCCGGCATCGACACGTCGCTCGCCGGCCTCGCCACGACACTCGGCGCCACGCCGCTCGGTGCAGCCGTCAGGCGGGAACTGGAGAGCGCCGCCGGCGAGATCGCGGCGGCGGACGCCGCCCTGCGCCCCGAGCGCATGGCTGACACCGTGGCGCCGCTCGTGCGCGCGCTCGCGGCGCTCGATCGTGCCCGGGCGGCCTGCGCCGCGAGCCCGTTGCCCGAGGCCCGCGCCGTCGCCGAGCTCGTCGCCGAGAAGATCGCCATCGGCGAGCAGGCGCTGCTCATCGCCAGCGGCGTGGCGCTCGACGCCTGGGCCGACAGCGCCGAGCTGGTCGCCGGCGAACCGGTGAAGCTCACCGTGGCGCTGTGGAACGCCGGCGCCACGCCGGTGAAGCCGATCGGCGTCGGCTGGTCCGGGGCGTTCGGCGCCGCCGCGCCGGAGGGTGCCGCCACGGGAAAGGTCGCCGAGCAGCTGGCGGCGCATCCCTCGATCGCCCCCGGTGAGCTGGTGCAGTTCGAGCAGACGATGACGGTGAACCGCGACGCCCCGGCGACCCGCCCCTACTTTCTCCAGCGTCCCCGGCGCGGCGATGTCTATGACTGGAGCGGCGCGGTCTACGCCGAGCGCGGCGAGCCGTTCGGCGCGCCGGCGCTCGTCGCCCACCTCGAGCTCGAGGTCGCCGGCCGCCGCGTCGCCTTCGACCGCGAGGCGGTCTACCGCTTCGCCGACCAGGCGCGCGGCGAGATCCGCAAACCGCTCGCGGTGGTGCCGCGGGTGGAGTATCGCGTCTCGCCCGAGGTCGTCGTCTGGCCGCGCGGCGGTGCGGCGCCGGAGATCGCGATCGATCTCGCCTCGCATCTGGCGCGGCCGCTCGCCGGCGAGCTCTCGTTCGCCGCTGACTGCGGCGAGCGCCCGACGATCGCGACGCCGTTCCGCATCGCCGAGCCGCGCGGCACGGCGAGCCTGCGCATTCCGGCCCCCGACTGCCCGGCAGCGGGCAAGCCCCGCGTGCACCTCGTGCTCGAGGCGACGACCGGCGACGGCGAGCGGGCGCGTCCGGCGGCGCCGCTCCTCGACTACCCGCACGTGCCGCCGATGCCGCTGCGCGGCGGCGACGGCTTCGACCTGGTGCGGGCCGACATCGCGCTGCCGAAGCTCGGGCGCATCGGCTACGTGCTCGGCGCCTCCGACAAGGTGCCGGGTCTCCTGGCCGAGATCGGCCTGCCGATCACGCTCCTCGCCGCCGCCGACTTCGACCACGGCGATCTCGCGCGCTTCGACGCCATCGTCATCGGCAGTCGCGCCTACGAGACCGACCCGGCGCTCGCGAAGGCGAACGCGCGCCTCCTCGACTACGTGCGCGCCGGCGGCCTGATGATCGTGCAGTACCAGCAATACCCGTTCGTCGACGGCAAGTTCGCGCCGTTCCCGCTCGAGATCGCGCGTCCGCACGACCGCATCACCGACGAGACCGCGCCGGCGAAGCTCCTCGCCGCCGACCACGCGGTCTTCACCACCCCCAACCGGATCGGCGCTGCCGACTGGGACGGCTGGGTGCAGGAGCGCTCGCTCTACATGCCGGGCACCTGGGACGCCGCCTACACGCCGCTCCTCGAGTTCCAGGACCCCGGTCAGTCGCCGCAGAAAGGCGCCCTGCTCGTCGCCGCCCTCGGCAAAGGCACCTACGTCTACACCGGCCTCGCCTTCTTCCGCCAACTTCCTGCCGGGGTGCCGGGCGCCTACCGCCTGTTCGCCAACCTGCTGGCGCTGGCGCACTCAGCAGCGCCTGCCTCTTCCGGCCGAACGAACTGAGTCCCGACGGGCGACGCCCGGCGCCCGCCCCGGACGAGCTGGGCTAGAGTCCGCAGGATGAAGCGACGAGTCTCTCTCCTGCTCGCCGGGGTATGCGCGGCGGGGTTGTGCGGCGTCGCCGGCTGCTCCGACGGGCGGACGCCGGTGATGGTCTATTCGCCGCACGGACGCGACCTGCTGGTGCTCTTCGAGCAGGCGTTCGAGGCGAAGCACCCCGGGATCGACGTGCGCTGGCTCGACATGGGGTCGCAGGAGGTCTACGACCGCATCCGCTCGGAGAAGGCCAACCCGCAGTGCGACGTCTGGTTCGGCGGGCCGGATGCGATCTTCTCCCGCGCCGCCGCGGACGGCCTGCTCGCCGCCTACCGGCCATCGTGGGCCGACGCCGTGCCGGAAAGCTCGCGCGGCGCGGGCGATCTCTACTTCGGCGCTTTCCGCACCCTGCCGGTCCTCGTCTTCAACGACAAGCTGGTGTCGGAGGCCGACGCGCCGAAGGACTGGGACGATCTGCTGCAGCCGCGCTTCGCCGGCAGAGTGCTGATCCGCGACCCGATCGCCTCGGGCGTCATGCGCACCGTCTTCGGCATGGTGCTGGCGAAATCGCAGACCGCCTCGGGATCGACGGCGGCGGGCTTTGCCTGGCTCGCCCGCCTCGACGCGCAGACCAAGGAGTACGTCGCCAACCCCGCCCTGCTGCACGAGAAGCTGATGCGCGGCGAGGGCGAGGTGACGATGTGGGAGCTCACCGACATCCTGCTCGAACGCGCCAAAGGGGTGCCGTTCGGCTACCGCTTCGCGGTGAGCGGCACGCCGGTCATCGACGACGCGATCGCCCTCGCGGCGCGCGCGCCGCACCGCGCGGCGGCACTCGAATTCCTCGAGTGGGCGGGTTCCGTCGAGGCGCAGGCGCTCGCCGCCGACAAGGCCTTCCGCATCCCGGCGCGCACCGACATCCCGCGCGAGAAGCTGCCGTCCTGGGCGCAGGAGGTGCTCACCGCCATGCAGCCGGCGGTCTACGACGAGGCGCTCGCGGCGGCGAAGGGGCAGGAGTGGATGGCGACCTGGGATCGCACGGTGCGCGGCAAGGGCGCGGCGGCCGTCGAGGCGCGATGATCCCGGCTTCGACCTCCGGGACCGACCTGGTCCTGTCCGACATCGGCAAGAAGTTCGGCGACAAGACCGTCCTCGACGGCGTCTCGTTCGCCGTGCCGCGCGGCGAGGTGCTGGCCCTGCTGGGTCCGTCGGGGAGCGGCAAAACGACGCTGTTGCGCATCGTCGCCGGCTTCGAGACCGCCGATCGCGGCACGATCCGGGTCGGTGCGCAGGCGATGGAGCGCCTGCCGCCGGCGAAGCGCGACTTCGGCATGGTCTTCCAGCACTACGCCCTCTTCCCTCACCTCACGGTGGGGGAGAACGTCGCCTTCGGCCTCGAGGCGCGCCGGCTGCCGAAGGCGCAGGTCGCCGAGCGCGTCGCGGCGGCACTCGCCAGCGTGGACCTGGCGGGCTTCGAGCGCCGGCGGATCGGCGAGATCTCGGGCGGGCAGCAGCAGCGCGTGGCGCTCGCCCGCGCCCTCGCGCCGGAGCCGCGCGTGCTGCTGCTCGACGAGCCGCTGTCGAACCTCGACCCGACCCTGCGTGAGCGCACCCGGCGCGAGCTCGCGGCGACCCTGCGGCGGATCGGCATCACCACCCTGCTGGTGACGCACGAGCAGGAGGAGGCGTTCGACCTCGGCGACCGTGTGGCGCTCCTGCACCAAGGCCGCCTGGAACAGCTCGGCACGCCGCACGAGCTCTACCGCGAGCCCGCCACCCGCTTCGTCGCCGGATTCATCGGGCGCGGCAGCTTGGTGCCTGTGACGGTCATCGATGTTGGACCGGAAGGCAGGGACGGTTCTTCGCCCACGACCGTCGGCGGCCCGGCGCTCGCGCCGGGAGTGACGTTGTCGCTGGCGTCGCGCGGTTTCGGTAAAGGGGAAAAGGCAGACCTGTGGCTGCGGCCGGAGATGCTGGAGCTCGCCACCGCCGATGAATCGACCTCCCCCTTTACTGGAGCTGTTCTTTCCGCCCGCTTCAGCGGCCCGGTGAGCTATCTGACGATTCGCCTGGGAGCGGGAGAAGAGCTCGAGATGATGCACGCCGGCGAGGTGCCGCGGGTGGGCACGTCCGTCGCGCTGCGGCTTCGCGCCGGGGCAGCGCCTCGGCTCTATCCCCCCGGCGCGGCGGCGCCTGGAGCATCATGAGCGCCGCCGCGCGGCGGTGGTGGATCGGAGCGGGCGTCTTCCTCCTCCTCGCCTGGCTCGTGGGCTATCCGCTCGTCATCACGACGTTCGCCGCCTTCGTGCCCGAGGCCGGCGCGAGTGCCGGCGCGGCCGCGAGCGCGCCGTTCGCCGAGTTCGTGCACCGGCCGGACGAGTGGACGGCGCTCTTTCGCAGCCTGTGGATCTCCCTCGCTTCGGTCGGGCTCGCGGCACTCGTTGGCGTTCCGCTGGGCTTCCTCTTCGGGCGCACCGAGTTTCCCGGGCGGCGGATCCTGGGAGAGCTCCTGGCGCTGCCGGTGGCGCTGCCGCCGCTGGTCGGCGTCATCGCGTTTCTCTATCTTTATGGCGAGAGCGGCATGGCGACGCGTCTGGTCGGAAATCTCCTGGGCATTGCGGGACCGCCGTGGCGGCTGACCGGTCCGGGAGCGATCCTGCTCGTTCACACCTATTCGATGTACGTCTACTTCTACCTCTTCACCCGCGCCGCCCTGGCGCGCTTCGACGGCGCCCAGCTCGAGGCTGCGGCCTCGCTCGGCGCCGGACGCCTCCGGACGCTCACCCGGATCGTCCTGCCGGGGCTCGCTCCGGCGCTCGCCGCGGCGGCGATCCTCACCTTTCTCACCGCGCTCGGTTCGTTCTCGGCGCCGTACATCTTCGGCGGCTCGTTCCGGGTGATGACCACCCAGATCCTCGCCTCGCGCCAGAACGGCGACGTCGATCTCGCCGAGGTCGAGACCTTCTTTCTCATCGCCCTGGCGATCG
>CAZQTL010000222.1:0-6507 GCA_964595975.1 uncultured Thermoanaerobaculia bacterium | reverse complement strand
CCGCCCCCTGTCTCCCGACCCCCGGGCTTTGCGTTCTTCGAGTCAGGAGACGCTCATGACCCGGAAAGCCCCGCTCTTCCTGTTCCTCCTGGCTGCGGCCGCGACCGCCGTTGCAGCCGTTGACGGCGACCTCGACCCCACCTTCGGCGGCGACGGCATCGTCGCCTCCAACTTCGGCACCGGCTGGCAGGTCGCGCGCGCCGTGGCCGCCCTTCCGGACGGCTCGCTCCTGGTCGGCGGGTCCTACGGCACCGCCACCAACACGACCGACTTCTACGTCGTGCGTTACCAGCCGAACGGATTCGTCGACGGCGACTGGGGCAGCTTCGGTGGCCAGCAGATTCCGGTGGAGATCTTCGCCGGCGCCGAGGACGATCTCAGGGCGCTCGTTCCCGACGATTCCGGCGCCGTCGTCCTCCTCGGGACGACGGCGGCCTCCGGCGGCGCGATCCTGCCCGGACTCGCTCGCCTGGCTGCGGGCGGCGACCTCGACCCGGGCTTCGGCACCGGCGGCATCGCCCTCGGCGACTCCTATCCGTGGGGCGGCGCGAAACACACCTACGGCGCGAGCGCTCACCTCGACGGCTTCCTCTTCGCCGGCGGCTGCACCGCCTGCGGCGGCGGCGGGACTTCCGGCTTCTTCTTCTACCGTACCCTCGCCAACGGCAGCCCCGATCCCGGCTTCGGGGCCGGCGGGTGGCTCGGTATCGCTTCGGGATTCAACTCCGGGACCAACGCCTGGGAGCTCACGACGACGGCCGACGGCAAGATCCTCTTCGGCGCGACCTACAAGCCGCTGGGGGCCGAAGAGGTCTGGATCTACCGGCTCCTGCCCTCGGGCGCCCCGGACCCCGCGTTCGGTGGGGGTGACGGTCTGGCCACCTTCCAGGTGCCCAATAGCTGGAATCCGAGCGCGCTTGCGGTCGACCCGGTCGACGGCTCGATCTACGTCGGCCTGCGCGAAGCCCTCGAAGAATCGGGGGCGACCTCGGGCTCGGTCGCCCGGCTGGCGGCGAACGGCGATCTCGATGTCGCCTTCGGCTTTCCCGATCTGACGCTCGAAGAGGGCTCGACGGTCGAAGACCTCGTCGTCACCAGCGACCGCAAGATCGTCACGGTCGGCCAGATCGACGCCAACGGCGCCCAGGCCGGCGGGTTCTTCTTCGCCCGCCTGCTTCCGACCGGAGTGCTCGACGCGAGCTTCGACGGCAACGGGCTGAAGCGCGTCGAGGTCGATGCGGTGCCGGATGCGAACGATGCCGGCATCGGCGTCACTCTCGCC
Organism: uncultured Thermoanaerobaculia bacterium; assembly: GCA_964595975.1. Taxonomy (GTDB): domain Bacteria; phylum Acidobacteriota; class Thermoanaerobaculia; order Multivoradales; family JAGPDF01; genus JAGPDF01. The sequence goes on along the minus strand of CAZQTL010000222.1, from coordinate 5,225 downwards.
GGTGGGCGTCCGGTCGCCGTCGGGCGGAGCGCCACGACCCAGGCCGGGTATCGTTTCGCCGCCATCCGGCTCACCGACGACCTGATCTTCACCGACGGCTTCGAACGCGGCTCGTCGGCCTCGTGGTGAGGCGTCGCGCCGGCGAGCCGCGCCGCCGTCAGTACTTGACCGAGCAGCCCATCGGCCGGGTCGTGGCGGGATCAGGGGACTTGCCGGCCGCCAGGGCCGTGAGCGCGGCGTCGACGTAGTTGGTGCTGGTCGCTCCCGGCCCGCTGTCGATGGCGCCGTTGTAGACCAGCTTTCCGTTGCCGTCGATGATGAACATGTGGGGCGTGGTCTTGGCGCCGTAGGCACGGCCCACGTCCCCCGAGGTGTCGTAGAGCACCGGATAGGCGATGGCGTGCTTGACGTCGTAAGACTTGTGCGCTGCCGGCGTCAGAAAGTCGGGATGAGACTTCGAGGTGCTGTTGATCGCCAGCCAGACGGCCTCGGGGTGCGCCGCTGCGGTCTGGACCATCACCTTGCGCTCGGCGTAGCCGCGCGAAACCGGGCAGTTGGGGTTGATCCACTCGAGGACCACGGTCTTGCCGCGGAAGTCGGCGAGCGTCACCGCTTTGCCGTCGAGGTCCTGCAGCTCGAAGGCCGGGGCGACGGCGCCGACTGCGAGGTCGGCATGGGCGCCACGGCTGCCGGCGAACAGCGCGGCGAGCAGCAGCAGGGAGCGCAACGAACGGGCGGGGAAGGGCATGCGGATCTCCTTGTAGGGGTGGAAACGTTCAGTGCGGGAGGGCGACCGAAGCCGTTCCGGTCAGGGCCACCGGCGCCGGGCCGCCGGCAACGGAGCGTTCGAAGCCGGTGAGCGTCCAGGCGAAGTCCGCCGCGGCGGGCAGGGGCCGGGTCAGGTCGAGGCGTTGCAGCCGGACGCGGAACCGCAGACCGCTCTTCGATGCCTGGAGCTGCGGACGTGCGAGAGCGAATAGGGGATGGTTGTCGAAGAAGAGATCGGGGGCCGCAGCCCGCCAGGCCCCGCCGGCAGCGGTGAGCTCGAGCTCCCAGACGCCGTCCGCTGCCGGGGCCACGCGCAGGCTCACCTGCGGCGCTTCGGGCGCGCCGCCGGCGGCGAGCGGCAGGGCGGCGCGCGCCGCAGCGAGACGGGCGGAGGCAGCGTCGCCGGCGGTCTCCTTCGGCGGCAGCTGCAGCGCGAGGTCCGCCCGATGGGGAATGCACTCCTCGCGGCAGACGAGGTAGTCGAGGCGCGCGCGCACGGCGAGCGGTCGCCCGGCGCCCGGCGCGATCTCGGCGGCGATCGGATAGACGACGCCGTCGGCGTATCCGAAGCTCACCAGGCCGGCTCCCAGCTCGAAGCGCCGCGGGGCGGGGAAGAGCAGGCGGGCATCGCGGATCCCGCTCGTGGCCGAGAAGTCGATCCGCGGCGGGTAGCCAGCGTCGCCGCTGTTCTTCCAGTAGACGTGCCAGCCGGGCTGGAGCTCGAATTCGAGGCCGAGGCCGGAGGGGTCGGCGACCAGGCGGGCGCGAGCTTCGGCGTTCTCCGCCCAGGCTCCGGCGGCGGCACCCGCGGTGCCCGCGAGCGCGAGGGAGAGCAAGAGCGCCAGGCAGGCACCGCAACGGACGCGAAGGCTCATTCTGCACCCGGTACGCAAGAACGACGCCCAGGGTTTGAGCCGATGTGGCGTCTGCCGCCCTCTTCCCGGGTCCGCGGGGTATAGAGTCAACGATCGATGTCGATCTCCGGAAGCCTGGAGGACGTCGCCGTCGGCGATGTCCTCCATTTCATTCACTTGGGCACACGCACCGGGACGCTCGAGCCCGACCGCGACGGCGAGCACGCGCGCTTCGGATTCAAGGAAGGCGCCCTGATCGCTGCGCGCGCCCCGGGTGCGCCGCGCCTGGGCGAACTGCTCGTCGAGCGCGGACTGATCGACGCCGAGACCCTGGCCGCCGCGATGGCGCGGCAGGCAGCCGCGACGCCGCGATGGTCGCTGGGCAGAATGCTGGTCGAAGAGGGGCGGCTGCGCCGCGAGGAGCTCGAGGGCATCATCCGCCTGCAGCTCGAGGGCGCGGTCGAACAGGTGTTTCGCTGGGAGCGCGGCAGCTTCGATTTCGCGCTCGACGAAATTCGCCCCATCGACGAGATCGGCACCGAAGCCTTCGATCTCGATCAGGACCCGGACGAGGAGGCGCTCGCTCCGAACGTCGTGCTGCTCGAAGGGGCGAGAATCTTCGACGAGCGCGACCGGAAGGGTGCGGCGAAGACGGTGGGCGAGGCGTCAGACGACGCTTTCGACGGCCTGGTCGAGGACGACACCGGCACCTTCACGGTCGTCGGGCCCGTGGTGCGCGTGCTCTCGCCGGATCGCGACTTCGTGAGAGCCCTGAGGACCGAGATGCGCGGCCGGGCGACGCTGCGCCGGGTGACCTTCGCCCGCGCCACCGACGCCTCCGGCGACGGCGACACCGACATCCAGCTCATCGACGCGCGCGCCGACGCTCTCGATCCGGAACTCCTGGGAGCCCTGCGCGAAGCCCGGCCGGAAGCGCGGCTGGTGGTGCTCGTCGATTCGAGCGCAGCCATGCAGGTCGCCTACCGCCACGGTGCCGTCGCCGCTGTACCCGCCGAGATCGAGACGGTGCGCGCCTGTCTCGCGAACCTCCTCGAGACCCAGGCGGTGCGCCTGGAGCCCGCGGCGCTGTCTTCGGACGTGCGGGGAGAGCCGGGGTTGCGGCGCCTGCAGCGCGTCTTCGGCGACCTGAAGTCGGGCCTCGCGAGCGCGACCGTGGCACTGAACCTCATGCAACTGGTCTCGGAGTCGTACGAACGGGCGGTGATCTTCCTGGTCAAGCGCGATCGACTGGCGCCGCTCGGTGCCTTCGGCTTCGCACAGAACGGCACTCCCCTGGCGAGCGCCGTTCGCCGGCTCGAGATCGCGCCCGGCGGGTTGCTGCAGGAGGCGCTCGCTTCATCGCAAGTGAGGACGTCGACCTTCCAGAACGCCAACCTGCCGATCGACCTCGCCGCGACCCTCGGCCAGCCGATGAACGACCAGGTCGTGGTCTTCCCGGTCGCCGGCAGCGAGCGCGTCATCGCCGCGGTCTACGCCGACAACGGCGACAATCCCCGCCCGCTGCGCGATGTCGAGCTCCTCGAGGTGGCGGCCGAACAGGTCGGCATCGCGTTCGAGAACGAGCTGCTGCGCCGCCAGCTCGGCCGCTGAAGCCGAACGCCCGCCTCGACGCCCTTCTCCTCGCGAAATCGAATCAGGACCCCGGCCGCCGCGCTTCGAGCGCGGTGCGCGCCAGGCGCAGCGTCTCGGCCAGCCCGGGCAGGAGGCGACCGTCGAGCGCCGGCAGATGGCGCCCACCGCCGCGCTCGAGCGTCGTCACGACCTCGCGGATCTGGCGCAGAGCGAGCTCGTCCTTGCCGGCACGCCGCAGGCAATGAGCCAGTCGGAAGCGCACCTGCGGCAGATCAGGGTCGAGATAGAGCGCGGCGCGGAACGCGTCGGCTGCGGCCTCGGCGCGACCGCCGAGCTCGTGGACCAGTCCCGACAGGACGTGCGCCGACGGATCGGCCGGATCGCCGGCGAGGGCGAGTCCGGCTTCGTGCGCGGCCTCGTCGAGCCGGTCCGACTCGAGATGGGCGATCGCCGCCAGCAGGCGCTCCGCCGGCGTCGGCGGCGCCACCGGAGCGGGCACGGCCTGGGCGGCGGAAGGGCCCCCGGCCGTCGGCCGCGCGGACCCGGCGGCCCTCACCGCCGGAGCTCCCGGAGCAGCGGTCCGGACCGAGGCGCGCGCCCGCCCGGCGGACGGGCGAGACCCGGCCTGGCTGGCGTCGTCGGGCAGGCGGTAGCAGAAGCAGCCGCCGAGATCGACCGCGCGCAGTGTCTCCTGGACGCGCCAGAGGGTCTCCGAGCCGCCGAGGAAGAGGGCGCCCGGCCGCGCCAGGCGGCGCGCCGCTTCGGCGACGACTTCGGCCTGCAGCTGCTGGCGAAAATAGATCAGCACGTTGCGCAGCAGAATGATGTCGAACGCGGGCTCCGCCAGGCGGTAGGGCAGGCGGGCGAGATTCATCGCCTGGTAGTCGATGCGGGCGCGCAGGCGGGGATCGAGCTCGAAGAGTGCCCCCTGGCGGGTGAACGAAGCGGCCAGCATTCGCGGTGGCACCCCGGCGACGGCGCGCTCCCCGTAGAGCCCGCGGCGGGCGTGGGCGAGTGCGTCCGGGTCGAGGTCGGTGGCCAGGATGCGCCAGTCCCAGCCGGCGAGCAGCGGCGACTCGTCGAGCACCAGCGCCAGCGTCGCCGGCTCTTCGCCGGCCGCGCAGGCCGCGCTCCAGCAGCGCAGGCGGCGCGTCCCGGCGCGCGCCAGGACGAGCTCGGGCAGCAGCTGGTCGCGGATGCGCTCCCATTGCAGGGGCACGCGGAAGAAAGTCGACTCCTTGATCGTCAGCAGGGTGGCGAGCGTCTCCCACTCGCCGGGCATCTCGTCGGCGGCGAGGGCGGCGACGTAGTCGGCGAGGTCGGCCCGGCCGGTCACGCGGCTCCGCCGCTCCGCCGCCTCGCGCAAGAAAGGCAGGCGGCCCTCCGGCAGCTCGTTGCCGGTCTCGCGGCGGACCAGCGTCGCGAGCTCCGCGAGCGTCCGGCTCATCGCGCCTCCCGCAGGCGCCGGGCGATCTCGAGGCCGATCGCGCCGGGTGCGAGGACGAGCTCGGCGGCGCCGAGCTCGATCGCCGCGCGCGGCATGCCGAAGACCGCCGAGCTCGCCTCGTCCTGGGCGAAGCAGAGCGCTCCGGCCCGGCGCAGCTCGCGCAGGCCCTCGGCGCCGTCGGTGCCCATGCCGGTGAGCAGCACGGCGACGACGCGCTGTGCCGCTCCCTGGTCGAGCGAGCGGAAGAGCTCGTCGACCGAGGGCCGATGGCCGCGGCGCGGCGGCGTGCCGCTGTCGAGCTCGAGGCGCCCGTCGGCCCCGAGACGCAGGTGCGCGCCGCCGGGAGCGATCCGCACCGTGCCGGGAGCCGGGTGCTCGCCGGCGAGCGCGATGCGCACGTCGAGCCCGAGCGTCGCCGCGAGCCACTCGGCGAGGCCGCTCTCGAAGCCGGCAGCGATGTGCTGCACGACGAGAACCGGGAACGGCGCCGGCGGCGGCAGCGCGGCGAGCAGGTCGCGCACCGCGGCCGCGCCGCCGGTCGAGGCGCCGATCGCCAGGAAGGC
>CAZQTL010000221.1:0-6551 GCA_964595975.1 uncultured Thermoanaerobaculia bacterium | reverse complement strand
CTCGTAGATGCCGACCAGGCCGCCGCCCGAGAGGTAGATGCCGTACTCGAGGTCCTTCTTGTTCATGAGCCGAGCGTAGATGGCGATCTCGATGACGAAGATCGCGAGCGAGCCCTGCGCCGCCATGTAGTAGCCGAACGGGAAGCCGAGGAAGGTCACCTTGTTGAGCTCGGCCGCCCAGAGGCCCGAGAGGAGGTAGGCCACCACGAACCAGATCGCCAGCAGGATCATCGTCAACCGCAGGTTGTATCTCCAGTAGTCCTTCTTCTGTTGCTCGGTGAGCTCGGACATTCCGGTCTCCTTAGAACTGGAAGACCTGCCACTGCAGGTTGATCTGGGTGCGCGACTTGCCGACGTCGGGCTTGATCTCGGTGTAGGAGAGCTTCAGGTTGTTGTTGTGGCCGTTGACGTAGTACGACAGCCCGGCGGTCAGCCTCTCCTCGTCGACGCGCGAGGCGGCGTCGAAATTCTGGGTCGCGTACTGCAGGAACGGCTGGAGCTTGATCGAGGAGAAGTAGAAACCGGTCTCGAACAGCATGTTCGTCTGCTGCGGCAGGGTGGTGGCGAACGTCCCGCCGTCGGGCTGGACGTAGTCCGCCTGGAAGACGAAGGCGTTGCCGTCGCCGATCGGCTGATCCCAGAAGAGATCGACGCCGACCGAGTCGTACTTCTCCTGCACGTCGTAGCTCGCCCCGATCGACAGCGTCTTCGTCTTGCCGAGCGACGTGCCGCGATAGAACAGCCCGACCTGGGGCGTGAAGAACGAGTACATCAGGCGGCCGGTGAAACGCAGGTCGTTGGCGGCGTTGGTGCCGCGCACGCCCTGGTAGACGCCGGCGCGATACTCGAGGTGGCTGTCGGCGAGATAGCCGCGCGCACGCAGCCCGTAGTCGCGGCCGACGCGCTCGCCCATCGGGCCGGACTCGGCAAAGGTGTACGGGCCGTAGTCGGTGGCGAGGAGCGTCGCCGCCGACTGGGTGTGGTTGTAGCTCGGTTCGACGAGCAGCATGCCGCCGTCGAGCATGAACTGGTTGGAGAACTTGTAGGTGACGGCAAAGTCCTGAATGAAGACGTCGCCGGTGTCCTTGACGCCGGCAGCGTTCGACTTGCCGAGGTTCGGGCTGTCGGTCTCGAAGAACACCGACAGCTTCTCGCCGAGAGTGAAGCCCATGAGGAGGCGCGCCCGGCGGAAGAAGAGGTTCGTCGCCGTGTCGTTGCTGCCGGCGACGTCGGCCATTTCGCCCTGCATCTGGGCGAGCAGGCCGATCTTGAAGTTCATCTTCTCGTCTTTCGAGGTCCACTGCAGCTGGGCCTCCGCCGGCACGGCGACGACGCCCAGACTGGTGACGAGGAGGAGCCCCCACGTCGCGGTTCGCATCCGTGTTCGCATCGATGCTCCTTTCGGGCCGAGAGCTGTCGCGCGGCGGTCCATCGTCGGCCTGATCCCGTCCGCGGGGGGCTCCTTGGGGAGCCCCGAGTCGTCATAGTTCTAGCGAAGGAAGAGCACGGTCCGTGCCATCCCGGCGGGGGCCGGAAATCGGGCTCCCGCCAGGGCGGGGTCGATCCTGACTGTAGCGCAACGCTACAGATGACTCGAATCCGGTCGCTGCGCTACAATCCCGCCGTGCCCCCTGCCTCCGCCGCCGCAGAGACGTCGCTGGCGCTCGTCGGTCGCGCTCTCGCGCCCTGCTCCTCCCCTGCTCTGGTCATCGCGCGCGACGGCCGGGTGAGCGCAGCTTCCGCCGGGGCGGACCGCCTGCTCGGCGGCCCCCAGGCCGGCCGCGCGGTGCGCGACATCATCGGCCTCGGATGGCGCGAGCTCGCCCTGGTCGCCAGCGAGGCCGAGTCGGACGTCGTCGTCGCGCTCGCGGTGCGGGCGCCCGGTCGCCCGCACGCCGGCTGGCGCCTGCGCCCCGAGCTGCTGCGTGCCGCGAGCGGCGAGGAGATCGGCGTCGTCGCCTGGCTCGAGGCGCCTTTCGCCGCCGGCGAAGGCGGCGGAGGCGGCGGCGTGGACCGCAAGGGCGCGGCGCGGCACCGGTCCACCTCCGCGGTCGACTTCGCCGATCTCTACGGCGAAGACCCGCAGGTCGTCGCCACGAAGGTCGCGGCCGAGCGTTTCGCCCGCACGCGCCTGCCCATCCTGCTGCTCGGCGAGACCGGCACCGGCAAGGACCTGCTGGCGCGCGCCATCCACGGCGCGAGCCCGCGTCGCGAGCGCCCGTTCGTGGCGATCAACTGCGGCGCGCTCTCGCCGCATCTGCTCGAGAGCGAGCTCTTCGGCTATGCGCCGGGCGCCTTCACCGACGCCCGCCGCGAAGGGCACGACGGCAAGATCGGCGCCGCCCGCGGCGGCACTCTCTTCCTCGACGAGGTCGCCGAGATGCCGGGCCCCCTCCAGGCCCTGCTGCTTCGCGTCCTCGAGGACGGCACCTACTTCCGCGTCGGCGAGAGCGTCCCGCGGCAGGCCGATGTGCGTCTGATCTGCGCCACCTGCCGCGATCTCCCTGGCATGGTGGAGGGCGGCGCCTTCCGCCGCGACCTCTACTTTCGCATCGCTGGTGCGGTGCTCGGACTGCCGCCGGTGCGCGAGCGCTCCGACGTCGCCGGGCTGGTGCGGCACGTCTTCGCCCGGCTGGTCGCCAGCGAAGCGCTGGAGCGACCCGCCCCCCGCCTCTCGCGGGCCGCCATCTCGCGCCTCGTCGCCGCCCGCTGGCCCGGCAACGTGCGCCAGATCCGCACCGCGCTGCAGTACGCGCTGGCGCTCGCGGAAGAGCGCGACATCCTCCCGGAGCACCTGCCCAGACTGGACGTCGAGCGCGCCCGCCTCGCCGCGGGCGCGGACATCGCGGCAGACTCCGTCACCGCGAGCGCAGCGAGCGAGCCGGCGGCGAGCTCGCGTCTCGACGAGCTCGAGCACCGCCTGGTCGTCCGTGCGCTGGCGGAGGCCGGCGGCAATCTCTCGCTCGCGGCCCGCCGGCTGGGCATCGCGCGCTCGACCCTCTATCGCCACCTTCGCCTCGATGCCGGCGCGACCCCGGCGCGGCGGCGATAGGATCCCGCCCGAGCGACCTCGAGCGTGGGTGCACCGCTTCCAGACAGCGAGTCCGGACCGCCCTCCGCGGAGAGCGAGCGCCGGCGCGAACGCGCCCGCAGCACGCGGCTCGTGGCGGTCTTCCTCGTCGGCTGCGCGGGCTTCGTCGGTCCGCTCCTGCGCGCCGCCTCCCACCCCGCTCCCGCCGGCGCCTGGCCGCGGCCGTTCGTCTTTCTGTTCGGATTCTGGCTGCTGCTGATCCTGCTCATCGCGCTGGCGCTCGGCCCGCGCTCGGGGGACTGAGGCCCCGTGCCCGCAGCCAGCACGCTCGTCGCGATCGCGCTCGCCTATCTCGGGCTGCTGTTCCTGATCGCCGCGGTCGGTGACGCCCGCGCCGCCGCCGGCCGCAGCCCGCTCGCCAACCCTTGGGTCTATTCGCTCTCCCTCGCGGTCTACTGCACCGCCTGGACCTTCTACGGCAGCGTCGGCCGGGCGGCCGGAGACGGCTACGGATTCCTGCCGGTCTACCTCGGACCGACCCTCGGCGCCGCGCTCGGCTGGGTGGTCTACCGCAAGATCGTGCGCATCGCCAAGCGCGAGCGCCTGATCTCGATCGCCGACTTCGTGGCCTCCCGCTACGGCAAGAGCACCGGCCTGGGCGCGCTCGTCGCGGTGGTGCTGGTGGCGGGGACGATTCCCTACATCGCCCTGCAGTTGAAGGCCGTCTCCTACTCCTTCCTCACGCTCTGGCAGAGCACCCACTTCGAGACCCTGGCGGCCGACCGCGTCTCGCTCGCCTGCGCCGGGGTCCTGGCGCTCTTCGCCATCCTCTTCGGCACGCGCTCGGTCGACCTCACCGAGCAGCACGCCGGTCTCGTGCTGGCGATCGCCTTCGAATCGCTGGTCAAGCTGGTGGCGTTTCTCGCCGTCGGCATCTTCGTCGTCTGGGGGCTGTTCGACGGACTGGGCGACATCTTCACGCGGGCCGCCGCCCAGCCCGAGCTCGCGGCGATGCTGTCGCGCACCGGCGCCAGCGACGGCGACTGGGTCTGGATGACGATGCTCTCGCTGCTGGCGTTCTGGTTCCTTCCCCGCCAGTTCCAGGTCGCGGTGGTCGAGAACGTCGACGAGCGCCACCTGCGCACCTCTTCGTGGCTGCTGCCGCTCTATCTGCTGGTGATCAACATCTTCGTCCTGCCGATCGCCCTCGCCGGCAGACTCACCCTGGGAGCGACCGGATCCTCGGCCGACGGCTACGTCCTCGCGCTGCCGATGCTCGCCGGGCAGCAGACCCTCGCCGTGCTGGTCTTCCTCGGCGGCCTCTCGGCGGCTACCGGCATGATCATCATGGAGAGCCTGGCGCTGTCGAACATGGTCGCCAACGATCTCGTGCTGCCGCTTCTCCTGCGCGGCAAGGGCCCGTCGGAGGACTTCCGCTTCCCGCTCCTGGTCAGCCGCCGGCTGGCGATCGCCGGCGTCGTCCTGCTCGGCCACCTCTACGCGATCTCGGCGACGACCGGCGCCTCGCTGGTGACCATCGGACTGATCTCCTTCGCCGCCGTGGCGCAGCTCGCGCCGGCGACGCTCGGCGGGCTCTACTGGTCCGGGGCGACGCGCCGCGGCGCCATCGCGGGGATCCTCGGCGGCGCCGTGGTCTGGGCCTATACCCTGCCCCTGCCGACCCTCGCCGGCGGCGGGCTCGTCGCTCCGAGCCTGCTTTCCGAGGGTCCGTTCGGCATCGCGCTGCTCCGCCCCCAGGCGCTGCTCGGACTGGCCGGCATGAACCCGGTCTCCCATTCGCTGCTGTGGAGCCTGCTGGTGAATCTGCTCCTCTACGTCGGCATCTCCTCGCTCGGAACTCCCAGCGCCGTCGAGCGCCGCCAGGCCCAGCGGTTCGTCGGCGCCTTTCACCGCGAGCCCGGCGCCGACTCCTCGCCGTGGGCGGCGGACACGCCGGTCGCCGCCGTGCGTGGTCTGCTCGGCCGGTTCATCGGCGAGGAGCGCGCCGAGCGGGCTCTCGCGACGCGCGCCGAGGAGCTCGGCGCGGACATCACGCGCGAAGACACGGTCGCCGATCCGGAGCTTCTCGCCTTCGCCGAGAAGCTCCTCGCCGGCACCACCGGCGCGGCGTCGGCGCGGGTGGCGCTGGCCTCGGTCGCCAGCGAGCATGCGCTGGCGGTCGGCGAAGTCGTCGAGCTCCTCGACGAAACCTCGCGCGTCCTCGCGGCGAGCCGCGAGCTCGAAGAGAAGTCGCGGCTCCTGGAGCAGGCCTCGACGGAGCTGCGCCAGGTCAACGACCGGCTGCAGGAGCTCGACCGCCGCAAGGACGAGTTCCTCTCCACGATGGCGCACGAGCTCCGCACGCCGCTCACCGCCATTCGCGCCTTCGCCGAGATCCTGCACGACAACCCGGACCTCGCCGTCGAGCAGCGCAGCGAGTTCCTCGGCATCATCGCGCGCGAGAACGAGCGCCTCACGCGACTCATCCAGGGCCTGCTCGACCTCGCCAAGCTCGAGGCCGAAGGGATGTTCGAAGGCTCCGCGACCGTGCATCTGGGAGAGGTCGTGCGCGAGGCAGCGGCTTCGATGGGGCAGCTCGCGAGCACCCGCGGCGCCCGGCTGGAGCTCGATCTCGCCGCCGACCTGCCGCGCGTCGCCGGCGACGGCGACCGGCTGACGCAGGTGGTGATCAACCTGCTGTCGAACGGCCTGCGCCACGCGGCGTCCGACTCCGGGTGCGTCCGCGTGAGCCTCGAGGCGCGCGACGGGAACGTCCGTCTGACCGTCGCCGACAACGGCCCGGGGATTCCCGATGGCTTCCGCGAAGCGGTCTTCGAGCGCTTCCGCCAGCTTCCGCGCGGCAGCGCCGACCGGCGCCAGGGCGCCGGCCTCGGGCTCGCCATCTCGCGCAAGATCGTCGAGCAGCACGGCGGGAGAATCTGGGCGGAAGCGGCCGCGCTCGGAGGTGCCTGTTTCGTCGTCGAGCTGCCCGCTGCGCCGGCCGTCCGCCATTCCGCTACCGGAGGTGTCCCATGAATTCACGCCCGCGCGTCCTGATCGTCGACGACGAGCCGAACATCGTGCTCTCGCTGCAGTTCCTGCTGTCGCGCGAAGGTTACGAGATCGACATCGCCCGCGACGGCGAGAGCGCGCTCGAGATCGCAGCCCGGAATCCGCCGGACCTGGTAGTGCTCGACCTGATGCTGCCGGGGCTCGACGGTTACGAAGTCTGCCGCCGTCTGCGCGCGGCGCCCGCCACCGCGGCGGCGAAGATCGTCGTGGTCACCGCCCGGGCGCGCGAAGCGGAGCGCGTGAGAGGACTCGAGGAAGGGGCCGACGCCTACGTGACCAAGCCGTTCTCGACCCGAGAGCTCATCGCCACGGTCGGCCGGTTCCTGGGACGGACGCCCGCGTGAGCCGCCTGCGCCGCGAAAAGACTCCGCCAATCCGGCCACCGCGCCGCGCTGCGCCGCGCCGCAAGGCCGCCGCGCCGGCCCCGCCCGCGCCGGACGAAGCCGGG
>CAZQTL010000220.1:2672-6572 GCA_964595975.1 uncultured Thermoanaerobaculia bacterium | reverse complement strand
GAGAAGACGCTCGACCGCGGCCTCCTGGTGTTGCTGCTCGGCACGAGCCTCACCGGTCTCGCGCTCCTCGCCTTCCGGGGCACCGCCGCGATGCCCGCGTTCCTCGCGGTCCACCTCGGCATCGTGATGGCGTTGTTCCTGACGCTGCCCTACGGCAAGTTCGCCCACGGCGTCTACCGCGGCGCCGCGCTCCTCAAGTGGGCGATCGAACGCCGCCAGCCCGATCGGTTGCGGCTGGGCTCCGAGTGAGCGGTGCGTCGTCGCATCGGCGCGATCCGTGGTCCCCGTCGGCGGTGACCGGCGACGCCCCGTGAACGTCCGGCGACGCCTGCGCGAGCTCGCGGTGCGCGCCCGCAACCACCTGGCGCGCAGCCGCTTCGGCTACCGGCTGCGTGTCGCCGGCGAGGTCGGCAACTACGCCGCCTGCGAGCAGGTCCACGAGCTGCCGGCGATCTTCCACTATTGGTCTAACCGCTACCTGCGCCCGAGGCTCGAACGGCACGGCTTCAGCCACCCGGACGGCTTCTTCCTCAAGTTCGCCGCCGAGTGCCTCGCGCGGCGGGGCGCGACGTCGGCGTCGATCGTCAGCATCGGCGCCGGCAACTGCGACACCGAAGTGCGGCTCGCGACTTCGTTGCGCGAGGCCGGACACGACGGATTCGTGATCCGCTGCCTGGACGTCAACGCGTCGATGCTGGAACGCGGCCGGGTGCTCGCCGCCGACGCGGGCGTCGGCGCGCACCTCGTCTTCGAGCGGGTCGACCTGAACCGCCACCGGATCGCCGGGCCGCAGGCGGCGATCCTCGCCAACCAGTCGCTGCACCACATCGTCGAGCTGGAGTGCGTGCTGGACGGCGTGCGCGACGCGCTCGAACCGGGCGGCCGGTTCATCGTCTCGGACATGATCGGGCGCAACGGGCACCAGCGCTGGCCCGAGGCGAGGGCGATCGTCGACGAGTTCTGGGCGACGCTGCCGGCCCGCTACCGCTACAACCACCAGCTGCGGCGCACCGAGGAACGCTTCCTCGACTGGGATTGCTCGGTGTCGGGCTTCGAGGGCGTCCGGGCGCAGGACATCCTGCGGTTGTGCGTCGAGCGCTTCGGCTTCGACCTCTTCATCGGCTTCGCCAACGTCGTCGATCCGTTCATCGACCGCGGCTTCGGGCCGAACTTCGATGCGGACGCCGCCGCCGACCGCGCCTTCATCGACCGGGTCCACGCGCGCGACGAGGCGGAGATCCGCGCCGGGCGGATCAAGCCGACGCACCTGTTCGCGGTGATGACGCGCGGCGAGGGCGAGGGCGTCTACGACGACGGGCTCTCGCCGCGGGACGCGATCCGCGCGAGCTGAACCGTCGAGCGCCACCGCCGGGCGGCGTGCGGTTCGGGCGCGGGCGCTCGTCGTCCGGCGGGCCTCGGAGCGCGTCAACGCCTGCGACCGGGGTCCGGCCGAGCCGCAACGGGTCTGCTCGGCGCGGGCCCGGTGGTGCGCCGGGCGATCAGCGTCGGCTCGAGGTGGACCGCGCTCAACCCGGTCTGCCCCGCGATCCGCGCCGCGAGATAGTCCGCCGCGCGTTCGCCCATTTCGGCCGCCGGAACGTCGACCGTGGTGAGCGGCGGGTCGACGTTGGCCGCGAGCTCGATGTTGTCGAATCCCACGATCGAGACGTCGTCGGGCACGCGCACGCCCATCGCCCGCGCCTCGATGAGCGCGCCGATCGCCAGCACGTCGTTGCCGCAAACGACCGCGGTGGGCGGATCCCGACGAGTCCGCAGGTAGCGGAACCCCTCTCGCCCGGTCGCGATCGAGTACGGGCGCTCGTAGACCGCGTCCGCCGGCAATGTCAGGCCGCGGCGCTCGAGCGCGGCGCGGACACCGGCGACGCGCTCGGAGGCGCGGTCGTTCGCCGCCGTGTGAGCGGAAATCACGCCGAAGGACCGGTGTCCGAGGTCGAGCAGGAACTCGGCGACACCGGCGCTGACCCGCCGATTGTCGAAGCCGATGCAGGGGTGCTCGCCGTCGGCCCGGTAGACCCAGGTGTTGACGTAGGGGATGCCGGCCGACTCGAGGAGTTCGTACAGGCCGGAGCTGTGCGCGTCGCCGATCAGGACCAGACCCTCGACGCCGCGCTCGACGAGGATCCGCGTCCGTTCCTCTTCGAGCGCGAAATCGTATTCGCTGGTCGCGACGAGGAGCGAATAGCCGTGCTGCAGCAGGCGGCGTTGCAGTCCTTCCACCAGGCGCGCGTAGATCGCGTAGTTGAGCGTCGGGATGACGATCCCCACGATATGCGTCCGACGCGAGCGCAGCGCGCGAGCCGCGCTGTTCGGAACGTAGCCCAAGTCGCGCATCGCCTGCTGGACGCGTTGCCGCAGCGCCGGCTTGACCAGGTCCGGGCGGTTGAGGACCCGCGAGACCGAGGCGGTCGAACAGCCGGCGCGTGTCGCGACGTGGCGCAGGCCGACGACCTCCGGGGCCGGTGACTGTAAACGTTTTCTCATTTCGACGGCGACCGCGAGACCGTCCGGCCGCAACCGCAAACGATTCTACTGTAGCCCGTGCCGACGGGCGCCGCCAGTCCCGGCGGGACGGGGTGGCGGAACGCGCGGCCGCCCGGCACCGGCCCGATTTGACGACGGGATCGCGTCGTGATGTAATCCTTTACATTTTTGCGACCGGGGCGATTCGCGGCGTGTCGGCCGCCCCCGGCGAGGAGGTCGCACCGGTGTCCCATCCGCTTCCGATCGTTCCGATCGCCCCGGCCGAGTACGAGGCCCGCTCCGCCAGGCTCCGCCAGAAGATGAAGGACGAGGGACTCGACGCGCTGATCGTCTTCTCCGACGAGTACCGTTCCGGCCACGGGACCTACCTGACGGGGTACAAGCCGATCAACGTCGTCGAGGAGTCGCCCCAGGTGGTGATTTACGTCGGCGACGCGCCGCCGACGACGATACTGGGCCGGCTCAACCTGTACGCGGCCAGAGACGTGATCTGGACGAAGGACGTGCGGCCCTATCATCGCGCCGCCGAGTTCGTCCCGGATCTGTTCTCGCCGATCGCGCAGCGTCCGTCCCGCGTCGGCCTGATCGGCGATAACCTGCTGCCGATGAATCTGTTCGCGCTCTTCCGCGAGGCGTTGCCGCTGGCGACGTTCACGTCGGTCGATCGCCTCCTGATCGAGCTCCGTCAGCTCAAGTCGGCGGCGGAGATCGCGCTGATGCGGCGCGCGGCCGAGATCAACGACGAGGTCCTCCGGGCGATCACGTCGAAGATCCGCGTCGGGATGTCCGAGATGCAGGTCGCCGGCCTCTGCGAAGGCCCCGCGCGCGAACTCGATGCCGACATCGGTTCGGCCACCGTCGTCATGTCGGGGCCGAACACGAACTACGCGGCCTGGCGTCCGAGCAACCGGCGCATCGAGCGCGGCGACTTCGTGATGATCGACTTCAATCCGTCGGTGGGAAACTACTGCAACGACGGAGGCATCACCGTTCTCATGCCGGGCGCGTCGCGCGAGCAGACCGACGCGCTCGCCGCGGGATTCCGGATCGTCAAGGAGATCGTGCCGAAGCTCGCCCCCCGTACGTCGGCGCGCACCGTGCACGACATGATGCTCGAGCGCCTCGCCCCCCTCGGCTACGCGCCGTACTTCACGCCGTACGTGAAGGGACTGCGCGGCGTGGGCCACGGCGTCGGCGTCGATGTCGTCGAGCCGCCGAACCTGAGCTCGGAGACCGACTACCAGCTCCTGCCCGGAATGACGCTCGCGATCAAGCTCGACCTGCACGGTTTGCCGACCGGCGGATTCCGCGTCGAGGTCGTCGTCCTGTTCGAAGAGCGCGGCGTTCGACCGCTCAACACGATGGTGTTCGAGCAGCCCGACGACTTCGCGATCCTGC
>CAZQTL010000220.1:0-2572 GCA_964595975.1 uncultured Thermoanaerobaculia bacterium | reverse complement strand
CTCCTCGGCAGCCAGATCAAGGAATACGCGATGCTGGACCTGCCGTACCTGTTCAACGACTTCCGCGAAGCCGACGCCGTGCTCGACGGACCGGTCGGCAGGAAGCTCAACGACAAGCTGCCGGAAAAGGGTCTGATCGGGCTCTCGTACTGGGACCACGGCTTCCGCAACATGACCAACAGCCGGCGGCCGATCGCGAAGCTCGAGGACTTCCAGGGTCTCAAGATCCGCGTCCTGCAGTTGCCTCTCTACGTCGACATGTTCACCGCCCTGGGGGCGAACGCGGTGCCGATGCCGTATCCCGAGCTCTACTCGGCGATGGAGACCAAGGCGGTCGACGGTCAGGAGAACACGTTCTCGTCGATCGAAACGGCGAAATTCTACGAAGTCCAGAAGTTCGTCTCGACGACGCGCCACGTCTACCAGCCGCTGATCCTGCTGTTCAGCAAGAAGGTCTGGGACCAACTCTCCGCCGACGAACGCAAGATCCTGCTCGACGCCGCCGCGCAGACGCAGCCGTACAACCGCACGCTCTCGCGGGAGGCGGACGCGAAGTCGCTCGAGACGCTGCGAACCAAGGGACTCCAGGTGACCGAATTCCCGCCGTCCTCGGTCGCGCAGATCCGCGAGCGGCTGCGGCCGGTCGTCGACAAGTACTCCCGCGACGCCGGCGAGGCCCTGGTGAAGGAGATGATGTCCGAGATCGAGAAGGCGCGCGGACGTCGGTGACTCCGATCCGTCGCCCGGGCGTGCCGCCCGGGCGCCCCCCGTCCGGCGGCCGGTCCGGCGAACGGCGTTCCCGACCGTGAAGCGCGTCGCCGACGGGTTGTTCGCGACGCTCAAGGCGGCGATGGTGGGCTGCCTCGCGCTGATGGTCGCGCTGGTCTTCGGCAACGTGGTTCTGCGCTACGGCTTCAACAAGGGGATCACGGTCTCCGAGGAGCTGTCGCGCATGCTCTTCGTCTGGCTCACGTTCATCAGCGCGATCGTGGCGATGCGCGAGCACGCCCATCTGGGGATGGACACGCTGGTGAAGCGACTGCCTGCCGCGTGGAAGAAGGCCTGCTTCGTGGCGAGCCACGTCCTGGTGCTGGTGGCCTGCCTCCTGTTCCTACAGGGAAGCTGGAAGCAGACGATGATCAGCTACCAGGTCGGCGCGATCGCCCCGGTCACCGGAATGTCGATGACGATGTTCTACGGGATCGGCGTCCTGTTCAGCGCCTGCGCGGCCGCGTTGACCGTCTTCGAGCTCTGGCGCCTCGCCGCCGGCCGGTTGGCCGCGGACGAGCTCGTCACCGTCCGCGAGGCGCTGGCCGAGGGGACGGCGCTCGCAACCGACACCACGGCCCGCGGTCCGCGCGCCGGCGGTGCCGATTCGCGAGCGGGTGATCCATGACGGTCGCGGTCTTCCTGGGTTCGCTGCTCGGTTCGATGGCGATCGGCATGCCGATCGCCTTCGCGCTGATCGTCTGCGGCATCGCGCTGATGATCCAGCTCGACAATTTCGACGCGCAGATCATCGCGACCAACATCATCAACGGCGCCGATTCCTTTCCGCTGATGGCGGTCCCCTTCTTCATGCTGGCCGGCGAGATCATGAACGTGGGCGGCCTGTCCCGCCGGATCGTGGGCTTCGCCATGGAGCTGGTCGGGCACGTCCGCGGCGGTCTGGGCTACGTGACGGTCGTGGCCGGGTGCCTGCTGGCCGCGGTGTCGGGCTCGGCGGTCGCCGACGCCGCCGCGCTCGCGTCGATCCTCGTGCCGATGATGGTCGCGGCCGGCCACGACGGGAACCGCGCCGGCGGACTGGTGGCGGCCAGCGGCATCATCGGGCCGATCATCCCGCCGAGCATCGCGTTCGTGCTCTTCGGCGTGGCCGCCGGACTGTCTATCACCAAGCTGTTCCTCGCGGGCATCGTTCCGGGACTGATGCTCGGCGCCGCGCTCGTCGTCACCTGGTGGTGGACGGCGCGGCGCGACCCGGTCCCGACCCGGGCCCGCAGTTCCGCTCGGGACGTGGGCCGCGCGCTCGCGGAAGGCTTCTGGGCGATGTTGCTGCCGGTCATCATCATCGCCGGCCTCAAGTTCGGCGTCTTCACCCCGACCGAGGCGGCGGTCGTCGCGGCGGTCTACGCGATGTTCATCGCCGTCTTCGTCTACCGCGAGCTGTCGCTGCCCCGACTCTACGAGGTCTTCCTGACCGCGGCGCTGACCACCGGCGTGATCATGTTCCTGGTCGCGGCCTCGCTGGTCTCGGCATGGCTCATCACCGTGGCGGAGTTGCCGGCGAAGCTCGTCGATCTGCTCGCGCCGTTCGTGGACCAGCCGGTGCTGCTCATGGCGTTGATCATGGTCGCGGTACTCGTGATCGGCGGCCCGATGGACATGGCACCGACCATCCTGATTCTGACGCCGATCCTGATGCCGCTCGTCAAGCAGGCGGGCATCGATCCGATCTACTTCGGCGTGGTCTTCGTCATCAACAACGCGATCGGGCTCATTACCCCGCCGGTGGGAACGGTGCTGAACGTCGTGTGCGGCGTGTCGAAGATCGGCATGGACGACCTGCTCA
>CAZQTL010000219.1:0-6613 GCA_964595975.1 uncultured Thermoanaerobaculia bacterium | reverse complement strand
GACGTCCCCGCGGGGGGACCGCGCGGCCGCCGTCGGGCGCTCTTCCGCGCATCGCAGAGGGAGCCATGGCACGCATCGTCGTCACCGGGGCCAACGGATTCATCGGCGTCGAGGTGGTCCGGGCGCTGGCGGCGCGCGGCGACGACGTCGTCGCCTGCGACGTCGTGCTCGGCCCGGCGCTGCTCGCGCTGCAGCAGGCGAATCCGCGCGTGCGGGCGGTGCCCGGCGAGGTCACCGAGTGGCAGCACCTCGCGCACCTGCTGCGCGACGCGAAGCCGGACGCGATCGTCCACTGCGCCGCGATCGTCGGCGTGATCGCCTCGGCCGATGCGCCGTTCGCGACCTTCCGCGTCAACGTCGAGGGCGCGCTCAATCTGTTCGAGGCGATGCGCCTCGCCGGCGTCCGGCGGGTGATCAACATCAGCACCGAGGAGATCTACGGGCACTTCACCGCCGACCGGATCACCGAGGACCATCCGTGCCTGCCGGTGATGCCCTACGGCATCTCCAAGTTCGCGGTCGAGCAGCTCGGGCGCGACTACCGGCGCAACCACGGCCTCGACGTGATCAACTGCCGGACCTGCTGGGTCTACGGGCCGGGACTGCCGCGGGCGCGCGTGCCCAAGACGCTGGTCGACGCCGCGGTCGAAGGGCGGCCGCTGCACATCGCCTCGGGCGGCGACTTCCGCGTCGATCACGTCTACATCGACGACCTCGTCGGCGGCATCCTCGCCGCGATCGACAAGCCGCAGCACCGCTACGACGCCTACCATCTGTCGTCCGGATCGGCGCCGTCGCTCTTCGAGCTCGTCGACATCATGAAGGAGCTCGTGCCCGGCTGCGACCTTTCGATCGGGCCGGGGCATTACCGCTTCGGCGACCGGATCGAGGTCGTGCGCAAGGGCGCGCTCGACACCAGCCGTGCGCGCGCGGAGCTTGGCTACGTTCCGCGCTACGGCATCCGCGAGGGGCTGGCCGCCTGGGTCGCCGCGCGCCGCGCCGCGCGGGCCTGACCGATCCCGACCGGGCCGGACGCACGCCGTCGCCGCCCCCTCCCCAGACCATTCCCCGCAGGAGCGAGCGCCCATGTCCAGGACCCCCAAACCCGCGGCGGTCGTGCACCACATCGCCGAGATCCCGTGGAAGGAGTTCCCCGGCCACCACGGCGGCGCTCTCTCCAAGCCGCTGGTGCGTCCGGAGACCGCCGGATCGAAGCGGATGGACTACCGGATCTCGAACTACCAGCCGATGGCCTACGTCGCGCTGCACACGCACAAGGTCCAGGAGCAGGTCTACCACATCCTCGACGGCGAGGGCCTGATGGAAATGGACGGCGAGCGGCGGGTCGTGCGCCGTCACGATGTCGTCTTCATCCCGCCGGGCGTCGAGCACGGCATCACCAACTCCGGACTCACCGATCTCACCTTCATCGTGGTGACGACGCCGATCGAGGACGAATGACGTGAGCGCGACCAGCGGCGCGGGCGGCGGCCCGAAGCATCCGGCGGGATTCCTGCCGGTCGACATGACCGGCGTGCGGGTCCTGGTTACCGCCGGTGCGGCGGGGATCGGGCGCTGCATCGCGGCGGCGTTCCGCGGGCGCGGCGCCCGCGTGCGCATCTGCGACGTGTCGACCGAGGCGCTCGACGAGGCGCGCCGGCTGATGCCCGACGTGCCCGGCGACCGGGTCGACGTCGCCGATCCGGCCGCGGTCGCGGCGATGTTCGACGACGTCCGGCGCAGTTTCGGCGGCCTCGACGTGCTGGTGAACAACGCCGGCATCGCCGGGCCGACGGCGCGGGTCGAGGACATCGCGCCCGGCGACCTCGACCGCACGCTCGACGTCAACGTCTCGAGCCAGTTCCATTGCGCGCGGCACGCGGTGCCGATGCTCAAGGCGGCCGGCGGCGGGTCGATCATCAACCTGAGCTCGGTCGCCGGCCGGCTCGGCTTCACGATGCGCAGCCCCTACGCCGCGTCGAAGTGGGCGGTCGTCGGCTTCACCAAGAGCCTCGCGGTCGAGCTGGGCGCGGACAACATCCGCGTCAACGCGATCCTGCCGGGGCACGTCGAGACCGATCGATTCCGGCGCGTGGTCGAAGCCAAGGCGAAGGCGCTCGGGCTCGCGCCCGCCGAGATGCGCCGCCAGTACCTCGACGTCGTCTCGCTCAAGCGTACGGTGACGATGGACGACGTCGCGAACATGGCGCTCTACCTCGCCTCGCCGTTCGGCGCCAGCGTCACCGGGCAGGCGATCAGCGTCTGCGGCGACGTCCAGATGATGCGATAGCGTCTCGCGCCGCCGCGCGCTCAGGGCAGTCGCCGCGCCTCGCGGTAGCGCTCGAGCTGGCCGGCGAACATCGTCGGCGTGTCGACCACCGCGTCGAATCCGGTCCGGCGCAACCGCGTCGTCGACGAGGCGACGTCGTGGCCCTGGCGGAAGACGAAGTCGCCGTAGGCCCAGTTCGCGAGGTCTTCCAACCGACAGTCGACCAGGCGGTGGCGCCGGACCACGCGCCGCCAGTCCTCGTCGCTGCCGGCCATCCGCTGGGCGAGCGGCGTGTCGACGACATCGCCGACCGCCATGCCGAAGTACGCGGCGAGCCTGGGCCACAGCCGCTCCCAGCGGAACAGGTCGCCGTTGGTGACGTTGTAGGCGCGGTTGCGCGCGCCCGGCGCGCCCGCCAGGTGGACGATCGCGCGGGCGAAGTGGGTCGCGTCGGTGACCTCGGTCAGCGCCCGCCAGCAGGCGCGCGTCCCGGGGAAGGCGAGCGGCTCGCCGCGCTCGCGCAGGATCGCGGCGTAGGCGCCGATCAGCGACACCAGGTTGCGCGGGCGCTCGGGCGCGAAGTCGCAGATCACGTTCGGGCGCGACGCCGACCAGCTCCACCGCTCGCCGCGCTGGCACGCCTCGAGCCGATCCTGCTGGTCGTAGTAGAAATTGGGCACCGCCGGTCGCGGATCGTCCTCCTCCGCCGGCGTCGGGTAGGGGCCCCGGTGCAGTCCGTAGTACTTGCCGCCCTGGACCAGGTGGACGTGCTCGAGGCCGCGCGCGACCGGGACGATCGCGTCGAGCAGGTGCGCGAACATCGCCGCGTTGTCGGCGACGCTCTCATGGCCGCCCTCGCCGTGTTTGGCGCGGGCGGTGTAGAAGACGTGCGTGACCCCGGAGGCGTCGGCGAGCGCGCGGCGCGTGTCGGCGGCGTCGAGGAGATCGGCGCGCACCCAGCGGACCGGTCCGGCGGCCGCGTCGGGCGGCGGGCGGCGCGCCAGACCGACGACCGACCAGCGGTCGGCGAGCAGGACTTCCAGCAGGCGCTTCGCGCAGGTGCCGGTCGCGCCGGCGATCAACGCGGTCCGGCCCACGAGGAGTCTCCGGACCCGGCCGGCGGTCGCGCCGGCTCAGCCGGCGGCCGGCGCCTCGGCCTCGGCCTCGGATCGCGGCGCGCGCGGGTTCACGCCGCTGACGATCATGCGGACGATCTCTTCCTGGTGCGTCTCGCTCACCTTCACCGAACCGACCGACCGGCCGGTCTTCATCACCGTGATCCGGTCGCAGTTCTCGAACACGTGGTTCATGTTGTGGCTGATGATCAGCACGGCGCGCCCGTGGTCGCGCATCTCGCGGATCAGCGCGTAGACCTTGCGCGTCTCCTCGACGCCGAGCGCCGCGGTCGGCTCGTCGAGGATGACGACGCGCGCGTTGAAGCAGACGCAGCGCGCCAGCGCGATCGACTGGCGCTGGCCGCCGGACATCGCCCGCACCTTCTGGCGCGGATCGGGGATGTTGATCTTGAGCCGGCTCAAGAGCTCGCGCGACCGCGCCTCCATCCGCCGGTTGTCGAGGAACCAGCCGAGCGGGCCGGAACGGGTCAGCTCGCGGCCGAGGAAGACGTTCGCCGACACGTCGAGGTTGTCGGCGAGCGCCAAGTCCTGGTAGACGGTCTCGACGCCTAGCGCCTTGGCGTCGCGCGGATCGCCGATCTCGACGTCGGCGCCGTCGAAGGCGATCGTGCCGGCGTCGCGGGCGACCGCGCCGGCGAGGATCTTGATCAGCGTCGACTTGCCGGCGGCGTTGTCGCCGACCAGCGCGTGCGTCTCGCCGAGGTAGAGGTCGAGGTCGACGCCCTTCAACGCCTGGACGCCGCCGTAGGCCTTGCGGATGCCGCGCATCCGCACGACCGCTGCGCTGGGCTCTGTCATCGTCGGGTCCGGTTGCGGTCGGCGGCGGCGGGACGGGCGTCACCCGTTCCGCCGCGCCGCCACATCGTCACTTCGGCTGCGCCGCCACCGTCCGGTCCCAGTTGGGGACCGAGCGCTCTTCCGGCGTCTTCAGGAATTGCGCGACGTTCTGCTTGTCGATGATCTGGATCGGCAGCGTGATCTCCTTGGGCACCGGTTGCTTGCGCAGGTGGCGCACCGCCGCGTGGACGGCGAGGTAGGCCTGGTCGTGGCCGCTGAAGTCCGCGGTCGCGAACATCTTGCCGGCCGCGATCGCCGCCGTCGCGTCGGGGATCCCGTCGACGCCGGTGACCCTGGTCTTGCCGCCGCGTCCGGCGGCGGCGAGCGCCTCGGCGATGCCGACCGCCATGTCGTCGTTCGCGCTCATCACGCCGTCGATGTCCGGGTAGCGCTGCATCAGGTTCTCGAACACCTGCACCGCCGGCAGGCGCCGGTACTGGCCGGGCTGCGAGGTCAGGAGCTCGATGCCGGGGAAGTCCTTGAGCGCGCGATCGAGCCCGCGCTTGCGCGCTTGGGCGGTGATCGCGGCGGGCACCCCGTCGATGTGGATGATCTTGCCCTTGCCGCCGAGCGACTTGAACAGGTAGCTCGAGATCTCGTAGCCGATCTTCTCGTCGTCGGAGCCGATGTAGCTGACCTGCTCGATGTCGGTCATCCGGTTGTTGTAGCCGATGATCGGGATGCCGGCCTTGTTCGCCTTCTGGATCGAGGGCACGAGCGCCTTGTAGTCGACCGGGACGAACACGAACGCGTCCGGCTTCTTGACGATCCAGTCCTCGACCAGCCGCGTCTGCTCCTCGATGTTGTCAGGCTTGGTCGGCGCGACGACCTCGAGGTTGACGCCCAGCTCCTTGGCGGCCTTCTCGGCGCCGATCCGGCAGCCCTTCCAGAACGGGTTGGTGACGTTCTTCACGTAGAACGCGATCGTCAGCGGCTTGCCCGATTGCGCGAACGCCGGCGCCGGGACCGTGCCCAGCGCGGTCGCCGACGCCGAGGTCACCAGCGACGCCTTCAAGAATGTCCTGCGGTCCATGATCGTTCCTCCTGGTTGTTCCGTTGTCCCGCGGCCCCGCGCCGCGGCCCCTCTACGAACGCCTGCCCACCAGCCTCGCTCCGCCGATCTGGTCGGCCAGTACCGAGACCAGGATGATCGCACCCATCACCCCGCTCTGCCAGAACGTCTGCACGCCCAGCAGGTTCATGCCGTTGACCACCAACGCGAGGATCAGCGCGCCGACCGCGCTGCCGGCGATGCCGCCGACGCCGCCGAAGAGCGAGGTGCCGCCGAGACACACGGTCGCGATCGCCGGCAGCAGCAGGTCCTCGCCCAAGCTCGAGTCGGCGGCGTTGATCCGCGCGATCACCACCAGCGCGGCGAAGCCCGACAAGAGCCCGCACAGCGCGTAGACGGCGATCAGCCGCGCGCGCACCGGCATGCCGGACAGCCGCGCGGCGCTCGGGTTGCCGCCGATCGCGTAGATCGACCGGCCGAGCACCGTGTGGTGCAGCATCACGTGCAGCACGACGAGCAGCGCCACCGCGACGATCACCGGCACCGGCACACCCAGCACGAATCCGGCGCCGATGAAGCGGACCGGCGCCGGCAGGCCGTGGATCACCTCGCCTTTCATGAAGACGTAGCCCAGCCCGTGGGCGATCCAGAGCATGCCGTAGGTGGCGATGAACGAGGGGATGCGCCCGACGGTCACCAGCAGCCCGTTGGCGCCGCCGGCGACGAGTCCGACCGCCAGCGCCGAGACGACGCCCAGCGCGACGTGTCCCTGCGTGATCAGCGACGCCGAGACGCAGGCCGCGAGGCCCAGCACCGCGCCGATCGCGAGGTCGATGCCGCCGGTCAGGATCACGAGCGTCAGCCCGGCGGCGATCAGGAACTGCAGCGACGCCTGGCGCAGCACGTTGACCAGGTTGCCCAGCGTCAGGAACTGCGGGCTCAGCACCGCGAGCACGATCACCAGGACTGCGATCGCGACGAGCCGCGACAGGACGACGAAGACCCGGTGGTCGAGGCGCCGCTCGACGGTTCCGGCGGTCGGAGCGGGCGCGTTCATGCGTTGAGGCCGCGGATCGAGTCCAGCGCGACCGCGGTGATGATGACCACGCCGACGGTGGCGACCTGCCATTCGGTGCCGACGCCCAGCAGGTTCAATCCGTTGCGCAGCACGCCGACCGCTAGCGCGCCGACGATCGTCCCGGCGATGCCGCCGTTGCCCTTCTCGAACGAGGTGCCGCCGAGGATCACCGCGGCGATCGCGTCGAACTCGAGGCCGACGCCGATCGTCGGGTGGGCGGCGTTCATCCGCGCGGTCATGATGAACGAGGCGATCGCGGTCAGCACGCCGGCGTAGACGTA
>CAZQTL010000218.1:1930-6643 GCA_964595975.1 uncultured Thermoanaerobaculia bacterium | reverse complement strand
GCGATTTCACCACGATACTGTCGATGTGCGTCGTCGGACACGACGTGACGATCGGTGACTACGTCCAGATCGGCAGCTTCACGTTCATCGGCGCGCGCGCGGTCGTCGGCGACGCCGTGCAGATCCACCCGCACAGCTGCATCGTTCCGGGCGTCAGGATCGGCGATCGCGCGGTCATCGGCGCCGGCAGCGTCGTCGTCCGGGACGTGCCCGCCGACAGCACGGTGTTCGGCAATCCGGCGAAGGTCGTGTTCACGCGCTGACCGGAGAGGCCCCGATGCGATCGATCCTCGCCGCCGCCGACTACACGTCGCCCGAGGCGTTCGCCGCCGAGGCGCGCGGCCTGTTCGGCCGGTTGTGGATACTCGCCGGGTTCCGTTCGCTGCTGGACGCTCCCGACGCGTTCCTGACGCACCGGATCGGCGGAGTGCCGATCGTCGTGCAGAACACGGCGGCCGGCCTGCGCGCGTACGTGAACCGCTGCGCGCACCGCCAGGCGCCGATCCAGATCGACGACTTCGGCGCCCGGCGCCTCGCGTGTCCCTACCACGGGTGGGTCTACGACGGCGACGGCGGCGTGCGGTCGATCCCGGGAAACGAGGCCAACTACGGCTTCGACCGGAACTGTCTCGCCGGTCTGCGCCTGGAACCGGTGGCCCTGAAGGTCGTCGGCGGGCTCGTGTTCGTGAACCTGGCCGCCGAGCCGATGCCGATCGAGGCGCAGTTCCACCCGGCGTTCCTCGAACGGGCCGCGCGAACGAGCGATCATGTCGGCGACGACGCGCTGTTCGCGAAGTTCGAGGCCCGCTACAACTGGAAGCTCAACTTCGAGAACGTCGTCGACTGGAACCACGTCCCCTTCGTGCACGCCGCCAGCTTCGCGTCGCTCGCGCCGTCGCTCAAGCCGCCCGCTCCCGGCACGCGCCCCGCCTCGCCACCGCCCCAGCCGGACGCCGAGATCGGCGGCGATCTGCGCGACCTGTCCTACGAGTCGCACGCGTCGTTCGATCTCCCGACCTGGCCCTGGCACGAGGCGGTCGAGCGCTGCGGCGGCGCCACCGACTACGTCAACTACTTCCTCTACCCGAACGTCAACTACATCGTCATGTCGGGGGCGATCCACCTGATCCAGCAGTATTGTCCGGTCGCGCCCGATCGGACCGAGTACCGGCTGACGATGGCGCTCGGCCGGCGGCGTCAGCGGTTGCCGGCCGCGGCGGCGATCCTCTGGGGACAGATGAAGAGCGAGAAGCGCGTCATCGACGAGGACGCCGTCGTGCTCGAAGCGCTGCAGGCCGGACTCGCCGGCGACGCGCCGCCCGCGTTCCACGGCGCCTACGAGTTCCGGCTGCGCCGGATCGCCAAGGTGTACCGCCGGCTGCTGGAGGCCGCGTGAGCGTCGGCCTCGACGCACGGCGCGGCCCGCGCCGGATCGTGATCGTCGGCCAGGATCCGGTCTCGACGCTGGCGGCCGCCATCGCGTCGGCCGCCAACGGCGAGGACCTCGTTCGCGTCGAGCCGCTGACGCCGGATCGGATCGCGGGATTCGACGCCGCGCGGCTCGAATCGGACCCGCCCGATTCCACCGACGCGTTCGCGGCGATCGGTCTGTCCGCGCTCAACTTCGCGCGCTACGATCTCTGGGCGAAGCTCCGGTTCGCCGGATACCGCTCCGCGACGCTCGTGCATCCGACGGCGCAGGTCGACGCCTCGGCTTCCCTCGGCGAGAACGTGCTCGTCGGCCCCCACGCCTCGATCGAGCCCGGCGCGGTGATCGGCGCGGGAACGGTGGTCCACGCGGGCGCGCTCATCGGGACCTCGGCCCGGATCGGCGCGTGGTGCTGGCTCGCCCGCGGCGCGATCGTCGGCGCGAAGTCGGTGGTCGGCGATCACGTGGTATTGGGCTCGGGTGTCCAGCTCCACGAATTCACCGAGCTTCCCGGTCCCGCCGAGATCGACGTCGCCGGAACCTACCGCGGCAAGTTCGCGCCGGGGACCTTCGTCTCGCCGGAGTTCCGCGAGCGCCCCGCGCGGCTGGTGCGCGCCGGCTGAGACGCCCTCGCCGATGGATACGCCGCTCGACTACCGGTCCCCGTGGGCGCGCACCTACGTGCCGCGTGCGCGTCGCGTGACCGAACGGCCGCTGGTCCTGTTCGGCCCGAACTCCTACCTCGCCGGCGTCTACGGGCGCTTCATCGTCGACAACGCGAACGTCGTCGCCGTCGTGGACGACCACTACCGCGACGCCACGATCCTCGGCGTGGTCCGCTGGTCCTCCGACGAATTCCGGGCCCGCGCGCCGGGCATCGCCGACCTGCTCGCGATCGATTTCGCGGGCAGCCCGCTCGGCCACGCGGTCTTCGCGCGACTCGCCGCGACGGTCGGCGTCGAACTGGCGGACTTCGTCGAGGCGCTCGCCGAGCTCGAGCAGGGCGCCGTCTACCAGACGCCCCGCGACATGCGCGAACGGACGATCGCGCGACAGCGCGAGTGGGGATCGCTGCGCGACGCGCTCGCCGACGACGCGAGCCGGGCGGCGCTCGACGCGGCGCTGTTGCTGCGTCTCACCTACGAGCGTCGGCACACGAGGCGGGCGCTGACCAGCATGGAGGACGAGTATTTCGGCCTCGACGCGCACGCCAGCACGTTCCACCTGCGCGACGACGAGATCTTCGCCGACTGCGGCGCCTTCGTCGGCACGACGGTGCGCAAGGTGATCGCCGCGACCGATGGTCGCTTCCGCGCGATTCACGCGTTCGAGCCGGACCGCAAGAGCTACGCCGAGCTCGAGAAGCTGCGATCGCTCGCGATGCCGGGGATCGTCCTGCACAACGCCGCGGTCGGCGACACCAGCGGGCGCATCCGGTTCCTCGAGACCGGCACGATGGGCTCGCACGTCGACGAGACCGGCGGCGGAGGCGGCGACACCCCGATCGTGCGCCTCGACGACGCGCTCGACCGGGTCACGTTCATCAAGATGGACCTCGAGGGCTTCGAGCAGCGCGCGCTGAAGGGGGCCGCACGGCTGATCCGCGAGTGCCGGCCGCGGATGGCGATCACCGCGTACCACTACGCGGACGACCTCCTCGACCTGTGGCGCCTCTTCGACGAGCTCGCGCCCGGCTACGAGCTGCGCCTGCGGCACCATTCGAGCTACTACTACGACACGATCTACTACGCCTCGCCGCGCGAGCCCGCGCGAGCGGCGTAGCCGCAGAGCATGGAGGTCCTCGATCCCGCCGCGCCGGCGCGACCCCGGCGGCGCGACCCGGGCGGCCGATGAGAACGAGGCTCCTCTCCGAATTCGCGGGCGTGTTCCTGATCGTGGCGCTGGGCTACGGCTCGATCGCGGCCGCGGCGAGCGGCGTCTGGCGCCCGGGCGCCTGGGGCGTCTCCGCCGTGTTCGGCGTCGTCGTGGCGCTCGCGATCCACGTCCTCGGACGGTTCTCCATCCACTTCAACCCCGCGGTGACCGTGGCGCTCGGGATCCTGCGCTGGCATCCCTGGCGCGAAGTCGGGCCGTTCGTCGCCGTCCAGTGCGGCGCCGCGATCACCGCGATGGGCGTGATCCACGCGCTGTTCCCGGCGGTGGCGCGGTTCGGCGCTCCCGATGCGCCGGACGGATGGCTGGCGGCGATCGCCAAGGAAGTCGTCTTCATGGTCCCGTTCATCTTCCTTTGCATGGTGGCCGGGACGTACTTCCCCGGGCGGCGCGCGCTGGCGATCGGCGCGATGGTGTTCTCGATCGGCGCCGTCTTCGGCCGGTTCGCCGGCGGACTCTCGATGAACCCCGCCTGCACGCTGGCGACCAACGGGATGGAGGGGAAGCTCGCCGTCTTGCCCGCCTACGCGCTCGGCACCACAATCGGGTGTTTCGCGGGTTTCTGGTCCTTCGCCCGCTTCCGGCCGCTGCTGGATCGGTGCGCCGCGGGGCCATGGAACCCGGCGAATCGCGCCGACGAGACGAAGAACCGATGAGGTCGACTCCCACCGAGATCGCCCCCGCCCGGGAGGATCGCCCCCTCTCCGGCGCCGCGATCCGAGAGCGCATCCCGCTGATGCTGCCGTCGTTGCCGACGGCCGACGAGCTGCTCCCGTACCTCCGCCGCATCGACGAGCGCCGCTGGTACTCGAATTTCGGCCCGCTCGCGACCGAGTTCGAGGCTCGGATCGCCGCGTCGTTCGCCGCCGCGGGCGGCTGCCGCGTCGTGTCGGTCTCGAGCTGCACCGCGGGGCTCGAGCTCGCGCTGCGCGCCCTCTCGCTCCCGGCGGGCGCCCCGGTCCTGGTCCCGGCGCTCACCTTCATCGCGACCGCGTCCGCCGTCCGTTGCGCCGGCCTCTCGCCGGTGGTCGCCGACGTCGACCCCGACACCTGGCTGCTCACCCCGCCGATCGCGCGCGCCGCGGTCCGCACGATCGGGGCGCGCGCCGTCGTTCCGGTGACGACGTTCGGCGGGGCGCAGGACGGGCCGGCGTGGTCGGCGTTCGCGAGCGACACCGGGGTGCCGGTCGTGATCGACGCCGCCGCCGGCTACGGCAACCAGGGCGATCCGGGGCCGACCTGCGCGGTGTTCAGCCTGCACGCGACCAAGCCGCTCGCCGCCGGCGAGGGTGGATTCGTCGTCACCCGCGACCCGAACCTCGCCCATGCGATACGGCGGCTGTCCAACTTCGGCATCAATCTCGACCGGCCCGGCGACGGCCCCATCGGCA
>CAZQTL010000218.1:0-1830 GCA_964595975.1 uncultured Thermoanaerobaculia bacterium | reverse complement strand
CGGCTGTCCAACTTCGGCATCAATCTCGACCGGCCCGGCGACGGCCCCATCGGCAGCGCGGTCGCGACCGGCACCAACGCCAAGCTCTCCGAGTACCACGCGGCGGTGGCGCTGGCGAGCCTCGACCGCTGGCCCGGGACCGCGTCGACGCGCCGGTCGTTGCACGAGCGTTGCGTCCGTTCCGCGCAGCGCGCCTGCGGCGGGCGACTCGGTCAGCAGTCGGTCGACGCGGCGACCATCCGCAGCGTCTGCGCCTACCTGCTCCCCGACCCGCCGGCGCGCGATCGCGCGGAGTCCCTCCTGCGCGAACGCGGCATCGGAACCCGGCGCTGGTACTGGCCGACGATCGACCGGCAACCGGCGTTCGGGCACGTCCACCATCTCCCGACGCCGATCGCCGACGCGATCGGCGCCTGCCTGCTCGGCGTACCCTTCTACCCGGACCTGCCCGAGGACGCGATCGAGGAGATCGCGGCCGGGCTCGGCGGCGCGCTCGGCTGATATCCTCTCGGCAGTCCCTCCTCCGGCCGGATCGCGCCGCCCGCCGCCCGCCATGGACCCGTCCTCGCCACCGCCCCTCCAATACGAGATCGACCCGAGCCGCGAGCGTGTGACGCTCACGATCGGAACGCAGACGCTGTCGGCGAGCGCCGTCGAGCTCGAGCGGCTGGTCCAGTTCCTCGGCATGGTGCGTTCGGCGATGATCCCCGAGGTCGAGGCCGACGTGCCGAAGACCCCGTTCCTGCAGATCGAGGCGCCGCGGGTCGCGGTGATACCGACGCGCGACCGCGCCTGGACCGGTCTCGTGCTGCGCACCGCGCCGTACGGCTGGATCGGCTTCAACCTCGACCGCACGCAGACCGCCGACCTCGCGCAGCACCTCGCCAAGCTCGCGCAGTCGATGACCCCGCCCGCCACCTGACCGGAGCCCGCGACGATGCCGATGCCGCGCAACGTATTCAAGCACGCGATCGCCGAGGGCCGGATGCAGTTCGGCACCTGGCTCATGAGCGGCGCGCCGTCGACCGCCGAGGCGATGGGGTGCTGCGGCTTCGACTTCCTCGTCGTCGACATGGAACACGTCCCGATCGAGCTGCCGCAGGCGGTCGAGATCCTGAGGACCATCGCCGGCACGCCGGCCTCGGCGGTGACGCGGATCCCGTGGAACGACATGGTCATGGTGAAGCGCGCGCTCGACGGCGGCGCCCAGACGCTGATGTTCCCGTTCGTGCAGGACGAGCACGAGGCGGCGCGCGCCGTCGCGGCGACCCGCTATCCGCCGGCCGGCGTGCGGGGCGTCGCGGGCGTGCATCGCGCCAGCCGTTACGGCACCGTGCCCGATTACCAGCGTCAAGCCGCCGGCGAGCTGTGCGTGATCGTGCAGATCGAGACGATCGCGGCGCTCGAGCGGCTGCCGGCGATCGCGGCGGTTCCCGGCGTCGACTCGATCTTCATCGGTCCGAGCGACCTGTCGGCGTCGATGGGACACCTGGGCAACGCCGGGCACCCGGACGTGCAGGCGAAGCTCGCGCACGCCGCGGCCGAAGCGAAGCGGCTCGGCAAGCCCTGCGGCATCGTCGGCGCCAATCCGGAGATGGTCCGCCGCTTCCTGGGCTACGGCTACTCGTGGGTCGCGCTCGGCTCCGACATGGGCCTGATGACGACCCGGGCCCAGGAGTGGCTGGGCGAGCTGCGCGACGCGAAGGCGTCGCCGGCCGGCCCACGGACCGCGTACTGACGCCGATGGCCGACGCGCTCGCGCTCGCCGCCGGCGCGGCGCTCGTCGAGCTCGCGCCAGCGACCGGCGGTGCGATCGCCTCGTTCACGCTG
>CAZQTL010000217.1:0-6693 GCA_964595975.1 uncultured Thermoanaerobaculia bacterium | reverse complement strand
GGCTTGCCGGCGCGGTCGAGCTCGGCGATCTGGCGGCGCAACTCCTGCGCCTTGGCGAGGCCGAAGGCGGCGTCCTGGATGTAGAGCGCGACGCCGGCCACCGAGGGATCGGTGCGCGCGGCGAGAAAACCGCGGTAGAGGAGCGCGAGAGAGGGCCGCTCCTCGCCGCCGAGCAGCGGCAGCGTGGGTTCGAGAGCCTGCTCCTCGAGCTGGGCGTCGAGGGTGAGGGTCAGGACCTTCGCGCCCCCCCAGCTCGGAGCGCGGTGTTGCAGCAAGAGGTAACCGCCGCCGGCAAGGACGAGGCCGAGGAGGGTGGCGAGCAGCAGCAGAAAGAGGAGCCGTCTCATCGAGGGGGTTTCTCCTGCCGCCAACGATAGCGCGTTCTACCGGAGCCGCAGGGTCGCGCCGGAGCGGTGTCGGCGAGGCCCCGGCGGCAGAGCTGGGCGTGGCTGCCCCTTGGGGCAGACGGGGGGCGGACGGAATATCCCGGCGATGGCACCCGTTTTGCTAACCAGTCAGAGCAGAGTCATCACCGTGCGCGAGGAGGTTCCACTTCCCCATCATCATCCCACCCAGAAGTTTCGAGATCCGGTTGATCTCCACCCCTCTTCAAGACCAGCCAAGATCCCCTAAGTAACAGGGGTATAGCCACTTAAGAGCCAACCAACTCGGAACCTCCCGCCTGCGGTTCTTTTCGTCGGCCCCGGTGCAAACCGGGGCCGATCTCTTTTGGGGACGACGCCGTTTTGGCGGATTTCTCCCCAACCCGCCGGATACACTGCCATCCGTGCAGGATAGATCCGCACTTCTCGCCTGGTTCGACCGCCACAAGCGGGACCTCCCCTGGCGTTCTCCTGGAGGCCCGTCGGACCCACCCCCCGATCCTTATGCCGTCTGGATCTCGGAAATCATGCTGCAGCAGACGCGGGTCGAGACGGCGATCCCCTACTACCGCCGCTTCCTGGCGCGCTTTCCCGACCTGGCTAGCCTGGCCGCCGCCGACGAGGCGGAGGTGCTCGCCCTCTGGTCGGGTCTCGGCTACTACCGGCGCTGCCGCGGGCTGCTCGCGGCGGCCCGGGAGGTCGTCGCCACCGGTGGCGCCCTGCCAACCAGCGCCCGTGAGCTCGAACGCCTGCCCGGCGTCGGCCCCTATACCGCCGCGGCGATCGCCAGCATCGCATTCAGGGAGCCGGTGCCGGTCCTCGACGGCAATGTCGAGCGCGTCCTGTCGCGTTACTCGGCGCGCCCCGGTGGCGGGCGGTCGCGGCAGGATCGCGCCGCGCTGCTGGCGCTGGCCGCGCAGCTGCTCGACCCGGCGCGGCCCGGCGACAGCAACCAGGCGCTGATGGAGCTCGGCGCCACGGTGTGCAGGCCGCGCTCGCCGGAGTGCCCGCGATGCCCGCTCGCCGGAGCCTGTGCGGGGCTCGCCGAGGGGGCGCCCGAGAAATATCCCGCGCCGCCGCCCCGCGCGAGCGTCCGGCGCGTCGAACAGTTGGTGGCGCTGGTCGAGGCGGAGGGCCGATGGCTGCTCTTCCGGCGGAGCCCGGAGGCGGGTCAGCTCGCCTCGTTGTGGGAGTTTCCCGCCGTCGACCTCGTGCGCGAGCGCGCGCCGGCCACGCAGCTGGCCGAGCGCTTCGGGGGCACCTGGACGTTGGGAGTAGAGCTCTTCCGCCTGCGTCACGCGATCACCACCCGGAGCTTCGCGATCGAGGTGCGCCAGGCGAGCGTGCGCCTCGCGGACGGTGAGCTGGCCGAGCCGGCCGGCGGGGTGGAGGCCGGTTGGTGGAGCCGCGGCGATCTCGCCGGCCTGCCGCTCACCGGCGTGGCGCGGAAAGTCCTGGCGCGCTCGGCCGCTCAGCCGGGCTGACTGGATTCGCCGCCGGAGAGGATGTACCAGCCGACGATCTTGTCGTCGACCTCGCGCAGGCGCTTGGCGACCAGACCGCAGAGGATCTTGAGCAGCGGCAGGGAGGAGATCTTGCGCACGTCGAGGATTCCCGCCACCACCTCTGCCGGAATCGCCAGCACCACCGCCCCGCCATCGTGCGCCCGCGCCTGCGCCGAGCGCGGGGCGCGGTCGATGAGCGCCATCTCGCCGAAGTAGTCGCCGCGCTCGAGGAACGCGAGCGCCTCCTCGCCGGCGCCGGGGATGAACTTGCTGATCAGGACTCGCCCTTCGAGCACCACGTACATGGCGTCGCCGGGATCCCCCTCATGAAAGAGGATCTGCCCCGACTTCAGTTTGCGCTCGCGCGACAGCGAGGTGAGGAAGTTGATCTCCAGCGACGACAGCCGTTGCTCGGCGAAGAGATTCCGCTTGGCGGCGATGTCGAGCCGGAACTCGCCGGTGGGCGACTTGGAGAGCGGCGCCTTGCTGCCCTCGGATCGCGGACCCTGCGAAAAGAACCGTCCCAGCTGTTCGTTGGTGTTGCGCAGTTTGCCCGACAGGCTCTTCCAGAACGCCCAGTAGAGCGCCACGGCCACGCGTTGATCGCGCTCGATGAGCGCCCGGGTGGGTGCCGAGAGCAGGGCGATCAACGACGCTTCGGTGCGCGCGACGACATCCCCCGAACGCGTCGCCGAGTCGACGAAGCTGGTCTCGCCGAAGAGCTGTCCCGAGCCGAGCTGAGCGAGGGTGAACTGGCCGTAGGGGGTGGTGCGCTGGATCTCCACCAGGCCGCGATCGACGACGTAGACGTCGAGCGTCGGCTCGCCCTGCCGCAGTACGGCGGTCTGCGCCGGATAGGCGCGACCCACCGCGCAGGCCGCCAGCGCTTCGAGCTCCGGTTCCCGGAAGTGCGCGAAGAGGGCGATCTGGGCGAGCCGCGGAGCCAGTGCCAAAGTACGGCTATTGTAGCGTTCAAATGCCCACCTATCGTCTGACCATCGAATACGAAGGCACCCGCTATCGCGGGTGGCAGGAACAGAAGAACGCGCGCACCGTCGCCGGCGAAGTGCGGCAGGCGATCGAGGCGGCGGCCGGCGAGAAGGTCGAGCTCGGCGGGTCGGGGCGGACCGATGCCGGCGTCCACGCCCTGGCGCAGGTCGCCCACCTGAAGACGGCGGGCAAGCTGCGCCGCGACGAGGTTCTGCGCGCCGCCAACGACGCCCTGCCGGCAGATATCCACCTGTTGTCGCTCGAGCCGGCCGGCGACCGCTTTCACGCCCGCCACACCGCGACGTCGCGCAGCTACGTCTACCAGATCTCCCGCCGCCGGACGGCGCTCGCCAAGCGCTTCGTCTGGTGGGTGCGGCGCCCGCTCGACGTCGGCGCGATGCGGGCCGGCGCGGCACTGCTCGCCGGGCGGCACGATTTCGCCCGCTTCTGCGAGAAACCGCTCGAACAGACCTCGACCATCGTGGTGGTCGAGCGCTGCGAAGTCGAGAGCGCCGGCGAGCTCGTCCTGGTGCGCGTCGTGGCGTCGCACTTCCTGTGGAAGATGGTGCGGCGCATCGTCGGCGCGCTGGTCGAGGTCGGCGGCGGCGCGCTCTCGCTCGCCGCTCTCGAGGGGCTGCTCGATCCGTCGCAACCGGCGACCTTCCAGCCGGCGGAGACGACGGCGCCGCCGTCGGGTCTCTTCCTCGAGCGCGTCCTCTACCCCGGCGACGCGCCGCTCGGTGCGGTGCGCCCGGTGACGCCGATCGAACGCTAGTCGCGCCTAGAGCAGCTCGAGCTGCGCCGGATTCAGCCGCCGCAGCGCCTCGCGCTCGACCTCGTCGAGCCAGGCGGCAGAGCGCGCCGCGTCGAGGGTGAGCGTGGCGATGCCGCGCGTCGCGATCTCGTCTCGCAGCCGCTCGTCGACGGCACGCTGGAAAGCCGGGTCGGCGGCGCGAATGCCGTCGGCCTGCGGCGCGGCGAGAATCGGCACCTGGATCAGCAGGTCGTAACTCGCGAGCCAGTCGGAGACCAGGCGGTCGAGCACCGGATCGGGCCCGCTGGCGAGAAGGAAATAGACATAGTTGTCGAGGACGCTGCGGTCACAGAGCACCAGCGGATAGCGGGAGGCGGCGAGGATCTCCTCCGCGAGCTGCGTGTGCAGGATCCAGCGCTGGGCGTCGGCGGTGGTGACCGCGTTGATCGGCA
This sequence comes from uncultured Thermoanaerobaculia bacterium, assembly GCA_964595975.1. Lineage (GTDB taxonomy): Bacteria > Acidobacteriota > Thermoanaerobaculia > Multivoradales > JAGPDF01 > JAGPDF01. The sequence goes on along the minus strand of CAZQTL010000217.1, from coordinate 2,609 downwards.
GCGGGCAGCGCCGGGCGACCTCGTGGACGATCTCGAGCGCCACGTCGCGGCGCTTCAGCCGCGCCGCGAGTCCGTAGCACAAGGTCGTCTTGCCGACACCGTGACTGCCGATGAAGGCGAACTTCAGGTTTGCCGGAGTCATGCGGCGACCGCCTCGAGCTCCTCGCCGATCGCCGCCAGCGCGAAGGCGAGCTGCTCGTCGCCGAGGACGAGCGGCGGCAGGAGCTCGACGACCGTCCCCGACGGGCCGCCGCAGAGCAGCAGCAGGCCGCGCTGCCGGAGTCTCGCGACCAGCCGCGCCGCCGCCGCCGCGGTCGGCAGCTCGAGACCCCAGAGCGCGCCGCGCCCGCGCAGCACGACCCCGGGCGGAACGGCCGGCGCGAGAACGGTCACGAGGCTCTCGCCGAGCTCGCCGGCGCGCGCCGCGAGCCGCTCCTCGACGAGAACTTCCAGAGTGACGAGCGCCGCCGCGCAGGCCAGCGGGTGGGCGACGAAGGTGCCGGTATGCAGCGCCTCGCCGCCGGTGCGCCAGGCGTCCATGACGGCGGCCCGGCCGACGACGGCGGCGATCGGCAGGCCGCCTCCGAGAGCCTTGCCGCAACACAGGAGGTCGGGGCGGACCGCTTCGTGATCGCAGGCGAAGGTGCGGCCGGTGCGGGCGAAACCGGTGAGGATCTCGTCGAGGATGAGGAGCGCGCCGGCGCCGCGGCAGAGGCTCGCCAGCCCGGAGAGCCAGCCGGCGGGAGGGACGAGGACGCCCTCGCGCCCAACGATCGGCTCGACCAGGACGGCGGCCACCTCGCCGGCCTCCGCAGCCCTGCCGGCGGGACGGGCGAGGCGCTCGGCGACCAGCTCGAGTGGACAGGCGAAGGGCAGGCGATCGACGTGCGGCGAGAGCTGCTCGGCGAACGGCGCGCGGAACTCCGGCCGCGAGGTGGCGGCGAGGGCGCCCAGGGTCAGGCCATGGTAGCCAGGATCGAAGGCGAGCAGGCGTCGCCGTCCGGTGGCGAGCAGCGCGCTCTTCCAGGCGATCTCGACCGCGTCGGCGCCGGAGACCGCGAAGTGGACGCGCGGATCGTCGACCGGTGCGATGCGGCAGAGCTCGCCGGCGAGGGCGATGCGCGCCGGGTGCGCGGCGACGTCGCCGAGGCCGTGCAGGAGCTCCGCGGCCTGGCGGGCGAGGGCCGCTTCGACACGCGGGTGGCGGTGGCCGATGGTGGCGGCGCCGAAGCCGGAGGTGAAGTCGACGAAGCGGTTGCCGTCGACATCGAGGACGTTCGCACCGCGCGCCGCTCGCCAGACGAGGGAAGGGGCGTCGCCGGCGCCCAGGGTGTTGATGCCGGGCGCCTCGAAGCGGGCGAGGTCGCGCGCCAGCGCGACGCTCTGCGGCCCCGGCAAGGGGGTGCGGATCTCCGGCAGCAGATCGCCGCGCGCGAGCAGCACTAGATGTCGCGCCGGCCGGCGAGCGACCGACCGAGGGTCACCTCGTCGGTGTATTCGATGTCGCCGCCGACCGGCATGCCGAAGGCGAGCCGCGAGACGCGCTCGACCTTGCCCTTGAGCAGTCGCGCGAGATAGAGCGCCGTCGCTTCGCCCTCGACGTTGGGATTGGTCGCGACGATCACCTCGGCGACCGGCGGCGGGCCCGCGAGTCGCGCCAGCAGGCCGTCGATACGCAGCTCGGCGGGCCCGATCCCGCGCTGCGGAGAGAGGCTGCCGAGCAACACGTGGTAGAGGCCGTGGAACTCGCTCGTGCGCTCGAGCGGCTGGATGTTGAACGGTTCCTCGACGACGCAGATGCGGCTCTTGTCGCGCGTCGGATCGCTGCAGATGCGGCACGGATCCTCGGCGGTGATCGAGTTGCAGAGCGAGCAGTGGAAGAGCTTTTCCTTGACCTCGACGACCGCGTCGGCGAGCCGCTTCGCCTGCTCGAGCGGCACGCGCAGCAGGTGATGCGCGAGGCGCGTCGCGGTCTTCGGGCCGATCCCGGGCAACCGGGCGAGCTCGGCGATCAGCGACGAGAGAGGATCGGCCATGAGGAAGAGGCGGGCTCCGGAAGGTGCGGGCGAGGGTCTCGGCGCCTGGCTACATCATGCCCGGCAGACCGCCGGAGAAGGCGCCGAGCTTCGACTGCATCGCTTCGTCGACCTTGCGCGCCGCCTCGTTGACCGCCGCGAGCACGAGGTCCTGCAGCATCGCGGGATCGGCCGGATCCATGACTTCCGGGTCGATTTTCACCACCAGGAGCGCTTTGTGGCCGCTCATCTGCACGGTCACCATGCCGCCGCCGGCGGTCGCTTCGACGACGAGCTCGGCGAGCTCACGCTGCATCTTCTCCTGCATCTGCTGCGCCTGCTTCATCAGTTTCTGGATATTCATCGGAACGGGTCCTCGGTGGGGGAAGGTTCGTCGTCAACGCTCTCGTCGGCCGCGGCCGGAGGCTCGATCTGCGCCACCCCCCCGCCGAAGATCTCCAGCACGGCCTGCACGCGCGGATGCTCCGCGACCTGGGCTTTGCGCTCTGCCGTCGGGGCTGCGGCGCGGGCGCTGGCTGCGGGCGAGGGAGAGTCGGCGACCGCGCCGGCCTCGGGCGGCGCGAAGCGAACCTG
>CAZQTL010000216.1:0-6762 GCA_964595975.1 uncultured Thermoanaerobaculia bacterium | reverse complement strand
GGGCACCTATCCGCTCGCCGAGGCGCAGATCGACCGCTGCATGCTCAAGCTCAAGATCGGCTACCCGACGCGGGCCGAGGAGGAGGAGATCCTCGAACGCATGATGGTCGAGCACGAGACCGAGATCCGGCCGATCCTCGACCAGGCCCGGCTCATCGAGCTGCGGCGCGCCTGCGACGGCATCTATCTCGACGGCAAGTTGCGCGGCTATCTGCTCGACCTCGTCACCGCCACGCGGCAGCCGGCTGCCAGCGGCATGAAGGAGCTCGCGCCTCTCATCGCCTTCGGCGCTTCGCCTCGCGCGACCCTGTTCCTGGCGCGGGCGGCGAAGGCGATGGCGCTCCTCAACGGCCGGGGCTACGTGATCCCGGAGGACGTCAAGGAGATCGCTCCCGACGTGCTGCGCCACCGGGTCGTTCCGACCTACGAAGCCGAAGCGCAGAACCTGACCAGCGACGACCTCGTCGCCCGGCTCCTCGACCGCGTCGAGGTTCCGTAAGCTCCACGCCACCCTGATGCTCTCCGCGCTGCGCGAGCGCTGGCGGCGCCGCGAGGCGGCGCCGGCCTCCTCCCCGACGAAGACGGTGCGACGGGTCCCTGCCGACCTCCTGGCCAAAGTGCGTCGGATCGAAATCTCGACCCGACGCCTGGTCGACCAGGGGGTCGCCGGCACCTATCACTCGGTCTTCAAAGGCCGCGGCATGGAGTTCGCCGAAGTCCGGCCCTATCAGCCCGGTGACGACGTTCGCACCATCGACTGGAACCGCACGGCGCGCATGGGCGTGCCGTTCGTCAAACAGTTCGTCGAGGAGCGCGATCTCACGGTCTTCCTCGCCATCGACGTCTCGGGCAGCCTCGGATTCGGCTCGCGCGCCATCCTGAAGCGCGAGCTCGCGGCCGAGATCTCCGCCCTCCTCGCCTTCGCCGCGCTGCGCAACCACGATCGCGTCGGCGCCGCCCTGCTCTCCGACCGCCTCGAGCTCTTCCTGCCACCGCAGCGCCGGCGCAACCAGGTCCTGCGCCTGGTTCACGACGTCCTGCAGCATCCGGCCGCCGGCGGCACCGACCTCGAACGGGGCCTGGGCGCCGTGCTCTCCAATCTGCGCCAGCGCTCGGTGCTGTTCGTCGTCTCCGACTTCGTCGGCGCGCCGCCGGTGCAGGCGCTGCAGCGCGCGGCGACCCGCCACGACGTCATCGTCGTCGAGCTCGCCGACCCCAAGGACCTGCGTCCGCCGGACGCCGGCCCGCTGGTGCTGCGCGATGCCGAGACCGGCGCGATCGCCTTCTACGATGGCCGCCGCAACGCCGCCGCCGAGGTGGCGCGCGCGCGCGGCGAGCGCGAGGCGCTGCACGCCACGATCCGCGGTCTCGGACTCGACCACCTGACGCTCGCCACCGACCGGCCCTACATGCCCGAGCTGGTCGCCTTTTTCGAATCGCGGAAGAAGAGGCTGCGGCGATGAGACCGTCTCTGCGTCTCGTCGCGGCACTCGCCGTCTTCGCGCTCGCCGCGGCCGGCGGCGGGTTGAGGGCCGAGGTCGCGGCACCACCGGCGCCCGCCCCGCGACAGGTCGCGGTGGAGCTCGAGCCGGCGACACTGGCGATCGGCGATCCGGTCGCCGCGACTCTCTCCCTGAGGCTCGCCGCCGGCGAGGCGGAACGGCAGGCGACCTTCCCCGACTGGTCGAAGGGCTGGGGCGAGGCCGAAGTGCTGCAGGCGGGGCCGGTGGAGCGCACCACCGGCAACGACGGCACCCGCCTCGTGCAGCGCCTGCGACTCACCGCCTGGAAGTCGGGAAAGGTGCCGCTGCCTCCGGTCGAAGTGCTGCTGGCCGGCGAGCCCGCGCTGCGCGCTGCGACGCCGCCGGAGCTTGCGCTCGACGTCCGCTCGGTGATTCCGCCCGATGACAAGGAGCTCAAGCCGGCGCCGCCCTCGCCGCCGCGCGCGCTCACCGTGCCCCGCGCCTTCTGGTGGGCGCTCGCCGTTGGCGCGACGCTCGTCGCTGCGGCCGCGGTGCTGCTCTGGAAGCGTCGCCCGGGAGTCGATCCGCTGGCGGCACCGCAGCTCTCTCCGCTCGCCGAGCTCGAACGTGCGCTGGGTCTCCTGGCCAGCGAGCCGCCTGCGGTTTCGTTCTCGCACCTCAGCCAGGCCCTGCGGCGCTACCTGGGCCGCCGCCTGGGCTTCCGCGCCCTCGAGAGCACGACGACCGAAGTCCAGCGCCGGCTCGCCGCCCTGCGCCTGGACCCGGCGCTGGTGCAGCGCGCCGTCCGCCTGCTGCGCCTGTCCGATCAGATCAAGTTCGCGCGGCGCCCGGCGGAAGCCGCCGAAGCCGCGGCGCGCATCGCCGAGACGCGCGACATCGCGGCCGCCGTCGAGGGGCATCTGGCCCCCCTGCAAGAGGCCGCGGCCTCGGCGCCGCCCGCGGCTCCCGTCGGCCCCGGCGAATCGCCAGGCCGGCCGGCCGCCGGCAGGGAGGGTGCCGCGTGAACGCCCTGCCGCAGTTCGCCGACCCGCTCTGGCTGCTGGCGGCGCTCGCCCTGCCGGTCCTCGTCTGGCGCCACCACCGCGGCAGCTCGCACGGTGCGCTGCTCGCCAGCCGTCTGCCGCGCGCGACCGGCAGGGCCTGGCGCCTTCACCTGCCGTTCTATTTCCGGCTGGCTGCGCTCCTCGCGCTCATTCTGGCCCTTGGCCGGCCGCGCCTCGGCTACTCCTGGGAGGAGGCGACGACGGAGGGCATCGACATCCAGATCGTCGTCGACACCTCGGGCAGCATGGGGGCCGAGGACTTCCAGCCGAAAAACCGTCTCACCGTGGCCAAGCAGGTGGTGCGCGACTTCATCGCCAAGCGGCCGGGCGACCGCATCGGCGTGACGATCTTCGGCGGCTCGGCGCTGACGCGCTCGCCGCTCACCACCGACCGCGCGATGCTCGACGAGCTCGTCGACTCGATCGAGCTCAACACGGTGCAGGACGGCACCGCCATCGGCGTCGCGCTCGCCAACGCCGCCAGCCGGCTGAAGGACAGCGCCGCCAAGTCCAAGGTCATCGTCCTGGTCACCGACGGAGTCAACAACGCAGGTGAGATCGATCCGCTGTCGGCGGCCGCCGTCGCGAAAGGTCTCGGCCTGCGCGTCTACACCATCGGCGTCGGCCGCGAAGGTCGCGTCCCGGTGCCGGTACAGGTGCGCGACCCGCTCACTGGCCGGGTCGAGTCGCGCCACGTGATGATGGAGGTCCAGGTCGACGAAAAGCTGCTGCGGGCGATCGCCGAGCGCACCGGCGGAAGCTACTTCACCGCCACCGACCCGCAAGCCCTGAGCGCGGTCTTCGACCGCATCGACCTGCTCGAGAAGACGCCGATGCAGGTCAAGCGCTACATCCGCTATCGCGAGAGCTTCCAGCCCTTCGCCTGGGCGGCGCTCGCTCTGCTCTTCCTGCCGTTCGCCGCCGGCCTCCTGCGGCTGACCGCCGAACCATGAACTTCGCCGACCCTCGCCTGATCTGGCTGGCGCTCGCGGCGCCGGCCGCCGCCTTCGCGGCCTTCTGGTTGCAGCGGCGCCGGGCGGCAGCCGAAGCCGCCTGGGCTTCGCGGGCCATCGAGCCGCGCCTGCGCTCGGGCAGCCGGCCGCGCCGGCCGCTCTGGGCAGCGCTCCTCCTCGGCCTGAGCGTGCTGGGCATCGTGCTCGCGCTCGCCCGGCCGCGCTGGGGCGAGTCGATCGAGAAGGTCGACCAGCGCGGCGTCGACATCGTCTTCCTGCTCGATACTTCGGCTTCCATGGGCAGCTACGACGTGCTGCCGTCGCGCATCTGGCTCGCCCAGTCGCTGGTGCGACGGATGGCGCAGCAGTTGCCCGGCAATCGCGTCGCCCTCGTGCAGGCGGAGGGCGTGGGCGTGGTCATGGCGCCGCTCACCGTCGACGTCGCCGTGCTCGACCTGCTGCTCGACGCGGTCGAGCCCGGCTCGCTGCCGCTTCCGGGAACGCAGTTCACGCCCGCGTTGCGCAAGGCGATCGACCTCTTTCCCGCCGGACACGACAAGCAGCGCGTGCTCGTGCTCCTCTCGGACGGCGAAGACCACGACGAGGAGCTGGCACCGGTCATCGACCAGCTGGTCGAAGCCGGCATCGTGGTGCACACCATCGGCGTCGGCACGACGCAGGGGGCGCCGGTGCCGGTGTCGGGGCGGGAAGGAGAGTTCAAGCGCAAGGCGGGTGGCGAAGTCGTGATCAGCCGCCTTCAGCCGGGCGTCCTCGAGAAGCTCGCCCGCGCGACCGGAGGGGTCTACCTCGAGGCCTCGAACGCCAACGCCGATCCGCGCCCGATCCTGGACCGCATCTCGGCGATGCAGAAGCGCGGCATCGCGAGCTCGACGGTCGCCACGCTCGAAGAGCGCTTCCAGTGGCCGCTCGCCTTCGCCGCCGCCGCCCTCGGTCTCTGGCTCGTCGTGAGCCCCTACATGCGCTGGCCGCGACCCGCTTCGCGGGAGGAGACGGCATGAGCGGCGCGCGACGGAATGCCGTCGGGCCGGCCTCCGCCGGCGCCCTCACGCTCGTCCTCGCGCTCGTCGGCGCAGGGTCGGGGCTGGCGCAGACCGCGGGGAGCCCGCCGGCCTCAGCCGCAACTCCGGCTGCTCCACCACCGCCCGCCGCAACGAGCGCGCCGCCGCTCGAGCCGTACCGCTTCAATGCGCGCGAGCGCACCGCGCGCGCCCTCGCCGCCTGGGAGAAGGGCAAGCCGGAGGACGCCGTCGCGCCGCTCGACAGCGCGCTGCGGCTCAAGCCGGGCGACCCGCTGGCCGAATTCAACGCCGGCACGGCGCATCTCGGAGCCAGGCAGTCCGATGCCGGCACGCTGCTCGAGCAGGCGGCGAAGCACGCCCCCGCCGACCTCGCCGCCGACGCCCTCTACAACCTCGGCAATGCGCGGCTCGAAGCCCAGGATGCCCGGGGCGCGATCGACGCCTACAAGAGCGCGCTGCGGGCGCAGCCCGATCAACCGAACGCCAAGCGCAATCTCGAGCTCGCCCTGCGCCTGCTCGAAGAGCAGCAGAAGCAACAGCAACAGCAGCAGCAGAAGGACCAGCAACAGAACAAGGACCAGCAACAGAAACCGTCTCCCGGCGGACAGGGAGAGGGAAACGACCCACAGCAGAAACCGGACGCTCAGCAGCAGCAGAAGCCGGACCTAGGACAGAACGACCCGTCGCAGCAGGGAGAGCCGCAGCCGGGACAGCAGCCGCCGCCGCAACAGCAGAACCGGCCGCTGCCGCAGTTTCAGGATCAGAAGGACATGACCGCCGAGCAGGCGGCGGCGATCCTCCAGGCGGTGGAGAACCTCGAGCGTCAGCAGCGCCGCGAGCAGGCTCGCGCCCTGGCGCGCGCCAAGACGAGCGTGGAGAAGGACTGGTGAGACGCGGCGCCGGACTCGTGCTCGCCGCGGGTCTCGTCCTGGCGATGCAACTCGGACATCCTGCCGGAGCCCCCGCCGCCGAGTCGCGCACCGAAGCGACGGCAGTCCTCGAGCCGGGCCTCGTCGGACTCGACGAGCTCGCGAGCTTCACCATCACGGTGAGCTCGGGCGGCTTCGGCGGCCTGGACGTACACCCGGCCTTCGAGCTCGACAATCTCGAGATCGCCGCCGGTCCGTTCCAGTCGCAGAGCCAGCGCTGGGTGAACGGCACGACCTCGAGCACGCTGCAGCTCACCTGGCGCCTGCGGCCCAAGGACGTCGGGCCGGCGCGCGTGCGCGCCATCGCGCTCACGGTCGAAGGCAAGGCGCTGCGGCTCTCGGACAAGGAGATCCAGATTCAGAAGGAGGCGCCGCCGCGGCCGGAGGCCGCCCCGGGGCCGGCAGCGGGCAACCCGTTCGATCCGTTCGAGGACCTGTTCGGCCGCTCCGCGCGCCGTCGGCCGCAGGCGGCGGAGTCCAGGCGACCCAAAATCTTCCTCCGCGCCGAGCTCGATCCGCCGGGGGTGTACGTCGGCCAGCAGACGACCTACACCCTGTGGCTCTACACCCAGACCGATGTGGGTGCCTTTCAGCCCACTCACATGCCGGCCTTCAAGGGCTTCTGGGTGCGCGAGATCCCGCAGCCCGCAGAGCTCAAACCCGAATGGCTGGAGCAGAACGGTGAGCGCTTCGGACGCGTCGCCATGCTGCGCCGGGCGCTCTTCCCCTTGCAGGCAGGGAAGTTCACCATCGAGCCGACCGAAGTCGATCTCGTCGCCCGGATGGCCGAGATCGGTCCCTTCGGCACCCCGTTCGGGCGGTCGGAGACCCTGCACCTCAAGACCGAATCGGTTCCGCTCGACGTCCAGGCGCTCCCCCCCGCGCCGGCCGACTTCACCGGCGCCGTCGGCGAGCTCGCCGTCTCGGCGCGCCTCGACCGGGCGGCGCTCTCCGTCGGCGAAGCCGCGACGCTCACCATCCGCTCGACCGGTCGCGGCAACCTCCAGAGCCTGCGGCCGCCGGAGCTCGCCCTCCCGGAGGGTCTGCGGATCTTCCCGCCGCGACAGGAGAGCACGGAGCGGCTCACCGACGGCAGCCTGGTCTCGTCGCAGGAATGGAGCTGGGTACTCGTTCCGCAGCGCTCGGGAGCCTTCGAGCTGCCGGCGATCGCCCTGCCCTACTTCGATCCGTCGACCCGAGCCTTCAAGAGCGCCTCGACGCGACCCCTGCTGCTCACCGTGACCGGCGAGGCCGTTGCGGCGCCCGCCGCGGCTCCCACCGCCGAGGCCTCGTCGGCCGTCCCCGCTGCCGGC
>CAZQTL010000215.1:0-6762 GCA_964595975.1 uncultured Thermoanaerobaculia bacterium | reverse complement strand
AGCCAGCTGCTCGGGCTGTCGCCGCCGTAGGTGCCGCTCTGGGTCCGGTTGTCGATGTTGCCGGTGCCCTTCGAGTAGGTGTAGGACGCCATCAGCTGCCAGTTGTCGCGCAACCGCCGGTTGAGGACGAACATGTAGCCCTCGTACTTGCGGTGCAGGTCGGGCACGTTGCGGTAGGCGAGGACGTCGTCCTCCGGATTCTCGTAGTCGTAGAGGGTCGCCGGGTTGCCGGTCTCGCGGATCGTTCCGCTCACCGGCGTGAAGATGCCGTCGCGGCTCACCGTTTCGATGAAGTCCTTCTTCTCCCGGTTGATGTAGGTGAAGGAGAGCGTCATGCCGCCCGGCAGCTCGCGGTCGAGACCGAGGATGTACTGATCCATGTACGGCTGATCAGGCTGCTGGTCCATGACGACGGTCTCGACCGAAGTCTCGCCCAGGCTCTCGATATAGCCGCTGGGGTAGATGATCCGGTACTCGAGCGGCGTGAAGGCGCCGGGCTGGGCATAGTAGAACTCGGTGGCGACGAACTTCTCGTAGTAACGGCCGTAGTGCGCCTTGAGAACGGTCTTGCCGTCCTTGGTGAGATCCCAGGCGATGCCGAGGCGCGGGGCGACGGCGGTGTTGTCGAAGATGTTGTCGTCCCCGGGCACCGAACCCTGGTTGAACTCGGCGCGCACGCCGACGTTGACGGTGAAGCTCGGCGTCACCCGCCAGCTGTCCTGCGCGAAGAGCGACTCGCGCTCGATCGTGCCCTTGAGGTCGTAGCTGTAGTTGTAATAGCCCTGGGTGACGTAGTACGCCGGGTCGTACTCCGCGGTTCCCGGATCGTCGTAGCCCCAATAGTAGTTGTCGTAGAACCAGGCACCGGTCGGCGCGCCGTAGCGGCTGCGCAGCGTCGATCGCTCGAGCTCCATGCCGAACTTGAAGTCGTGGTCGCCCTTGATGAAATTGTCGGCGAAGTGCGACAGCGAGGCCACGATCTGGTTGCGCTGCCGGTCGGCGAGGTAGTAATAGTTCGCGTTGGTGTTGTAGAGCCCGGTGAGGCCATCGTAGCGGCCGGCGAGATCGTAGCCGCCCTGCGGATCGAGGTAGTAGTAGCCGTCGTAACCGCCGTAGGAGACGTTGAGGATGGTGTTCTCGGAGAGGATCGAGCGCCAGGAGAGGTTGCCGACGTACTCCGGGGCGTCCTCGGTGACCGTCGCCTCGAGCGGCGTGACGGCGTCGCCGCCGCGGCCGACGATGTCGTAGCGGTCCCACTCGAGCCAGCCTTCGATGTTGTTGTGCTCGTTCGCCTGCCAGGAGAGCTTGCCGAAAGCGCGCGGCGACTCTTCGGTGCGGATCGGTCCGCCGTCCGAGTTCTCGGTCTTGAAGTACTGGCCGGAGACGAAGAACCAGAGCTTGTCCTGGGTGATCGGTCCGCCGATCTGCGCCGTGGTGTCGATGAAGCTCTTGGTCTGCGGATTCAGGCCCGCGAACTCCTCTCCCGAGAAGCTGTCCGAGAGACTGTCGTTGGAGTAGTAGGCATCGACCAGGCCCTTGAACTCGTTGCCGCCCGACTTGGTCACGCTGTTGAAGACCACGCCGGTGAAGCTGCCGTATTCGGCGGCGGCGCCGAGGCCGACGAGCTGGACCTCCTCGATGATGTTGTAGTTGACGAACGACCAGGCCGTGCCGGCCTCGGGGTCGGACGTGTCCACGCCATCGAGCTGATAGGCGAGGCCGCCGCCGGCGGAGCCGTAGGCGACGTCGTTGTTGATGCCCGGCGCGAGGTTGAGGACATCGGGCTGAAAGCGCGCGGTCGGCAGGTTCTGCAGGTAGTCGTTGTCGAGGTTGGTGTTGGTGGCGGAGCTGGCCGTGTCGACCGTCGCCGCGTCGGCGGTGACGACGAGGGTCTCGGTCACCGCGGCGACGCCGAGCTTGACCGCGATGTCCTGGGTCGCGCCCGTCACCAGCGTGATGCCTTCGACGCGGACGGTCTGGAAGCCCTCGAGCGACACGACGGCGGCGTAGATGCCGGGCGCCACTTCGGGGAAGCGGAACCGGCCGCCCTCGTCGGTCGTCGAGATGCGCGCGCCGCCGATGAGCGCCGGGCTGGAAACCTCGACGCTCGCTCCGGGAACCGCGGCTCCCGATTCGTCGGTCACCGTGCCGGTGAGCGCGGAAGTCGTCTTGCTCTGCGCCCAGCCGGCCGACGCGAGGAGCGCCGCGCAGAGGGCCATTCCGAGTGTGCTCCGAAACCGTCCTGTCATCATTCCAACCTCCCTTGGTCGACTTCGAGTTGCCGAAGTGGGTTCGCGGCACCGCGATCCAGGCCCGAACTGTGGCGCAAGATCCCTGCCACTTCCTGCTTGCTTTGACTTGGCGCGCAGGATAGCGCCGAAGCGCCGGGCGGACAAGGGTGGAGGCGCCGGTACCGGCGATTTCGTAGGATGAAGCGATGCTCGCCCGGCGACGGCCCGTTGAACGGAGTTCGCGGATTTGGATCCGGCGCGCCCGGGCGGCGGCCGTTCTCGCCGCCGGCTGCCTCCTGGGCTGCGGCGACTCGGGACAGACCGGCGTGGCGGATTCCGCCGCCTCCCGCGGCGTGGCGGCGCTCGGCGCGCTGCCTTCCGGTGTCCGTGCCGACCAGCTGAACGTTCTCCTGGTAACTCCCTCCACCCCGGGCGCCGCGCGCTTGGGCGGCTACGGCCGGCCGCTCGGCGCGCCGGCCCCGGCGACGCCCTTCCTCGACCAGCTTGCCGCGTCCGGCGCCACCTTCCCGCAGGCCGCCGCGGTGACGCCGCTCACCCTGCCGGCGCACTCGACGATCATGACCGGCCTGCTGCCGGGCGCGCACGGCGTCCGCGACAACGGCGGTTTCCGGCTCGCCGAGGAGCGCAAGACGCTCGCCGAGGCGTTCGCCGCGGCGGGCTTCCACACCGGCGGCTTCGTCTCCGCCTACGTTCTCGACCACAAGTGGGGCATCTCCCAGGGATTCGAGCGCTACTTCGACGATTTCGACCTCGAGAAGGTCAAGACGCTCAGCCTCGGCGAGATTCAGCGTCCCGGCGACGAGACGATCGCCCAGGCGACGCAATGGATCGACAGCCTCCGTGGCGGCGCGGCGGCGCCGGCGGGCGGTACGGGCGGAGCGAAGACCGGGAGGTTCTTCGCCTGGGTCCACCTCTACGACCCGCATACGCCGCACACCCCGCGCGAGCCCTTCAAGAGCCGCTACCCGGACTCGCCGTACAACGCCGAAATCGCCTGGACCGACAGCCTGGTCGGGCGGCTGCTCGAGTATCTCGACCGGAGCGGACTGCGGCAGAACACGATCGTCGCCGTCCTCGGCGACCACGGCGAGGGACTCGGCGATCACGGCGAGCTCGATCACGGATTCTTCATCTACCGCTCGACCTCCTGGGTGCCGTTCCTGCTCGACGCGCCGTTCGCCGCCGTGCACGGTCGCGTGGTGGCGACGCCCGTCGGGCAGGCCGACATCGCGCCGACCCTGCTCGAGCTCGCCGGAGTGTCGGGCGGGCTCGAGCCCGGCCAGGGGCGGAGTCTGGTGCCGCTGCTCGCCGGCGAGGCCGATCCTCCGGGCTCGCTGCCACGCGCCTACAGCGAGATCTTCCTGCCCCGCCTGCACTATGGCTGGTCGGAGTTGCGTTCGCTGCGGCGCGACCGCTGGCACTTCATCGAGGCGCCGCGCGCCGAGCTCTACGACATCGAGGCCGACCCGGGCGAGACCCGCAATCTCGCTGACGGCGAGCGTCCCGTGGTCCGCCAGCTGCGCGCCGAGCTCGCGGCCCTCGACGCCACCGTCAAGCCGGCTGCTTCCGGTTCGGCGCCGGTCGAGGAGGATGAGGAGACGATGCGGGCGCTTGCGGCGCTCGGCTATATCGGCGGTCAGGCGCCCGACACCGCGAAGTCGTTCCGCGAGCTGCCGGATCCGAAGGACCGGCTCGAGGCGTTCGCCAAGATGGGCCGGGCGCGCGGCCTGTCTCGCGGCAAGGACTCGGCGGAGGCCGCCCGGTTGCTGCGCGAGGTGCTGGCGGTCGATCCCGAGGTCGTCGACGCCTGGTTCACTCTCGCCAACGTCGAGTTCCGCCAGCGCCATTGGGAGAAGGCGGCCGAGTACTACCGTGAGACGTTGAAGCGCCGGCCCGACCACGACTGGGCGATGATCGGCCTCGCCGATACCTTCGTGGCGCGCGGCGAGATCGACTCCGCGGTCGCCGGCTACCGCAAGTACCTGGAGGGCGATCCGCAGAACGCCCAGATCCTCTACCGTCTCGCGCAGGTCGAGCTCGACGCCGGACGCGACGACGACGCCGAGAAGGGCTTCCGCAAGACGCTCGAGGTCGAGCCGAAGACCGCGCGCGCCGAAGTCGGTCTGGCGGTCGTGGCCTTCCGGCGAAAGGACCTTGCCGCCGCCCACGCGGCGCTCGACCGGGCGCAGAAGATCGATCGCAAGGCCAAGCATGCGCGCTACAACCGCGCCCTGGTCTTCGAGGTCGAGGGACGCTTGCCGGAGGCAGCCGCCGCCTATCGCGAAGAGATTGCCGACCATCCCGAGAGCTTCAAGGCCTACTTCAATCTCGGCCGCCTGCTCGAACGGATGGGCGATGCAGCGGGCTCGCTGGCGGCGCTGCGCGGCGCCGTCGCCGCCAATGAGCAGTATGGGGTCGGCCGGCTCTTCCTGGCGCGGGCGCTGCTCGCGACCGGGGACCTGTCAGGGGCAGAGCGCGAGGCGCGCCGGGGACTCGAGCTCGACGCGCAGGGACCGTTCACGCCGCTGGGTCACTATGTCCTGGCCGACGTCTTCAGCCGGCAGGGCCGCGCCGCCGAGGCGGCGCGCGAAGCCGCGCTCGGCAAGGAGGCGGAGGCGCGCACCGCGCGCGCGGCTCCCGCCGGCGGCAGCCTTCCACCGCCGGAGGACGACGGTCCGGAGTCCTGAGCGGAGCGGACCGCTGCGAAGGAGACCTTCAGGCCTTGGCTTCGAGCTCGAGCGCGCGCCAGAGGTACCAGCTGGCGGCGGTCCGGAACGGGCGCCATTTTTCGCCCGAGGCGGCGAGCTCCTTCGGTTTGGGCAGGACGTCGCGGCCGTACGCCTGCGCGAAACCCTTGCGCACGCCGTAGTCGTCGAGCGGCAGCACGTCGGGCCGGCCGAGGGTGAAGATCAGGAACATCTCGACCGTCCAGGTGCCGATTCCCCGGACCGCGGTCAGGCGCTCGACGAGCTCGCCGTCCGACAGCTTCTCGGCAGCGCGCCGGGTCGGGATCTCCCCGGCGAGGGTCTTTTCCGCCAGGTCCTTGACCGCGGCCACCTTGCTCCGCGAGAGCCCCGCCGCGCGCAGCAGCTCGTCCGGAGCATCGGCGACCTTCTCCGCTCCCGGGCAACGGCTCGACCCGAAGCTCGCGCAGACGCGGCCGTAGATCGTCGCCGCGGCCTTGCCGGTGAGTTGCTGGTAGACGATCGACTCGAGCAGCGCCTGGTACGGGCTCTGGCGCGCCGCGATCTCCAGCCGGCACGGGCCGACCTCGCGGATCAGTCGGGCGAGGGTGCGGTCCTTGCGGCAGAGATGCGCGACAGCGGCATCGACGTCGAACGGCGGTGAGACATTCGTGTTGCGAATGAGCGTGACCTCCGCAAGCCTGGTTCCGCGCCGGGGAGCGGGAGTCTAGCGGATCAGGTCGAGAACGCCGAATCGTGCCGGGCGGTGGAAGTCGGCGGGGGAGGTGAGCGTCGGCGACCAGCAGGAGAACTCGGGCGGTCCACCCCGCGGGCGCTCGATGCGGTAGAAGTTGGCGCGCAGAGCCGGCGGCGGCGCCGGCAGTCCGAGCCCTTTCCAGGGGATCGCGAGCTCGGCCCGCCAGTCGGCGCGCTCTCCGGTCGGCGCCGCCCTCCATTCGAGGCCGGAGCAGTTCCAGGAGGAGTCGACGGTCATACCGATACGGTCGCCGTGCGGATTGCGGACCCGGGCGTCGAAGAGGACGCCGGCCGGGCTGATCTCGAACTCGAAGTAGTCGGGCGGCGTCTCTGCTCCGGGGGCGAGGAAGAGCTCGACGACCTCCTGCTGCCAGAGCGGCGCGTCGCGCTCGGTGAAGGTGCCCCAGGCGTCGTCGTCCGTGCAGACGAAGACCACGGCGAGGCGCTTCTCGTCCCAGGCGACTTCGACCCGCGTCGGCCAGCGCGGTTCGCCCCGACCGTCGGCGAGGCGAAACGGCTCGAGAACGGTCGGAGCGGCCGCTGCGCGGTGGGCGACCGCCGCGCGCGGCGGCATCACTCCCAAGGCCCGGGCGGCATGGTGAGGCGGGCGATCTCCTCGCCGCCGAGAGCTGTGCGGTCGAGGATCTCCTCGATGTCGTCCGTCGTCACTGCGCCGTACCAGACGGCGCTCGGCCAGACGACGACCGTCACTCCGCGGCTGCAGTGCTTGAGGCACCCGGTGCGTGTCACCAGGACCTCGTCGCGCAACCCCCGCGCCCGCACCCGGTCCTTGAAGGCCTGATAGACCGCGAGTCCGTCGCGCGCCGCGCAGCACGGTTTGGCGGCGTCCGGCCCGCGGTCGTTGACGCACACCAGTACCTGCGAGCGCGGCTTGGGCATGGCGGGAGTCTAGCGAAGGCCGGGCGATCGCGCGCCGCTGCTAGGATCGCCGACGGACATTTCCGCGATGAACGCGCGCAGGCACCTCCACCCCGCCGCGGGCCGCGCCCGCGGCCGACGCTCGCTCGCGGCGATCGCCGCCGCCGCGCGCCGCCACGCCATAGCGCTCG
>CAZQTL010000214.1:0-6793 GCA_964595975.1 uncultured Thermoanaerobaculia bacterium | reverse complement strand
CTCCACGGCAGCAGCATCCCGACCTCGGCCCGGTAGCGGCGGTAGGCGTCGCCGAAGCGCTCGACGAGGTCGCGCTCTTCGTAGGCGACGCCGATCAGGATGTAGGCGGTGAATCCGAGCGCGAAGAGCAGGCGTCCGGCGGTCATGGCCGGCACGGCCCAGAAGGTCGCGAGCAGCCCGGCGTAGAGCGGATGGCGCACGTAGCGGTAGAGCCACGGCGTGCGGAACCCGGGTTCGGCGAGGTCGCGGCCGACCAAGTTCGCGTACACCTGCTTCAGGCCGAAGAGCTCGAAATGGTCGATCAGGAAGGTGCTGACCAGCACGGTCAGCCATCCCAGTCCGAACACGGTCCACAGGATCAGCGTGCCGGCGTCGCTCTCGACCCGCCAGACGACCGGCGTCGTGATCGGACGCCAGAACTCGAACATCAGCGCCAGTACCGCGCAGGTCGCGACCAGGTAGGTGCTGCGCTCCGCCGCCGGCGGGACGATTCGCGTCCACCACCGCTTGAAGCCCCGTCGCGCCATCACGCTGTGCTGGATGCCGAAGAGGGCGAGCAGCAGCAGGTCGACCGCCAGGTTCTCGATCCAGGGGCCGCCCGCCCCGACATCGACCGAGCGGGGCACGAGGAGATTGCCGCTGAAGCCGATGAAGTACAGCAAGGCGACCAGCCCCGCCGCGTAGGCGGCGACGCC
Organism: uncultured Thermoanaerobaculia bacterium; assembly: GCA_964595975.1. Classification (GTDB taxonomy): domain Bacteria; phylum Acidobacteriota; class Thermoanaerobaculia; order Multivoradales; family JAGPDF01; genus JAGPDF01. The sequence goes on along the minus strand of CAZQTL010000214.1, from coordinate 6,098 downwards.
GTAAACGGCGACGAACAGCGCACTCATGGGAAGTCCTATATCGGAAACGGGCTCGAAAGGGATGCCGACACACGCTCGCCCGCGTGCCGGCGCGAACCGACCATCGATCGACCGAGGGTCGGCGTGAACGGCCGGCTAGCCGGCGGATGGCTGGAACGCGAAGGTCTGCGCGACGATCCTGCCGTTGCGCACGACGAAGGTGTCGGTGCCCAGCGCGATGTCGGGCACGGCGCTCCAGGTGATCTGCGCGACCTCGCCTTCGACGCGCAGACTGCGCAGCGCGAACCGGTCGACGGTCTGCGGCGCGAGTCCGGCGAGGAACCCCTCGAAGAAGGCGCGGATCGCCGGCTTGCCGCAGTAAGACCGGCCGTCGCTGAGGAAGCAGGCGTCGTCGGCGTAGTCGCGCAGGATCTCGTCGGCGCCGCGTCGTTCGAGGAACGCCCGCAGGTGTCGGCGGACGACGGCTTCGGTTTGGGTGGACGAGGGAGTCATCGGCAGCGAATGGTCGGGGTGTCGGGGTTCGGCGAGCCGTGGCGATCGAGGCGGATCGCGCCGGGCTGCACGAGGTCCGTCATCCTGCCGCGACCGCCGCCACGCCGCCCTGCCGGGTGTCGTCGGCGTTTGACCGGGAATCCGCCGAGCGACCCGGAACGGGTGCCGGTAGCGGTGTCGCTGCGGCACAATGTCCGGCGGCGGCCCGATGAGCGACGACATCCTCTCCGACCTGTTGCGCAACGTGCGCCTGCGCGGGGCGCTGTATTTCCACGTCAGCGGCACCCGCGACTGGGCGGCCGAAGCGCCGCCCTCGCGCGAGATCGCCGCGGCGGTGATGCCGGGCTCCGAACACGTGATGGAATTCCACCTGGTTCTCGCCGGAACCTGCTGGGCCGGGATCGTCGGCGGCGAGCCGGTGCGCCTGTCGGCCGGGGACCTGATCGTCTTTGCGCACGGCGACGCGCACGTCGTGTCGAGCGTCCCGGGCCTGCGGGCGCCGGCGAATCCCGACGGCTACTTCGAGCGTCGGCGCCAGCCGCGGCCGTTCTCGCTGCACCTCGATGCGCAGGAGGTTCGACCGGGCGCGATGTCGGACGGGGCCTGCGACGCGTTGCTGGTCTGCGGATTCCTGGGTTGCGACTCGAGACCGTTCAATCCGCTGATCGCCTCGCTGCCGCGCCAATTGCACCTGCCATCGGCCGGCGACGGAGACTGGGCGGTGCAGTGCATGCGTCAGGCGCTCGCGGAGTCGTCCGATCCGCGGCCGGGCGGGGCCGCGACGCTCGAGCGGCTGAGCGAAATGCTGTTCATCGACGCGATGCGCCGCTACCTCGGGTCTCTGCCGGAGGACAGCGGCGGCTGGCTCGCCGGCCTGCGCGACCGTTACGTCGGCCGCGCGCTGGCGCTGATGCACGCCGCGCCATCCGATCCCTGGACCGTCGACGAGCTGAGCCATCGGGTCGGGCTGTCGCGTTCGTCGCTGCACGAGCGCTTCGCCGAACGGATCGGGCTCGCGCCGATGCAATACCTCGCGCAGTGGCGGATGCAGGTTGGCGCCGCGCTGTTGCGCGAAACCGCGGCGAGCGTGGCCGCGGTGGCGCAGCAGGTGGGCTACGAATCCGAGGCGTCGTTCACCCGCGCCTTCAAGCGCCTGGTCGGGATGCCGCCGGCGGCCTGGCGGAGGAAGGGCGCGGCGCCGCCGGCGAGCGGCGCGTCCCCGCGCGCCTCCGCGGAGCGTCCCTAGTACGCCCGCGACCAGCCGTCGTCGCGCGCGATCAGCTTGTCGAGCAGCGCGGTCAGCCGCTTGCGCTCGGCGCGGGTGAGCGGGGCCAGCATCGCCTGCTGGCGCGTCTGCAGCATCGCCAGGATCGCCGCGTAGCTGCGGCGGCCGGCCGGCGTGATGCGCAGGAGCGCCGAGCGGCTGTCGGCCGGGTTGGGGCGCCGGCGGAGCAGGCGCCCCTTCTCGAGCGCGCTCACCGCGCGGCTGATCGTCTTCTTGCCGATGCCGGAGAGCGCGCAGACGTCGGTCGCGGTGAGATCGTCGAGGTGCGCGGTGCAGTAGAGCGCCGCGAACATCGGCCGCTGGATGCCGAACTCGCGCTCGGCGATCGAATAGACCGGGCCGCTGAACACGTTGGACAGGTAGCCGATCCGGAAGCCGAACGGCAGCGCGCGGCTCGCGAGGATCGGTCGCAGCTTGGTCATGGTCTCTCGGTCGGCCGGGCGCCCGGTTGCGCAGCGCAGCAAGGAGACGCTGGCCGTTGTTTGACGTCGGGTCCGATGCGGGACTAGGATAGTCTCAGATGAGACTATATCGCCGGGCGCGCCGGGCGGGAAGCGCACGGCGGGACGGGGGGAGCGGATGAAGAAGGTCGTCATCGAGGCGCGCGTCAACGAGTACCAGATCCGCGGGCCCAACCCGCACGTCCCCTACTCGCCGCAGGAGATCGCCGACGACGCCCGCGCCTGCCGGCGGGCGGGGGCGTCGATCGTCCACTTCCACTCGCGCAAGCCCGATGGCAGCCCGGAGCACGCCTACGAGGCGTACCGCGACACGGTCCGGGCGATCCGCGAGACGAGCGACATCCTGATCCACCCGACGCTCGGCTACGTGACGCTCAACGCGCCGGCGTCCGAGCGCCTGGCGAACATCCGGCGGCTGGTCGACGACGGGCTGGCACCCGACATCGCGCCGATGGACATGGGCTCGACCAACGTCAGTGTCCTGAAGGACGGCCGCTACCTCCCCGAGCTCGAGGAGCGCGTCTACCAGAACAGCACGGCGACGCTCCACTACTTCGCCGACCACCTGAAGGCGTGGCGGCTGAAGCCCTACCTGCAGGTCTGGAACATCTCGTTCATGCGCGAGACCGCGCAGTTCGGGCGCCTGGGCTGGGTCGAGGCGCCGGTGTTCGCCGAATTCGTCTGCACCGACAACCATTGCCTGGGCGGCCATCCGGGGACCTCGAAGGGCCTGCAGGCGTTCATCGACTTCCTGCCCGACGACGTTCCGGTCGAGTGGACCGTCTGCGACTACGGCGGCAACCTGCTGCCACTGTGCGCGCAGGCGATCACCCAGGGCGGCCACGTGTCGATCGGGCTGGGCGACTACCAGTACCCGGAGCTCGGCACGCCGACCAACGCCGAGCTGGTCGCGCGCGTGGTCGACATCGCGCGGGCCTGCGGGCGGGAGATCGCCACGCCGGAAGAAGCCAAACGGATACTCGGCATCGCGCGCTAGCGGCGAGGCCATCCACGACGACCACGCGTTTCCACGAGGAGAGAGCCCATGACGACCCGTCGCACCCTGCTCAAGGCCACCGGCGGCGCGCTGATCGCCGCCGCCGCCGGTCCGCTCGTTTCGCGCCCGGTGCGCGCGCAGGCGACGCGGCTGCGGATGCAGACCTTCCTGGGACCCGGCACGCCGGTGACCACCGGTTTCGAGCAGTTCGCCGCCGACGTCAAGGCGCGCACCGGCGGCGCGGTCGACATCGTCACGCTGCCGCTGGGCGCGGTGGTGCCGGCGAACGACACGCTGGAGGCGGTGCGCACCGGCACGCTCGACGGCCACCACTCGTCGCCGCCGTACTTCGCCGGCAAGGACCCGGGATTCGCCGTGCTGGGTGACACGCTCTCGGCGTATCCGGACCCGGTCATCCGCGACCGCTGGTTCACCGAGGGTGGCGGACTCGCGCTCGCGCGCCAGCTCTACGCGCAGTACGGCCTCTTCTACGTCGGCCCGGTCTACTGGCCGCCGGAGTGGATGCCGATGCGCAAGGCGATCAACCGGCTGGACGACTACAAGGGCGTGAAGCTGCGCATGCCCGAGGGACTCGCCGGCGACCTGATGAAGCGGGTCGGCGCGAGCATCGTCACGCTGCCGTTCCCCGAGGTCGCGAACGCGCTTCAGACCGGCGTGCTGGACGGTGCCGACATGGCCGGCATGGCGATCAACATCAGCACCGGCATCCACACCAGCGCCAAGTACTCGGTCTTCGCCCGCCACTCGATGCCGACCACCGAGGTCTCGGTATCGGAAGCCCGCTGGAAGACGATCTCCCCCGAGAACCAGAAGAAGTTCGTCGAGGCGCTCGCCGACTTCAGCGAAAAGCAGCGCGCGGTGTTCACGGCCAACGAGAAGGACGCGGTGGAGAAGGCGAAGCAGATGGGCATCACGATGACCGAGCTGCCGCCCGAGGACCAGGTCCGCTTCCGCGCGCTCGCGCTGACCGTCTTCGACGACTGGGGCAAGAAGAACGCGATCACCGCCCGGATCGTCGAGTCGCACAAGGCGTTCATGAAGAAGAACAACCTGATCTGACCGCGGATCGGGGGGGGCGATGAGGGCGGCGCTGCGCCGGGCGGTCGACGGGACCGGGGACGCGATCGCGGTCGGCTTCGCGGTCGTGGTCGTGATCACGACCTTCGAGGTGGTGATGCGCTACGCCTTCGGCTCGCCGACCGCCTGGGTCCACGAGCTGTCGATCGCGTTGTGCGCGGTGGCGTTCGCGTTCGGCGGGCCGTACGCGGCCGGGCGCGACGCGCACCTGCGCATCTCGGCGCTCGTCGACAAGTCCGGGCCGCGGACCCAGGCGGCCTGCGCGGTCCTGTCGGTCGTCTCGGGCGCGATCTACCTCGGCGGACTCGCCTACGCCTTCGCGGTGCGCGCGATCGAGACCGGCTGGAAGTTCGAGGACGGCCGTTGGGCGCCCGAACGGACCGGGCGCGCCTGGGACGTCCCGATCCCGCCGTTCATGAACGGGCTGATCGCCCTCTGCTGCTTCGTGTTCCTGATCGTGCTGTTCGCCCGCGCCACCGCGCGCGACGCTCCGCGCTGAAGCGGGCGCTCCGGTCGCGACGACGATGGACATCGGCACGATCTCGCTGGTCGTCGTCGCGGCGATGCTCGGGCTCCTCGTCGCCGGGGTGCCGTTCGCGTTCGCGGCCGGCGCGGTCGCCACCGTGCTCGCGCTCTGGCAGTTCGGGCCGGGGGGATTATCGCTGCTCGCCGCGCGGACCTACGAACTCCTCAACGGCTACACGCTGGTCGCGGTGCCGATGTTCGTGCTGATGGCGGCGCTGCTCGAGGGCTCGAACATCGCCCGCGACCTGTTCTCGGCGTTCCGCGTCTGGGCGGGCCGCCTGCCCGGCGGCGTCGGCGTGATGACGATGGTGGTGAGCGTGATCCTCGCCTCGACCACCGGCATCATCGGCGGCGAGATCGTCCTGCTCGGTCTGATCGCGCTGCCGCAGATGCTGCGACTGGGCTACGAGCGCAAGCTCGCGATCGGCACGATCTGCGCCGGCGGGTCGCTCGGCACGATGATCCCGCCGAGCATCATCCTGATCTTCTACGGGCTGACGGCGAACGTCTCGATCGCGCACCTGTTTCTCGCCTCGGTCGTGCCCGGCCTGCTGCTCGCCGCGGTCTACGTCGCCTACATCGTCGTGCGCTGCCGGCTCGATCCGTCGATGGCGCCGATCGCCCCGCCCGCCGAGCGCGACCTCTCCGTCCGGCGCAAGCTCGTGCTGCTCAAGGGCGTGGCGCTGCCGGTCGGCGTCGCCTTCGCGATGCTGGGCAGCATCTACTTCGGCGTCGCGTCGATCACCGAATCGGCGGCGCTCGGCGTGGTCGGCATCCTGGCGGCCACCGCGGTCCGCGGCGAGCTCACCCGGGTGCTCGTCGTCAAGTCGCTCAAGCAGACGATGCTGTCCTGCGGCGTGGTCATCTGGCTCGTCTTCGGCACCAACGGCCTGGTCGGCGTCTACAACGCGATCGGCGGCATCCAGTTCCTGCAGAGCGGCTTCGTCGGTCTCGATCTCGGCATGGCGGGCACGCTCGCGGTGATGGTCGTCGTGTTCATGGTGCTGGGCGCGTTCATCGACTGGATCGGGATCATGTTCCTCACCATCCCGATCTTCCTGCCGATCATCAAGGGCATGGGCCTCGACCCGATCTGGTTCGGGATCGTCTTCAACGTCAGCATGCAGATCGCCTACCTGTCGCCGCCGTTCGCGCCGGCGGCGTTCTACCTGAAGGGCGTGGCGCCGCCGGAGATCACGATCGAGGAGATCTTCGCCGCGATGTGGCCGTTCATCGGCCT
>CAZQTL010000213.1:0-6838 GCA_964595975.1 uncultured Thermoanaerobaculia bacterium | reverse complement strand
CGCCCGGCGCCGGCAAGACGACGCGCGTGCCGCCGGCCCTCGCGGATTCAGGCAGCGCCGGCTCGGGGCAGATCCTCGTGCACGAGCCGCGCCGCAGCGCCGCCCGGCCGGCCGCCCGGCGGATCGCCGAAGAACAGGGCTGGACCCTCGGACGCGAGGTCGGCTGGCAGATCCGCTTCGAGCGCAACTTCACCCGCGACACCCGCATCCTCTTCGTCACCGAGGGGATCCTCGTCCAGCGGTTGCAGCGCGATCCGTTCCTCGACGGGATCGGCGCGGTGCTGTTCGACGAGTTTCACGAGCGCTCGCTCTTCGCTGACCTGTCGCTGGCGCTCGTCCGTCGCGTGCAGCTCGAGGCGCGGCCGGAGCTCCGGCTCCTGCCGATGTCGGCGACGCTCGACGGCGAGCGCCTGGCGGCCTTTCTCGATGCGCCGGTGGTGACCAGCGCCGGGCGGCTCTTCCCCATCGCTCTCGACTATCTGGAGGCGCCGCCGCTCGACACGCCCCTCGCCACGCTCACGGCACGCGGAGTCCGCCGGGGTCTCGACGCGACGGCCGGCGACCTGCTGGTCTTCCTCCCCGGAGTTCCCGAGATCCGCCGCGCCGCCGAGGCGCTCGAAGGGCTGGCGAGCGAACGCGACCTGGCGGTCGTGCAGCTCTACGGCGATCTCCCGTCCGACGCGCAAGATCGGGTTCTGCGTCCGGGCGCGCGGCGCAAGGTCGTCCTGACGACGAACGTGGCCGAGACCTCGATCACCGTCGACGGCGTCACCGGCGTCGTCGACTCCGGCTGGGTGAAAGAGAGCAGCGCCGACCCCGCCACCGGCCTCGAGCGCCTGGCGCTCACCCGCATCTCACGCGCCTCGGCCGAGCAGCGCGCCGGCCGCGCCGGCCGGCAGGCTCCCGGCTGGTGCCTCCGTCTGTGGACCGAACACGAGCAGCGCGGCATGCAGGAGCGCAGCCGCCCCGAGATCCGCCGCGCCGACCTCGCGTGGACCGCCCTGCAGCTCGCCGCCTGGGGGGAGCGCGATCTCCAGGCATTCCCCTGGTTCGAGGCCCCCGACGAGGCGGCGCTCGCGACCGCCGAGGCCACTCTGCGGCGCCTCGGTGCGACCGGTCCAACGGTCAGCGACGGCATCACGCCACTCGGCCGGAAGCTTGCCGAATTTCCGCTCCACCCGCGGCTGGCGCTCCTCGTCCTCGAGGGCGAGCGCCTCGGGGTCGCCGAGGACGCCGCGCTCGTGGCGGCATTGCTCTCCGACCGCGATCCGACGGCGAGGGCCGAGGACCGCGTCTCCGGGTCTCGCACCTCTTCTCATTCCGACCTGCTGACCAAACTCGACTCGCTGCGCTCGGCTAGATCCTCGTCCTCCTCGACACTGTTGCGAACAAGGGATGCGCTCCTCGACTCTCTCCGCCGCTCTGCCGCCGGAGGGTCCGGTCTCCGTGGTCCTTCGCCGGCCTGGGAAGCGGAGCGCGAAGAGAGACTGCAGCGCGCGATCTTCGCCGCCTGGGCAGACCGCCTGGCGCGCCGACGTGAGCCGGGGAGCGATCGTGCCGTGATGATCGGTGGGCGCGGCGTGCGCCTGGCGCGCGAGAGCAGCGTGAAGGAGGCCGAGCTCTTCGTCTGCGTGAGCCTCGACGACCGCACCGGCCCGCGCTCCGAAGCGCTGGTGCGAGTCGCTTCGGCGGTCGAACGTGAATGGCTCCCTGGCGAGCGAATGCGCGAAGAGACGGTCCTTGAATTCGATGAGGAGCGCCAACGCATCGTCGCCCACCACCGCACCACCTTCGACGACCTGGTACTCGACGACAAGAAAGTCCCGAGCCCCGATCGCGAGGCCGCATTCGCCTTGCTCGCGGAGACCGCTGCCAGCAGGATCGACGATGTCCTACCGCGCGACGACAAGGAATGGGACTCCCTGCTCGCCCGACTGCGCTTCCTGCACCGCTACTGCCCAGACCTCGCCCTCCCCGAACCGAACCTCACCACCTTTACCGAGCTTCTTGCTTCTCTGACCGGCTCGGCAAAGTCGTTCGAAGAGCTCCGCCGCGCCCCCTGGCGGGAGGCGCTCCTCGGCACGCTCAGCCACGCCCAGCGGACGGCGCTCGACCGCGAGGCGCCGGAGCGCCTGCCCGTCCCCTCCGGCAACTCGATCCGCCTCGACTACTCCGATCCGGCGCAGCCGGTGCTCGCGGCGCGGATCCAGGAGCTCTTCGGCCTGGCCGAGACGCCGCGGCTGGCGCGCGGCCGGGTGCCGGTGCTGCTGCATCTGCTCGCCCCGAGCGGCCGCCCGCAGCAGGTCACCGCCGACCTCACCAGCTTCTGGAAGACGACTTACTCCGAAGTCCGCAAGGAGCTCGCCGCGCGCTATCCGCGGCACTCCTGGCCGCTCGATCCGACGACCGCCCCGGCCGAACGCCGGCCTCGTCCCCGGCGCAAAGGGTAGAGACCTCCCCCAGGGGGGCTTGACGGCCGACGATGGCTTGCATTACTTTATCGCTGTATGGTTATTTATCGATTGATGTACCTGTCCCTCGTCGCCGTCCTGCTCCTCGCCACGGCTCTCACGCCGGCCCTCTTCGCGGACGAGACGTTGTCACTCGCCGGTGCGCTCGATCGCGGGCGTCTGCAGGCCCGCGAGACAACGGTCGCCGCCGCCCGCCAGCGCGCCGCCGAAGCCCGGGTCCAACAGGCGGCCGGTTACCGGCTGCCGCAGGTCCGGATCTCCGAACAGTGGATCCGCACCGACTCCCCCGCCGACGCCTTCGGCCTCCTGCTCAACCAGGAGCGCTTCTCCTTCCCCGACTTCGTCAGCGGCGACCCCAACAACCCCGATCCGCTGTCGACCGCGATCACTCGCCTCGAGGTCGAGGTGCCGATCTGGACCGGCGGCGAGCTCTCGACGCGGCTCGACCAGGCGCGCCTCGCCGCCGAAGCCGCCGGAGCCAGCGCCGGACGCACCGGCGACCAGGCCGCCGTCGCCGCCGCCGAGGCCTGGATCCGGCTGGCGCAGGCACGCGAGGCTGCGGCGCTGCTCGAGCGGTCGCGCGAGACCGTCGCCGCCCATGTCGAGCTCGCCCGCGCCTATGCCGCGCAGGGGATGCTCGTGCGGTCCGATCTGCTGCGCGCCGAGGTCGAGCTCGCGCGCCTCGACGACCTGCTCGCCGAAGCGCGCGGCAATGCCCGGACCGCCGAGTCGAATCTGGCGTTCCGGCTGGGCGAGCCGCTCGACACGCGCTACGACCTCGACGCGCTCGCCGATCCGCCGCCGCTCGCCGAGGAGCGCTCCGGTTGGCTCGCCAACTCGGCGGCGCGCAGCGACCTCGCGGCGGCACGCAAGCTCCTCGCGGCAGGCGACCTCGAAGCCCAGGCGGTCCGCGGCGGCCTGTGGCCGCGCATCGGCCTGGTGGCGCGGCACGATCTCGTCGACGACGTCCTGTTCGGCAGCCACGGCGACTCGACGACGATCGCCGCGCTCGCCAGCTTCGACATCTACGACGGCGGCAGGCGCCGCGCCGCGATCGCCGCCGCCGAAGCCGACGCCGCAGCTGGCCGCGCCGACGTCGAGCGCTTTTCGGCCGGCGTCGAGCTCGAGACCAAGCAGGCCTTCGAGGCCGCGGCCGTCGCCCTGGAGCGGCGCCGCACCGCCGCAGCCGCCCTGGCCGCCGCCGCCGAGACCGTGCGGATCGTCGAAGATCGCTTCCGCGCCGGCGTCGTCAAGTCGATCGACCTGCTCGATGCCGCCACCGCTCAGCGGGAGGCGGAGATGCGCGAGCTGGTGGCGCGCGCCGACGCCTGGCTCACCCACCTGCACCTCGCCCTGGCCGCCGGCCTGGCACCGGAAACCGTCCTGAGCCCTTCGACCCCCCGATCCTGAAAGAGCCCCGACCCATGACACGACGTCGCTCCCTCCGTTCCCTGACGCTCACCCTGAGCCTGAGCTCAGCGCTCTCTCTCGCCGGCTGCGGCGGCTCGCACGAAGCTGCGCGGCCGAGCGAACCTGCGCCGGTCGCCGCCCGGCTGGCGGTCGCCTCCCGCCTCGCCGCCGCTTCGCGCACCGGTTTCGCCGGCACCGTCGTCGCCGAGCGATCGGCCGCCGTGTCGTCCCGCGTCATGGCGATGGTCACCGCCGTCCATGTCGAACTCGGCGACACCGTCGCCGCCGGCCAGGCGCTGGTCTCGATCGACCCGACCGCCGCCCAGGGCCAGGTCTCGCAGGCCCAGGGCGGGTTGGCACAGGCCGAGGCCGCATTGACGCTGGCCAAGCGCAACCTCGAGCGCTTCGAAGCCCTGGCGGCGACTCACTCGGCCTCCGAGCTCGAGCTCGACATGGCGCGCATGCAGTACCAGCAGGCCGCCGGCGCGGTGCAGCAGGCGCGCGGCGCCGTCGACTCGGCGAGCTCGGTGGCGCGCGAATCGCGCGTCGTCGCGCCGTTCGCCGGCCGCGTCGCCGCGCGGCTGGTCGAAGTCGGCGATCTCGCCGCCCCCGGCCGGCCACTGGTGACGATCGAGTCGAGCGTGGGCCGGCGGCTCGCCGTCGCCGTCCCCGAGACCGTCGCCCGGACGGCGGGGCTCGCGCTCGGGCAGTCCATCGCCGTCACTCTGGATGCCCGGCCCGACCTCGGCGAGATCGGCGGACGTCTCACCGAGATCAGCCCGGGGCCCGATCCGGTCTCGCACAGCTACACCGTCGAGATCGATCTGCCGGCGCTCGATCTTCCCGCAGGCGCCGCCGGACGGGCATTCCTGGCCGCCGAGCGGCGCGACACGGTGACCGTCCCGCGTGCCGCTCTCGTCGAGAGCGGCGGACTCACCCTGGTCGTGGTGCGCGACAGCGCCGGGCACGCGCAGTCGCGCGTGGTGACGGTCGGCGCCAGCGCGACAGCGGATGGCGCCGGGGAGCAGGTCGAGATCCTCTCCGGTCTCGCCGGCGGGGAGTCGGTCGCCCTCGGCCTCGCCGTCGCGCCGCCCGCCGGCGCGCGCATCGACCCGCTCGAGGACGCCCAGCCGTGAGTGCCAGCGCCCAGACCGCCGGTCCCGGCTTCGCCGGCCGCGTCGCCGCCGCCTTCCTCGACTCGAAGCTGACGCCTCTCCTGGTCATCGCCTCGCTGCTGCTCGGCGGCTTCGCCGTCCTGGTGACGCCGCGGGAGGAGGAGCCGCAGATCAAGGTGCCGATGGTCGACGTCTTCGTCCAGCTGCCGGGGGCGAACGCCGACGAGGTCGAACGCCGCCTGGTCTCGCCGCTCGAAAAGGCGCTGTTCGAGATCCCGGGGGTCGAGCACGTCTACTCCACCTCGCAGCCTTCCGGCGGCATGCTGATCGTGCGCTACAAGGTCGGCACCGACCCGGACCGGGCCGCGCTCGCCGTGCACACGAAGCTCGCCGAACAGGCCGGAAAACTGCCGCCGGGGGCCACCCCGCCGCTGGTCGTGCCACGCGGCATCGACGACGTGCCGGTCGTCGGCTATACCCTCTGGTCGACCTCGGCGAGCCCGATGGAGCTGCGGCAGGTGGCGCAGGAGCTGCGCTCCGAGCTCGTGCGCCACCCGCAGGTCGCCCAGGTGTCGGTGCTGGGTGGCGTCCGCCGGGCGCTCACCGTGCGCTTCGACCGCGAGCGGCTGGCCGCTCACCGGGTCTCGGTGCTGCAGATCTACCAGGCGCTCTCCGGGCTCGACTGGAAGGTGCCCGCGGGCTCCTTCGCCACCGGCGACGTCGAGACCGAGGTCGAGGTCGGGGCCCGCTTCCACAGTGCCGACGAGGTCGGCGGCGCGGTGGTGGCGGTCTACGAGGGCCGGCCGGTGTACCTGCGCGACGTGGCGACGGTCGCCGACGGCGCCGACGAGCCGGTGCAGTATGTCTGGATGACCGGCGGGGCGGCGGGCGCGGAGAAGAACCTGCCTGCCGGCCTCGATACCCCGGCGGTCACCCTCGCTGTCGCCAAGAAGCCGGGCACCAACGCCGTGCAGCTGGTCGAAGAGCTCGATGCCCTCCTGGCGCGACTCCGCGGCCCGGTCGTCCCCGGCAACGTCGAAGTCACCAAGACCCGCGACTACGGCGCCACCGCCGACGAGAAGTCGTCCGAGCTGATGAATCATCTCGGCCTGGCGACGATCTCGGTCGTCCTGCTCATGGCCGTCGCGCTGGGTCGTCGCGAGGCGGTGGTCGTGGCGGTCGCCGTGCCGGTGACCCTGGCGCTGACGCTCGCCTCCTCTTACCTCTTCGGCTACACGCTGAACCGCGTCACGCTCTTCGCGCTCATCTTCGCCATCGGCATCCTCGTCGACGACGCCATCGTCGTGGTCGAGAACATCCACCGCCACTACCAGCTGGGGTGGACGAATCCGCGCCAGGCGACGATTCACGCCACCGACGAGGTCGGCAACCCGACGATCCTGGCCACCTTCACGGTCATCGGCGCCCTGCTGCCGCTCGCTTTCGTCTCCGGTCTCATGGGTCCGTACATGCGGCCGATTCCGATCAACGCCTCGGCGGCGATGCTGTTCTCGCTGATCGTCGCCTTCGTGGTCTCCCCCTGGCTCACCTACCGCCTGTTCAAGAAGCACGCTACGGAGCTCGCCGAGCGCAAGCTGGCCCAGGGTAGCGCGCTGCCCGACACGCTCGCCGAGGAGACCCTGCAGGAGGACCGCCTCCACCGCATCTACCAGCGGCTGTTCCGGCCGCTGCTCGAGAAGCGCGCCCGGCGCTGGGCGCTGCTCGGCGTCGTCGCCGTGCTGCTCGTCGCCTCGACGGCGCTCTTCCCGCTGCGCATCGCGGCGGTGAAGATGCTGCCGCACGACAACAAGAGCGAGCTGCAAGTGGTGGTCGACATGCCCG
>CAZQTL010000212.1:0-6899 GCA_964595975.1 uncultured Thermoanaerobaculia bacterium | reverse complement strand
TACCAGCCGACGGGATGCCAGGTGGTCTTGGTCTCGGTGAAGGCGCGGATGAGGTCGAGCTTCTCGGTGTTCGCGGCGGAGTAGTCGGCCAGGGCGTAGCCGGCGACGCGCTTGACGTTCACCGCGGCGTCCTTGCGGGTCTCGATCTCGACCTCGCGCGGCAACCCGGCGAGCGCCAGGGCGTTGACGTCCATGTGGCGCGCGAGGTGCGGCAGGGTCTCGGAGCGCGGGCCGGAGAGCAGATTCACCACCCCGCCCGGTAGATCGCTCGTCGCCAGCACCTCGGCCCATTCGAGCCCCGGGATCGGGTCGCTCGGGGACAACAGCACGACGCAGCTGTTGCCGCTGACGATGACCGGCAGCACGTGCGACACGAGACCGAGGAGAGCCGGCCGCTCCGGCGCGACGATGCCGACGACGCCGGTCGGCTCCGGCAGCGAGAAATCGAAGTAGGACGAAGCGACCGGATTCACCGACGACAACAGCGCCTGGTACTTGTCCGACCAGCCGGCGAAATGGACGATGCGGTCGATCGTGTCGCGGACCTCGCGACGCGCCGCGGCGGCAGTCGCCCCCGAGCCGCGGAGCGCCGCCTCGAACGCCGGCACCCGGCTCTCCATCATCTCGGCCATGCGGTAGAGGATCTGCCCCCGCAGGTAGCCGCTCTGTCCGGCCCACTTGCCCTGCGCTCCCCGCGCCTTGAGCACCGCGTCGCGGAGGTCCTTGCGCGAGGCGCGGCAGAGGTTCGCGCGATGCCGGCCCCGGGCGTCGAGCGCCTCGTCGTAGTGTCCCGACTCCGAGCGCACGAACTCGCCGCCGACGTAGAGCTTGTAGGTCTTGCGGATCTCGAGGGCGGCCATGATCTGGCGATTCTAACTCCTGGCGCCTGTCCCCTGCCGGGGCCTTTCTCCGCTTCGAAGAGGAGAGAGTGATTGCTGAATTCCGAGGGAGCTCCCACGTGCGTACAGCCAACCGGCAGACCCCCACCCAGTGGACCGCAGCCTGGCTCCTGCTCGGAGCCTCCGCGCTCCCGGAGACGACGCAGGACGCGGAGGCGGGACCGACGCGGCCTGGCCGTGAAGACCACCGGCCACAGCCCCTCGAGCCTCCGCATGCCGCAGAGCCCGCGGAGCCTCGGCCGGTGCCTCCGCCGGCTCCCTAGCTGTCTCCGTCGAGCAGATTCCCCAGCGGACCGAGCACCGAGCCCTCTTCGCGACGGCCACGGGCCAGCCCTGAAGCGGCGACGACCCGTGCCGCCAGACGCGAGAACGGCAGCGACTGCAGCCACACCTTGCCAGGGCCGGTGACGGTGGCGAAGAAGAGGCCCTCGCCGCCGAAGAGGAAGGTCTTCACGCCCTTCACCATCTGGATGTCGTAGTTCACCCGCGGCTCGAAGGCGACCAGACAGCCGGTGTCGACGCGCAACGTCTCGCCGGCGGCCAGCTCGCGCTCGTGGATCGTGCCGCAGGCGTGCAGGAAGGCGAGACCGTCGCCGTCGAGCTTCTGCAGGATGAACCCCTCGCCGCCGAACAGTCCGGCGCCGAGCTTCTTCTGAAAGGCGATGCCGAGCGAGACGCCCTTCGCCGCGCACAGGAAGGCGTCCTTCTGGCAGAGCATCTGCCCGCCGTGCTGCTTGAGGTCGAACGCCACGATCTTGCCGGGATAGGGCGCCGCGAAGGCGACCTTCTGCCGCGCGCCGCCGCGATTGGAGAAGACCGTCGTGAAGAGCGACTCACCGGTGAGGACGCGCTTGCCCGCGGAGAGGAGCTTGCCGAAGAAGTCGCCGCCTTCGCTCTGCTGCGAGCCGTCGCCGAAGATGGTCTCCATCTCGATCGCCGGGTCCATGTAGAAGAAGGCTCCGGCCTCGGCGACGCACGCCTCCTGCGGATCGAGGGTGATCTCGACATACTGCATCTCCTCGCCGAAGACCTCGAAGTCGATGTCGTGCATCCGCCCCCTGCCGGCGATGCCCAGAGGAGGAGGTGGAGGCGCAGCCGCGGCTCCGCCGAAGGCCGAGGCGAACTCCGGCACCGAGCCGATGGCCGTCCAGTTCTTCATCCCGGCGGAGAACACATGCGCATTGCGGTCGAGCCGCCCCGCGCGCACCCGACCGGCGATCTCTTCGGCCGACAGCGGCCCCTCCTGCTGCCCGTTCACCGCCACGTACCACTGCGTATCGTTCGCCATCGCTCCTCCTGGATTCCGGGACTTCGCCGGCGGCGGAATACTATCCCGCGCCCCCGGGCGCGCTAGGCTCTCCTTCCCGATGAGTTTTCGCTTCCGCGATCGCGCTTCAGCCGCCCTCTCCCTGTTCATCTTGGCCTGCGCCCCGCGCGCCGAGAACACGGCGCCGGCCGCGCCTCCCGCCGCCACCGGCGCCGCCAGCCGGCCGAACATCCTCCTGATCGTCGTCGACACGCTGCGCGCCGACCACCTGTCGTCGTATGGCTATCCGCGCAAGACCTCCCCGGAGATCGACGCGCTCGCCGCGCGCGGGGTGCGCTTCGACCGCCATCGCGCGCAGGCGCCGTGCACCTTCCCGTCGATGAATTCGCTGCTCACCTCGCAGCCGGTCGAGACCTTCTTCGGTCAACCGCTGGGAGACATGAGCATTCCGGCGAACGTCGCCTCCCTGCCCGAGCTGCTGCACGCCGCGGGCTACATCACCGCCGCCTTCTCGGCCAGTCCCATCGTGCGCAAGCGGCCCACCAACTTCAATCGCGCCGGCGGCTTCGACCGCGGCTTCGATCTCTTCGACGAGGAGTGCCTGTGGCAGGACGCGCGCTGCGTCAATCAGCGCGCGCTCGGCGCGCTCGCGGGTCATCACACCGGCGAGCCGGTCTTTCTCCTGCTGCACTACATCGACCCGCACGGCCCGTACCGGGCCCCCGGCAAGGGGCGGAAGCGCTTCGCGCGGCCAGGCTCCGGGCGCGGCCTGAAACCGGAGGTGCGTGCCGGCGAGTCGCACGCCGCCGCCGCCCGTCTCGACCGCGGCGAACCGGCCGGAGTGGACGCCGAAGACATCGCCCACTGGATCGACCTCTACGACGACGAGATCGCCTGGGTCGACGCGCGCATCGGCGAGATGGTCGCGGCATTCGAGCGCATGGCGCCGCCGCGGGGCGCGATCGTCCTGCTCGCCGCCGATCACGGCGAGAGCTTCCTCGAGCACGGCACCCTCGCCCACTGCCGCTCGCTGTTCGACACCGAGATCCGCACGCCGCTCATCGTCGCCGGCACGGGCCTGCCGCGCGGCGCGGTTCGCGACACGCTGTCGCAGAATCTCGACATCCTGCCGACGCTGCTCGACCTGGCCGGCGTGCCCGCCGCGCAGGGGGCGTTTTCGGGACGATCGCTGCGGCCGCAGATCGAGACCGGGACGCAGGCGCCGGAGCGCCTGCAGACGAGCGCCTTCGCCGGCTGGCGCGCCGCGGTGGACGGCGGCCACAAGCTGATGGTGAACGAAGAGACGGGGAGCCTGCGGCTGTTCGATCTCGCGCAGGACCCGGGCGAGACGGCCGACCTCTCGGCCAGCGACCGGCGCACCGCCGCGGCGCTCCGGCGCGCGCTCGCCGCCGCCAGCCCCGCTCCCACCGCCGCGCTCGAGGCGGCGCGGGAGACGGAACGCCAGCTGCGCGCGCTCGGCTATCTCTGAGGCTGCGCGCTCAGCGCGCGGCGCCGGCCTCGGGCCCGATCCTGTCGAGCAGCGCCCGGAGCTCGCGCGAGAGCGCTTCGGCCGCCGGCGGATCGAGATTCTCCAGCACGATGACCGTCCAGCCGCCGGGCTCGAAATCCGCCTCGAGCACGGCGTTCGCCCCCGCGGTGCCGCCGGCGATGCCGAGCCCGCCCTGCTGGGCGAAGCGCTCCGGTCCGGCGACGCGGTGGGTCGCCAACGCGCGGGTGAAGGCGAGCAGGTCGCGCGCCGTGGAGTAACTGCCGCCGGCGGAGCTGCCGATGGCGGGCAGAGCGAGAGCGTTCGAGTGCCGCGGCGGGAGCGGCGTTTTCGGCCGGCTGCCGGCCGGAGCCGGGCCCGGCGCTTCACGCTCCCCCTGCCAGCCTTCGCGGGTGTAACCGATCGCGGCGTCGGCCGGCAGGGCGTCCCGCGCCAACCAGCCCGAGGCCGACATCCCCGCCGGAGCGAAGATGCGCTCGCGCGCGGCCTCGGCGAAGGGCTTGCCGGTGAGGCGCTCGACCACCAGTCCGAGCACGACGTAGCCGGCGTTCGAGTAGCGCTGCGCCGTGCCGGGTTCGAACTCGAGCGGCTTGCCGGCGAACAGCGGCAGGTAGTCGGCGAGTGAGCGCAGCCTGGCGGCCGCCGCCGGCGTGTAGCGCTCGTTGAAGATGTCGCCCAGCCCCGAGCGGTGAGCGAGCAACTGCTGCAGCGTCACCTTTTCGGCGATCGACCGGTCGGGGTAGTCCGGAAGGTGCCGGATGAGCTTGTCATCGAGGGACAGCCGTCCTTCGGCCGCGAGCTGGGCGATCAACACCTGGGTGAACGCCTTGCTGATCGAGCCGATGTTGAACCGGGTCGCCGGGCCGTTGGCGACCCCGCGTTCGCGGTCCGCTCTGCCGGCTGCTTTCTCGAGCGCCACCGCGCCATCGCGCGCGATCAGCACGACACCCGCGAAGTCGTCGGCGGCCGCCAGCGCGTCGATGCGCGTCGACGCCTGGGCGAGCGCCTGCTCCGCCGTGAGCTTCGGCCCCGCCGCCTCCGCCGTCCCCGCCGGCGGATTCGAGTCGAGCTCCATCGATGCCGAGAGGATTCCGCGCGGCGGCTGCGGCTCGAGCTTCAGGCCGACGGTCAGCCAGAGGCCCTTGGCCTGCGCGCGAAAGATCAGCGCCAGCTCGTTCTCGCTCCGGCGCTCGATCCGCACCAGTTCGGCGCTGCCGAGATCGACCCGCACGCCGGCGAGCGCCTTCGCCCGCTCGGCAGCCGGGCGCTGGGTGAGGGCGGACGCGGCCCAGTTCGCCGCGACCAGCGGCTCGATCGCCGCCGCATCGCCCGCCGGGCCGGTCAGGATCTCGACCACCGCCCGCGCCCGCTCGCCGGGCACGCCCTCCGGCATGGGCGGTTGCGCCCAGGATGCGACGACGGACAGGGCCGCCAGAAGGCCGACGCAGCCCGCGAGCGCCCCCTTGACGACCGATCTCTCCCCCGAGTACCTCATCGGATCCCCCTGGAACGAGTCTGGCGGTCGCTTTCGGGAGCCATCTCCCGAAATCAGGAGGCGGCGACTCGTTCCGGTCTCCTCGGCGAGGAGATTACACGGAGCGTGCCAGGAGCCGGATCAGGGGACGGCGCCCACCGCCGACGACCAGCGGGAGGGGTCGCCGGTGGCATCGAAGCCGTCCCAGAAGAGGACGACACGATTCGAAAAGCAGTAGACATGCGACACATGGTGGCAGAGGCTGTTCGCCCAGTCGGACCAGAAACCGGTCCGCGCGCGGTCGCCCAGGCCTTCGCGGCCGAAGTCTCCGCTCGAGCTCGAGGTCCAGTCACTGCAGTTGTCCGCCACCGCCTGGCCCAGGGCGTCGGTTCCCGTCCAGGTCTCCCCCTTCTCGGTGAGGTAGATGCCGTTCTCGTCGACGTGAAGGCTGTTCGACGCGATGCCGTCGAGCAGATCGGGCTTGGAGAAGGCGATCGGAAAGCTGTCGAGCCGGCGGAAAGGCCCGTTGGTGAGAATGCGGTCCGCGGCGTCCACCGGCGGCGCGGACAGCCAGGCGAGAAACGAATCCGGCCCCGGGAGGTGAGCGGCGGCGGCGAGGTTCTGGCAGATGCGGTCGCCGCCGGCCAGGCCGTCGAGGCCGTCGGCTTCGGGCCAGGTCGCGAAGTTCCCGTTGCCCGTGGCGGAGCTGATGAAGACGATCGCGCCCGGAATCCACGAGAGGCCCGGGCCGGTACCCGTGCCGGGTTCCAGGCAGAGCAGGTGGAGTGGCTGATCGCAACCGATCAGAGCATTGCCGCTCCACTGGTAGGCCGAAGCGCTCGAGTTGCCGGCCGAGAGCTGCAGTCCCGAGGAAGCGCTCGTCCAGTCCGAACAGGTCCGGTCGGGTACGGTCGTACCGGAGAAGAACGTACCGGTCAGGAGCCAGCCCTCGACGACCTCGTCGCCGTTCTCGTCCAGGAAGAGAGGTCGATAGACGGCGAAAGGCGGATCCACCAGCTCTTCGAGCTTCGCCGCAAACGCGGTGATGCCGTTGGCCAGATACCAGGGTCCGCCGCCGGATGGAGTGCCGCCACCGCAGCCGGTGTCCTTCTTGCCGGAGAGACCCTGCACATGGCAATACGCATCCGTCGCCCCAGTCGAGATCCAGGCGCGATAGGTCGCCGCGTTCGGCAGCGGGCTCGGCAGCACCGCTGCAGCCCGCGCCCGGCAAACCGCGTCCGCCTTGTCGAGCACCGTCGCGCCGCTCGCCCCCGGCCAGGTCGAGATATCTCCGCTGCCGGTGATCGAAGTGACGAACGCCCGACGGCTCACCGCCGAAGCGGGGACGGCAATCCCGACGAGCACTAGGGCAGCCAGCATCCGCATCCGCATCGCAGCTCTCCTGTTCCCCATGGACCAAGTTCAGGCAGGGAGCCTGGCAGCGCCTTCGCGCCGGCGGTACCGCATGGGCATGCGACCTGCGTGACCGCGCGCTTGCGGCTCGAGGGTCTTCCGCCGCGGTTGACCGGCGACCGGGCCGCACACCCGGAACAGGACGCGAGCCCTCGCCTGCTGAGCCGCTGAACCCTTCGCCGCAGTTTGCGTAGTATTCGGCGACCCATTGCGAAGCGCGCAGGCGGGAGGAGATCCTCATGAGCGGAGTCCGGGTGCTGGTAGGGACGAAGAAGGGGGCGTTCGTGCTGACGGCGGACGGCAAGCGCGACCAGTGGGAGATCGCCGGGCCGTTCTTCG
>CAZQTL010000211.1:0-6917 GCA_964595975.1 uncultured Thermoanaerobaculia bacterium | reverse complement strand
GTCAGCTGTTCGAGCGGCGGATCGGCCGGGGGCGCCGCAGCCTCGCTGATCCCCGCCGTCGGCCGCGCGGGCGAGCTCCCTCCCCGCCCGATCCAGACTCCGGAGAGGAACGCCGCGACGATGCTGGTCAGCAGCACGACGAAGGCGATCAGCACCTGCCGGTTGGTGAGCGCGACCTCGTAGTAGCTCGGCTCGTGTGATTCGCTCGATTCCACGACTTCCTCCGCTTTCGCTCTCGGCTTCCGGAATCTACTTGTTCTGTGCCGAGTTCGGGAAGAACGACTTCAGCAGCTCGATCGGCAGCGGGAAGATGATCGTCGAGTTGTTCTCGGCGGCGATCTCCGTGAGGGTCTGCAGGTAGCGCAGCTGCAGCGTCACCGGATTCTGCGAGATCGAGTCCGCCGCCTCTCCGAGCGCCTTCGATGCGTCGAGCTCGCCCTGGGCGTGGATGAACTTGGCGCGCTTCTCGCGCTCGGCCTCGGCCTGGCGAGCCATGGCGCGCTGCATCTCCTGCGGCAGGTCGACGTGCTTCACCTCGACCATCGAGATCTTGATTCCCCACGGATCGGTGTGACGGTCGATGATCTCCTGCAGGCGCTCGTTCAACTTGTCGCGCTCGGAGAGCAGCTCGTCGAGCTCGGCCTGTCCGAGCACCGAGCGCAGCGTCGTCTGGGCGAGCTGGCTGGTGGCGTAGAGGTAGTTCTCGACCGAAACGACGGCACGGACCGGATCGACGACGCGGAAGTAGAGGACGGCATTGACCTTCACCGAAACGTTGTCCCGTGTGATCACGTCCTGCGGCGGCACGTCGAGAACCACCGTGCGCATCGAGATCGTCACCATCCGGTCGAGCGGCCAGTAGAGCAGGAAGATTCCCGGCCCCTTGGGCTCCGCGATCACGCGCCCGAGGCGGAAGACGACCCCGCGCTCGTACTCCTTCAGCACCTTGATCCACAGCCGGAGCAGGGAGATGACGAAGACGACGGCGATGAGGATGATCGGAAGAGCCGCGAACTGTGGAGGCACTAGGTGTTCCTTTCCTCGGGCCGTACCCGCAGGCGCAGCCCTTCCACGCCGATCACACGGACGGTCTGGTCCGCATGGACCGGAGCCTCCGCGTCGGCGTTCCAGATCTCTCCGTGAACGAAGACCCGGCCGGCCGGAGCGAGCTCGCCGAGCGCCCGGCCGACCTCGCCGACCAGTCCGGCATGGCCGGCGTGGACCGGCGCGCGCTGCGCCCGCGCGGCGAGGACGGCGAGAAATCCGACCACCAGCGCGGCCATGCCCGCGGTCGCGGCGATGAGGCCGCGCGACAGCTGCAGCGCGGGGTCGACGTCGCGGAAGAGCAGCAGGGAGCCGAGCACGAGGGCGATGATACCGCCCGCGGCCAGCAGGCCGTAGGAGGTCACCTTGATCTCGGCGACGAAGAAGACCAATGCGAGCAGGATCAACCCGGCGCCGGCGAAGTTCACCGGCAGGACCGACAGCGCGTAGAGACCGAGCACCAGGGCGATCGCGCCGACGACCCCCGGCAGGACCGCCCCCGGATGGGCGAGCTCGAAGTAGATGCCGAAGAAGCCGATCGCCATCAGCAGATAGGCGATATTGGGATGCACCAGGGCGGCCAGCAGTCGCTGCAGCCGCGGCATCTCGACCTCGACCACCCGCGCCCCGGCGAGCCGCAGATGCCCGGAACCGCCGCTGCCGCCCGCGGCGCCCGCCGTCGTCGCACCCAGCTTGCCGCAGGCGCGACCGTCGAGCGCCCGCAGCAGCTCCGGGATGTCGGCGGCGACGACGTCGACCAGGCCCTGCGCCAGGGCCTCCTGATCGGTGAACGAGCGGCTCTTGACCACCGCGTCCTCGGCCAGCGCGACGTTGCGGCCGTGGCGGCCGGCGAGAGCGCGGATCGTCGCCGCGGCGTCCTGCTCGACCTTCTGTCCCATCACCCCTTCGATCGTCTCGCCCTGTCCGCCGACGGGGTGCGCCGCTCCCGTGTTGGTGCCCGGAGCCATGGCGGCGAAGTCGGCAGCCATCAGGAGGAAGAAGCCGGCCGATGCCGCCTGGGCTCCGCTCGGCCCGACGTAGACGGCGACCGGCGTCGCGGCCCCGAGCATCGCGGTCGAGATCTCCCGGGTCGACGAGAGCAGGCCGCCCGGCGTGTCGAGCTCGATCACGATCAGGGCCGCGCCGCTGCGGTCGGCGTCTTCCAGAGCCTCCACCAGGTACTGTTTGGCGACCGGGTGGAGAATCGACTGCAGGCGAAGGTGGACGACTTCGGGCGGAACGGCAGCGGCCGGATTGCCGGCGTCCGCCTGGCCGGCCGCCGGTGCGGCGGCGCCGGCGCTCACCGCCAGGCAGAGCATCCAGACGAGGGAGAGCGCGAAGCGTTTTCGGGGGGGAAACGGCAGGGGAAGATCGCGCATCGAACTTCCACAGCATAAACCACCCGGGCGCCGAGCCGCGGTGCGCCACGGGCGCGGGCTTGACCGGCGGCGCCGGCAACGAGATCATCGACCCTCCATGGACTCCCCCGCCCCGGTCGTCGCCGCCAACCTGCACTGCCTCGAGCAGGCGATCGAGCTCCTCGGCCGCCTGCCGGAGTCGGCGTTCGCGCGCACCGAGGCGCGACACGCCAAGACCGTGGGTCCGCATCTGCGCCATGTCCTCGACCACTACTCCGCCTTCATCGCCGGGCTCCCCGACTTCCGCGTCGACTACGACGCCCGCGAGCGCGAGGCGCGCCTCGAGTCGGACGTCGAGTTCGCCCGCGAGCGGACGCGCGAGATCGCCGGCGAGCTGGTCCTGATGGAGGAGGACCTCATGGAGCTGCCGATCCAGATCCGTCTCGAGTCGGGCGGCGCCGAAGCTGAACAGTGGAGCCACTCGACGGTGCGGCGAGAGCTCCAGTTCCTGCTCTCCCACACCGTGCATCACTTCGCCCTGATCGCCGTGTTGCTCGAGCGCTTCGAGATCGCCGTGCCGGACGACTTCGGGATCGCGCCCTCCACGCTCAAGTACTGGCAGGCTCAGGCGCCATGTGTACCGCTTCCTGGCTGACCGCCGGCGACCGGTTCCACTTTCTCTTCAACCGCGATGAACGCCGCACCCGCGCCGTCGGGCGGGCGCCCTTCGTGCACCAGGCGCCGGGCGTCGCCTATCTCGCCCCGGTCGACCCCGACTCGGGCGGCACCTGGTTCGCCGCCACCGCGCGCGGCCTGGTGCTGGCCTTGCTCAATCGCAGCGTCGACGGCCAGCCGCCGGGCCCCGGACGACGCAGCCGCGGCAGCCTGATCCCCGAGCTCGTCGGGGCCCGCGACCTCGCCGGGCTGGCGGCGCTCCTCGCCGCTCAGGACCTGGCAGAGTGCGCCCCCTTCCGGCTCTTCGCCGATCTGCCGGGGGCTACCGCCCTCGGCGCGGTCTGGGACGGGCGACGCCTGGCGACGCAACCGATCACCACCTCCGAGGGGCTCCTCTGCTCCTCCTCGCGCGGCGATCAGGAGGCCACCCGGGTGCGCAGTGCGCTGTGGACCGCTCGACGTGCCGAGCGGGCGGCCTCGGGCCTCGAGGAGCTCCGGAGTTTCCACCGCAGCCATCTGCCGGAACGGTCGGCCACCTCGGTCTGCATGCACCGGGAGGACGCCGAGACGGTGAGCCACCTCGAGGTGCTGCGCACGCCGGCGGCGATACGCGTGGCCTACTTCGCCGGCTCTCCCTGCGGCGCCGGCGAGCCCGAGATCTCGACATTGGCGCTCGCCGGTGCGCCGGCGAGCGGCTGAGCGGCGACGGGACGTCATGCCGGGCCGCCTACTCCGCCAACCTGCGGGCGCTCTCCGCGCCGCCACCGGCGCAGCCCTCGCCGGGGCGCTGCTGCTCGGCCTCGCGCTCGGCGCCGTTCTCCCCGGGGCGGCAACGGCGCTGGCGCCGGAGCCGGGCCCGGCGGCGCAGCGGCCAGCCGACGACTGGGAAGGCAAGTTCCTCGGCACTCTCGATCGCCTCGACCCGGCCGCAGCGGCACGCGGGAGCGGCCCCCTCTCGGCCGGCCAGCAGCTCCTGCTCTGCGCCCTTCTCGCCGCGGCGACGCTGGTCAGCGAGGACCTCACCTGCGTCGCGGCGGGCCTCCTGGCTTCGCACGGGAAGATCTCGCTGCCGGCGGCGATGCTCGCCTGCCTGATCGGCATCTTCGTCGGCGACCTGCTGCTGGTTCTCGCCGGCCGGCTGCTCGGCCCGCGGATCCTCGAACGCGCTCCGTTCCGCTGGGTGGTCTCGCCGCGCACCCTGGAGCGCAGCGAACAGTGGTTCACGGCCCAGGGGGCGAAGGTGGTGCTCGCCTCGCGCTTCATCCCCGGCAGCCGCCTGCCGCTCTTTCTCGCCGCCGGCATCCTGCGCGCGCCCTTCGCCCGCGTCGCGATCGCGCTGCTGCTCGCCGGGGTGGTGTGGACGCCGCTCCTGGTCGGCCTCTCGGCCTGGTCGGGCGGTGCGGTCCTGGCGCACTTCCGCTCCTACGAACGCGTCGCCCTGCCGGCGCTCGCGGCCGCCTTCGGCGTCACGTTCGTCTTCGCCCGCATCGTCGTGCCGCTGTTCTCCTGGCGCGGACGGCGCCTGCTGTTGTCGAGCTGGCGCCGTCTCACGCGCTGGGAGTTCTGGCCGGCCTGGCTCTTCCAGCTGCCGGTCGTCCTGCACGGTCTCTGGCAGGGGATCCGCCACCGCCATCTGACGATCTTCACCGCCGCCAACCCCGGCATCCCCACCGGCGGCTTCGTCGAAGAGTCGAAGAGCGGCATCCTCGAGGGGCTCGCCGGCGCGCCGGTGGCCCGCTTCGTGAGCCTCGACCTGCCGGCCGAACCGGACGCCCGGCCCGCCGCCGTGCGGAGCGTTCTGGCGGCGGCGGGGCTGGAGTTTCCCGTCGTTCTCAAGCCCGACGTCGGCGAACGCGGCCGAGGCGTCGCGGTCGTGCGATCCGACGGCGAGCTCGAGAGTTATCTCGCCGCCGCGACGGGGCGGCTCATCGTCCAGGAGTACGTGCCCGGCGAGGAGTTCGGCGTCTTCTACATCCGCCGCCCCGGCGAGACGAGCGGCCGGATCTTCTCGATCACCGCCAAACGCTTCCCGGCGGTCGTCGGCGACGGCCGGCGGCGCCTCGAGGAGCTGATCCTCGCCGACGACCGCGCCGTCTGCATGGCCGCTTACTACCTCGAGGCGAATTTCGAGCGCCTCGACGAGGTCCCCGCAGCCGGGCAGCGCGTCCAGCTCGTCGAGATCGGCAATCACTGCCGGGGGACGGTCTTCCTCGACGGCGGCGAGCACCGGACGCCCGAGCTCGAGGCGGCCATCGAAGCCCTGGCCCGCCGCTTCGCCGGCTTCCACTTCGGGCGATTCGACCTGCGTGCCCCGTCGGTGGAGCAGTTCCGCGCCGGCGTCGGCCTGCGCATCCTCGAGCTCAACGGCGTCACCTCCGAGGCGACGCACATCTACGCTCCGGGCGCCAGCCTGGTGGCGGCCTACCGCACCCTCTTCGAACAGTGGCGGCTCGCCTTCGAGATCGGCGCCGCCAACGCTGCGCAGGGAGCGCGCCCGACCGGTCTGCGCGAGATCGTGCAACTGCTGCGCGCGCGCCGGGCCCGCTTTGCTACCATCCCGGCAGACGCGACGCCGGCAACCTCACCGCCGCCGACCGAACCCGACCAGGAGTGACGCGATGACCGCAGCCCACTGTTCCCGCCGTTCGACCCGCCCGTCCCGCTCGCTCCGCGCCCTCTGGGCGCCGGTGCTCGGGATGGCAGCGTTCTTCCTCGCCGGCGACATCGGTGCCGCGCAGTCCGCTCCGGCCGTTCCGGTCGCACCGACGCCGCTCGGCGGCACCGCGTCGGCGTCTCCCACCGTCGCGCCGGCTGCCGCAGCACCGCAGCTGCTCGCCTTCACGACTCCGCCGGCCGGCGCGGCGGGTTCGACGGGCCCGGCAGTCGCGCGCGGCGAGGGCCGGGTCGCCGCCGGTCGCCCGGTCACTTTCCTGCTGAAGCCGAATGCCGCCGGGCTCTACTCGATCGGCGTTTCGTCGCCCCAGAACGCTGCCCGACTCAGCATCTATCTCGGCGATTCGCCGGAGGTCGCCACCGGCACGGCGGAGGCCGACGGCGCGATCCGCTGGTCGACCGAGCTCGCCGCCGGCGAAACGGTGAAGATCGTCGTGCACACCGCCGGCCCGGAGATCCCGTTCCGCGTCGAAGCCACCGCTGGCGCCGGCGGCGTCTAGCGGCGCAGCGCCGGTCGCTCCGCCAGCCCGCGCCTCAACCGAAGAACAGGCGGCGCGCCCGTGACGACAGCGCGTCGACGTCGAACAGGATGAAGAAGTCGATCGTCTTGAAGCGCCGGTCGATGACCGGCGGGCCGCAGGTGCGGCCGGCGTAGCGCAGGTAGATGTCGAACAGCGGCGGCAGCTCGATCCGCTCGCCTTTCTCCGGCGCCGGATCCTCTCCCGTCCAGATGCACTCGTAGCCGGGCATGGCGCCGACCTCGACGTCTTTGCGCACGAGATCCTTCTGCTCGAGGTAGTCGAGCACCCGCTTGCCGTCCCAGGGATCCTGCGAAGTGAGCGAGCAGGGACCGAAGAGGAAGCGCTTCTGGTTGTGCGCCATGTAGAGCGCCAGTCCCTTCCAGAGCAGGAAGAGGACCGGCTTGAGGCGATGCTCGACGGCGATGCAGGCGCGACCGACCTCGACCGACTGGGCGACGATCTCCTCCGGCAGCCGCGACAGGTCGAACTCGGTAGCGGTGTAGAAACCGCGGGTCGCCCGCGCCATCGCCGCCGTCTGGATGCGGTAAGTACCGATCACCCGCCCGGTCGGGCGATGCTCGACCAGGAGGTGATGGCACTGGGCGTCGAATTCGTCCTGGTCGCGGCCGGTGGCGAACGACTCCTC
>CAZQTL010000210.1:2667-7032 GCA_964595975.1 uncultured Thermoanaerobaculia bacterium | reverse complement strand
GCTACTTGAGCCAGGCCAGCGGGACGAGCACCAGCGCCGGGAAGAGAACCAGCAGGAACAGGACGATCGTCTCGGCGACGAGGAACGGCCAGACCCCGCGAGTCGCGGTGTCCATGTCGATCCGTGCGACGCCGCAAACGACGTTGAGCACGATGCCCACCGGGGGCGTGATCAACCCGACCGCGTTGTTGATGATGAACAGGACCCCGAAATAGACCGGGTCGATTCCGGCCTGCTTGACGATCGGCATCAGCACCGGCGTCAGGATGAGCACCGTCGGAACGAAATCCAGCGCGGTGCCGACGATCAGCACCAGCACCATCATCAGGAACATCAGCAGCGTCTTCTGCTCGACGAACGGTTGCAGCATCGCCCCCATCTGCGCCGGGATGTCGGCGATGGTGATGAGCCAGGCGGAGACCGCCGCCGCCGCGACCAGGAACATGACGACGCCGGTCGTCTTTCCCGCGGCGAGCAGCGCGGCGTACAGCTGCCGCGGCTTCAACTCCCGGTAGACGAACATGCCCACCAGCAGCGCGTAGACCGCCGCCACCACCGCCGCCTCGGTCGGCGTGAAGACGCCGAACTTGAGTCCGCCGATGATGACGACCGGCAACCCGAGCGCCCAGGCGCCCCGGACCAGGGTGCGCGCCCGGGTCGGCCAGTCCTGGCGGGGCAGCGGCGTCACCTTCTCGCTCCGCGCGAGCCACCACCAGGTGACCGCCAGCGACACGCCCATCAGCAGGCCGGGGAAGATGCCGGCGAGGAACAGATGCGTGATCGAGACGCTCGCCGCGACGCCGAAGACGATGAAGCCGATCGACGGCGGTATCACCGGGGCGATGATCCCCCCCGCCGCCATCAGACCGCACGCGCGCGGAACGTTGTAGCCGGCCTCCTTCATCATCGGCACGAGGATCGAGGCGAGCGCCGCCGTGTCGGCGACCGCCGATCCGGACAGGCTCGCCATCACGACCGCCGAGATGATCGCGACGTAGCCCAGTCCTCCGGGCCAGTGCCCGACCAGCGAGACGGCCACGTCGATGATCCGACGGGACAGGCCGCCGGCGTTCATGAACTCGCCGGCGAGCAGGAAGAACGGCACCGCCATCAGCGGGAAGCTGTCGGCGCCGTTGACCAGGCTCTCGGCGATGATCCGGGTGTCGAACGCGCTCAACTGCACCATCAGCGCGACCGAGCAGACGAGCAGCGCGAACGCGATCGGCATCCCGAGCGCCATCGCGCCGAGCAGCGATCCGAGGAAGACGCTGACGGTCAGCACGGCCGCACCGATCGGATGGCCCGAGCGTCGGGGAGGACCCGCACTGGCCCTCTCATTCGCCGCTCGCGACCTGAACCAGGCGATCGGCCTGCAGGCGCCCGGTCGCGAGGCGGTACAGGTCGAGCACGAGGATCAGCATCATCAGGGCGCTCGTGACCAGCCCGACGATGAACAACAGCACCAGCGGGAAATCGGACGCTTGCGCGTGACGTCCGGCGTTGGCGATCGTCTGGTGGTAGCTACCGATCGCGAACAGAACGCAACACCCCAGCATCGCCGCGTCGCAGACACCGCGGCTAACGCGACGCGCACGCTCCGAGAGGTGCCTGACCACCGTGTCCATGCCGAGGTGCGTGCCCTCGGCCAAGCCGATCACCGCGGCCATGAAGGTCAGCCAGACGAACGCGTAACGCGACAGCTCCTCGGTCTGGGGAATGCCCGAATTGAACCCGAAGCGCAGCACGACGTTGCCGAAGACCATGACGACCATCGCCGCGATCAGCGCGACGACGACGACCTCCAAGGTCCGGATCAGCAGCTTGTCGATCGGCATGAGGGCCCCCGACGAGGGGCGCCGGGCCTCGCGGCCCGGCGCGGTGGCTCGGAACGCGTCGCCGCTCAGCTCTGCGAGGCGAGCACGCGATCCAGGATCTTCTGATCGATCTTGTCCTGGAACTTGGGCCAGATCGCGCGGGCCGGCGCTTCCCAGCGCTTGAGCTCGTCGGCGGTGGGCGTGTAGAAGGTCACCTTCGCCTTGAGTTCGCTCATGAACTTCGATTCGTCGGCTCGATCGGCGTCGTTGGCGATCTTGAGCGCCTCGACGGAGGCGTCCTGCACGATCTTCTGCAGCTCCGGCGACAGCGCCTCCCAGGACTTCTGGCTCACCTGGGCGACATGGAAGGTCATCAGCGTCTGCGTCAGCGTGCCGTACTTCACGACGTCGCCGAAGCCGAAGCCCTTGATCGCCTGCGGCTGCAGGTTCAGGCCGTCGATGACTCCCTGCTGCAGCGAGGGGAAGGTCTCGCTCCAGGGCAGCGGGGTCGGCGTGAAGCCCCATCCCTGCAGCAACGCGATGTCGACCGGATTGGACAGCGCGCGGAACTTGAGCCCCTTGACGTCCTCGGGGGTCTTCAGCGGCCGCTTGGTGTTGATCAGGATGCGGTAGCCGCCGACTTCGATGTGGCCCAGAAGGTGCGTGCCGGCATCGTTGCGCAGCTTTCCGCGCAGGTAGGCGTCGACCGTGCCGTCGGCGAATACCCGCGACGCGCCGTCGCGCGACTTGAACACGTACGGAAGGTCCATCCAGAAGTAGCCGTCGGTGACCACGCCCAGATTGGCCGCCGCGCCGCTGCCCATGTGGATCGTGCCGAGCTTCAATCCACGGAACACCTGCTCGTCGCCGCCGAGCTGGCCCGACGGATGGACCTGGAGCCGGAGCTTGCCGGCGGCCTTCTGGTTGACGCGCTTGGCGAGCTCGTCCCAGTAGATGTAGACCGACTGTCCCGGATTGCTCGAGTGCGCGACCCGCAGCACGGTCTCCTGCGCGACCGCGGGACCGCCGACCAGCGCGATCGCCGCGCCCGCGAGACCGACCAACAGCAGTTTGCGACGCATGGCGTTCCTCCTTCGTGGGGTGTCCCGGTCCGCGCCGGGATCGGTACCGGTGTTCGGGCGGGGGTCAGTTCTGGACGGCGAGAACGCGGTCCATCACCTTCTTGTCGATCTTGTCCTGGAATTTCGGCCAGATGCCCTTGCCGGCCTCTTCCCAGCGCCGCTGCTCGTCGGCGGAAGGCGAGTAGATCGTCATCTTCGCCTTCAGATCGTCGATGATCTTCGCCTCGTCGGCGCGATCGACGTCGTTGGCGATCTTCAACGCTTCGGCCGCCGCCTGGCGGAACACCGCCTGGGCCTCGGCGCCCAGCCCGTCCCAGGTCTTGGCGTTGATCTGGGCGACGTGGAAGGTCATCAGCGCCCGGGTGACGGTCGCGTGCTTGAGCACGTCGCCGAACCCGGCGGCCTTGATCCAGACCGGCTGCAGGTGAATGCCCTCGATCACGCCCTGCTGCATGCCGGGCAGCGATTCGCTCCAGGGCATCGGCGTCGGCGTCGCCTGCCAGGCCGACAGCAGGCCCAGGTCGATCGGCGTCGACAACGCCCGGAACTTGAGCCCCTTGACGTCGTCCGGCGTCTTGAGCGGCCGCCGTGTATTGGCGAAGACGCGGAAGCCGCCGACCTCGATGTAACCCAGCACGACCGTACCGGCGTCGTTGCGCATCTTCTGGTTGACGTAGCCGCTGATCTCCGGGTCGTTGAAGACCCTGACCGCGCCGTCCCGCGAACGGAAGACGTAGGGAAGGTCGGCCCAGAAGTAGGCGTCGGTCATGCTGCCGATGTTGGCCGCCGACCCGCTGCCCAGGTGGACGGTGCCGAGTTTGAGCGAACGGAAGATCTGCTCGTCGCCGCCGAGCTGTCCGCTCGGGTGGACCTGCAAGCGGATCTTGTCGCCGAGGCGCGCGTTGACGCGCTTGGCGAGCTCGTCCCAATAGACGTAGACCGACTGCCCCGGGTTGCCGGTGTGAGCCACCCGCAGCGTCTCCTGCGCCCGGATCGGCGTCGCGGTGCACGCGAGCGCCGCCAGCAACGCGGTTGCGAACATCGTGATGTGCTTGCGCTTTTCGTTCATGGCCGTTCCTCCTGGGTCGTTCGCGTCAGCCGATGACGAGCTGACGAAGCTCCGACATGTCCTCGATCGCGTACTTCGGGCCCTCGCGGCCGATGCCGCTCCGCTTGACGCCTCCGTAAGGCATGTTGTCGAGGCGCCAGCGGGACGGCGCGTTCACGTTCACCCCGCCGAACCGCAGCCGCCGGGCGCACTTGAGCATCAGGTCCAGCGAATTCGTGTACAGGCCCGCCTGCAGACCGTAGGGCGTCGCGTTCGCCTGGGCGATGACCGCGTCCACGTCGTCGTAGGGCATGACGCTGACGACCGGGCCGAAGACTTCTTTGCAGACCACGGTCATCTCCGGCCTGACGTCGGTGAGGACCGCCGGCGTCACGATCGCGCCGCGCCGCTCGCCGCCGCA
>CAZQTL010000210.1:0-2567 GCA_964595975.1 uncultured Thermoanaerobaculia bacterium | reverse complement strand
AGATCGGCGTCGTGGTGGATGATCGCCGGCGCGTTGCCGCCGAGCTCCAGCAGCACCCGTTTCAGTCCGGCGATGCCGAGGATCCGCTCGCCGATCGCCTCGCTCCCGGTGAATCCGACGACCTCCACCAGCGGGTTGCGGACCAGCGGCTCGCCGACGTCGGCGTCGCCGTGGATCACGTTGAGCACGCCGGGAGGGAGCCCGGCCTTGGTGGCGAGCTCCGCCAGCATGACGGCGACCTCGGCGCCCCGGACGTCCGGCTTGTGGACGACCGTGTTCCCGGCGCCGAGCGCCGGGGCGATCTTGTGGCAGGCCGTGTTGAGCGGCGCGTTGAACGGCGTGATCGCGGCGACGACGCCGATCGGGTAGCGGCGCATGATGGCGATGCGGCCCACGCCCCTCGACAGTCCCTCCATCGGCACCTCGAAGCCCTCGATCCGGCGCGTCTCCTCCGACGACAGGACCAGCGTGTCGACCGACCGGTCGACCTCGCCGGAGGCGTCGCGGCGCGTCTTGCCGGTCGCCGCGATCATCGCCTCGACGAATCGCGGCTTCGCCGCCTCGACTTCCCGCGCGAGCTTCGCCAGGACGTCGGCGCGCGCATGGGCGGGCGTGTCGCCCCACTTCACGAACGCCGCCGCCGCCGTCTTCACCGCGTCGTCGATCTCGCGCGCGTCCGGCACGTGCAGGGTCAGCGCCACGCCGCCCTTCGCCGGCTCGACGACGTCCATCCGCCGCGCGCCGGGTCGCCTTGCGCCGCCGACGTAGAGCTCGATCTCCTTTCCCATGACCCTCTCCCTAGGCGATCCGGTAACGATCGACGATGTCCTCGTTCAGCTCCACGCCGATGCCGGGGCGGTCGCTGACCCGCATGTGGCCGTCCTCGAAGACCTCGACCGGTTCCCTGAGCAGGTGGTGGCGCAACGGATTGGGCTGCGTCTTCGACCAGTCGCTCTGCATGTACTCGTAGATCAGGAAGTTCGGCAGCGAGACCGCGAACTGCAGCGTCGCGGCCAGCAGGACGGCCGAGCAGCTGCCGGTGTGCGGCGCGTAGGGCGTGTGGAAGGCGTGCGCGAGCGCGGCGATCCGCCGGCACTCGGTGACCCCGCCGGCGCGCGCGAGGTCGGGCTGGATCACGTCGATCGCGCGCCGCTTGAGGAACTCCGCGGCCCCGTAGGTCAGGAAGTCGGCCTCGCCGCCGGCGATGCGCATGTCGAGCGCGTCGGCGAGGTGCTTGTAGCCGTCGACGTTCTCGGGGCTCACCGGCTCCTCGAACCAGTAGATGCCCATGTCCTGCAGCGCCCGGCCGACGCGCAGCGCCATGGCCACGTCCTCGCCGTACGCGCAGTTCGCGTCGACCATCAGCGTCACGTCGTCGCCCACCGCCTCGCGGATCGTGCGCACCAGCGCGAGATCCGGCTCGGGCCGGGTCGGATCGCGGCCGATCTTGATCTTCATCGCCTGGAATCCGCGCGCCTTCCATTCGCGCGCCTGCGCCGCCACGACGTCGAAGGCGCGGAACCGCAGCGACGACGCGTAGGTCCGCAGGCGATCGTGGTGGCGGCCGCCCAGCAGCGTGTAGAGCGGCACGTCGAAGAACTTCCCGGCCAGGTCCCACAACGCGATGTCGATGCCGCTCACCGCCTCGACGAAGAAGCCCTTGTTGTGGCCGCGGTTCATCATCACGCCGAAGAGGAGCTCCCAGAGCGCCTCGCGGTCGAGCGGGTCCTTGCCGATCAGCACCGGAGCGAGGTCGCGGATGATGTCTCGGGTGGCGGTCGGCGTCAGCCTCACCATGCATTCGCCGACGCCGGTGATGCCCTGATCGGTCTCGATGCGCACGAGCGTCGTGCGGTAGCCGCGGAAGATGATCTCGGCGAGCTGGTCGGCGTGGGGCACGCTGATCGGCGCCTCGATCTTCTCGTCGAGCGGCACGAACAGCGAGATCGGCTCGACCTTGGTGATGCGCAGACGCGGCCGGCGCGCCGCCGGAGCGGTTCGCGCGGGCCGGGCGGTCGGCTTGGCGGGTGGCTTGGTGGTCTTCATGGGCTCCTGGCCGTGATCCGGCCTTCCAGGTGGGCGAGGTAGTCGTCGACCGCGCGCTCGCGGACGTACTCGGGTCGGTAGCCGAAGTCGCGTGCGGCCGCCGTACAGTCGATCGCGGTCGGCCACGGGCTCTCGCCGCCGTCGTCGACCCGTAGCGCGACACCGGGTCGCGCGGCGCCGACCGCTCGGGCGAGGTCGCGGACGGTGGTCTCGAATCCGTTGACGTTGTAGACCTCGGCGAGACCGGGTCCGGCGAGGAGCGCCTTGACGCAGGCCTGCGCCGCGTCGCGCGCGTAGAGCATCGCCGCGCGGCGATCGCCGTGCTCCAGCGTCAGCGGCCGGCGCGCGGCGGCGGCCTGGAACAGCGAGACCGCGAACGGCGCCGCACCCGGTCGATCCCGTCCGGGGCCGAACACCGTCGTCAGCCGCAAGCCGACCGTTTCCAGACCCTTGACGCGATAGGCGCGCGCCGTCCATTCGAGCGCGAGCTTGGTCGCCCCGTAGACGGTGCGCGGCATCGG
>CAZQTL010000209.1:3189-7074 GCA_964595975.1 uncultured Thermoanaerobaculia bacterium | reverse complement strand
TCAGAACGGCAGGTCGTCCTCTTCCATGCCGAAGTAGTGGCCGAGCTCGTGCTGGACGGTCTCGCGGACCTCTTTCATCACTTCGCGGCGGCTGGTGCACTCGCGCAGGATCGGGCCGCGGTAGATCATCACCCGGTCGGGCAGCGCCGAGTAGAAACTGTCGCGGTCGGTGAGCGGGGTGCCGTGGTAGAGGCCGAAGAGCTCGTCGCGGTCGGGGTCGTCGGGGTCGATGCCGACCTCCTCCAGGTCCTCGTCGGTCGGCTCCTCGGCGATCATCACCGCGACGTTGTCCAGCGCCTCCTTGAACTCCTCGGGGAGATTGGCGAGCGCCTGCTCGACCAGGGCTTCGAACTCTTCGGGCGGGACTCTCAATTTGGGTCCGGGTTCGGAATCTTCCAGGTCAGACGATACGCCCCTTCGGGGCGCAAGAGCTCCAGTAAAGGGTCGGATACGTCGGTGGGTCCGGGGGGCGAGGTGGACTCCTTGATCACCGGCCCCTCAACGAACCGGCTGACGTCCATCTCGCCGTCGGGGTTGGTGCGCAATTGGTCGAGCATGGCGCGCGCCGCGCCCACCGCGAGCCAGCGGGCTTCGAGGGCGTCGAGCGCTGTCAGGAGGCTGCGCTCCGGGAAGGCGTAGGCAAACTCCTCTTCGCCGGAGTGCTCCTCCGCTTGTTCTTCGGCATCGGGGGCATCGAAGCCTTCGACCTCGATGGCGGGAGCCGGCAGGGTGACGAGCAGCTGCGCCGAGAGCGGGTGGAAGACCTTGCGCACCCGCTCGTCGAGCGAGAAGCCTTCGCGGGCGTCAATCTCGAAGGCGCCGAGCAGCTCGGCGAGGCTGTCGCCCACCCCCTTGGCGAGCGCCTCCGCCGCCGCCGAGAGCTCCGCGGCGCCCGCGGCCCCGTCCTCGCCATCGGCGTTCCCCTTCACCCCGAACACCCTTTGCCAGCAGCTTTTTCTTTCCTCCGGGTTCGCAGCCAGAAACCCCTCGAGCTCGAAGACCCGGTCCACGTAGCGCGCGAAGGCGGCGCTCCATTCGGCGACCTCCGTCTGCACGCGCTCGCGCTCCTTGCGCGTCGCCCGGCTCGCGCCACTGGGGGAGATCTCGAGCGTCGCCTGGTCGCCGTTCAGCGAATAGTGGAAGTCGACCGGGTCATCCGCAAACAGGGCGGAGAAACCGGCGGGATCGTTGAGCTCGGCCCAGCGGCGGAACTCGCGCAGGGACCCGCGCGACCGCTGGAAGCTGGTGCCGTCGGTCCCCTGGGTCAAGCCCTCGAAGCGCATCAGCCAGGGGTCGGTGCCCTCGGTCAGCCCGCGCTCCGCAGTGGCGATCCGCTTGCGCACCGCCGGCGACTCGAAGTCCTCGGCGCGGCCGAGATCGATCATCAGGGTCGCCCGGGCGGCGCCGTCGGTGCGGAACTCGAGCAGCATCCGCTCGGCCACCGGCGGTTCGAAGCAGCCGCCGAGGAGCGCGGCGAGGGAGAGGGTCAGGACGATCGGCGTCGTTCGGCGGGCTTGGAACATGTGGCCTAGAATCTTGACGATGTCCACGCGCCTCGACAAGTGGCTGACGATCGCCCGGGTCTACAAGACCCGCACCCTCTCCGCCCACGCCTGCGATCTCTCCCGCGTGCGGGTGAACGGCACCGCCGTGAAGCCGCACCGCAACCTCGTCGTCGGCGACCGCATCGAAGCCGAGATCTCGAGCGACTGGACGCGCGTGCTGGTGGTCAAGGAGATCGCCGACAAGCCGTTGCCCAAGGCGGAAGTGGGCCGGCTCTACGAAGACCTCTCGCCCCCCCGCCCGACCGCCGACCCCCTCCTCCGCCTGATGCGCCGCCCCCCGGTCGCACGCGAGAAAGGCGCCGGCCGTCCGACCAAGAAGGAGCGCCGGCTGATGGACGACTGGGAGAGCTCGGGCTCGGACTAGGTCCGGTCCGCCGGGCGCGTGTTAGCCTTCGCCCCGATGTCCGAAATCGACTTCTTCTATTCGCGCCCGAGCTGAAAGAGCTGTGAGAGCACCCGGGAGGTGCTGCGCAGCCGGCAGGTCGAGGTGCGGCAGGAGCGCAGCGCGCGCAACACGCTGTCGGAGGCGGAAGTGAAGGAGCTCCTCGGCAGCGTCGACGAGGTCTGGATCGCGCGCGGCAAGAAGGTCGAGAAGCTGCCGGCGACAGCGGCCAAGCCGGACGATCTCCGCGGGCCGACCGGCAACTTCCGCGCGCCGATGTTGCGCCGGGGCCGGCGGCTCCTGGTCGGATTCCACGCCGCGAGCATCGAGGAGCTCGCGGATTCGAACGCCACTTCCTGAGGGGGAACGCATGCAGCTTTCAGCCAGACTGGGCAAGGCAGTCGCAGGCACGATCGTCGCCGTCATCGCCGGGTTCGTCGGAGCTCCTTCGGGCCTCCAGGCGCAGAGCCAGGGCCGGGTCGAAGGCTTCGTCGGCTACTACTTCGCCGAGGAGCTCGAAGAGAACGTCTCCTACGGCCTGCGCGGCGTCTGGATGCCGTCGAAGGGCTGGGGCATCATGGCCAGCTACGAGCGCTACGAGAAGAACGACGGCGAGGGCTACGGCCGGCCGGGCAACGTCGATGCGCAGATCCAGTCGCTCGAAGCCTCCTACGTCGCGTATCCCTGGGGCGAAGGCTTCGAGCTCTTCTCCGGCCTCGGCGTCACCGACCTCGACGTCGACGCGCACGTCAACAATCCGGATGTCGACCTGACGAAGTCGACCCTGTCGATCCACGCCGGCGTCGGTTATCGCGCGCAGCTCGGCACCAACCTCTACCTGCGCCCGGAGATCCGCGCCCGCGCCTACGAGGCCGGCGACAACACCCTGGACTTCTCCGCCTCGGTCGCCCTCGGCTGGAGATGGGACAACGACTAGCCGCCGTCGGCGAAGATTGCCGGGCATGCCTCGAACCGCTATCTTCGCCGCATGAACTTCGGTCGGGTCCTGGCCGAGACTCTGAATGCGCTGCGCGCCTCCGGCGTCCCCGCGATCGTCGTCGGAGGGGTGGCCATCGCCGCCCATGGAGTCGTCCGCGGGACGCAGGACCTCGACCTGGCTGTCGCCAGCGTCGACGCCGACGCGGCGGTCGCGGCGCTGGAGAGCCTCGGCTTCGCGACGATTCGCCGAACGGCCGGATTCTCGAACCACTCTCGACCGGGTACCGCTGAGCGCGTCGACCTCCTCTTCGTCGCGGGCGCAACCGCCGAGGCTCTGTTCGCCCGCGCCAGACCGCAACACCTTTTCGACTCCGATTCGGTTCCGATCGTCGATCCGGAACACCTGGTCGCCATGAAGCTCTTTGCGCTCCAACAGAACCCTGCTCGGCAGGGAATCGACCTCGAAGACGTTCGAGCCCTTCTGCTCAAGGGCCTGGTGGACAGACCTACAGTTCTCCATTATCTTGAACGCTATGAGCTCGCGGAGTACCGAAGGGCCCTCGGCTTCGACGCCTGAGCGGCTGGACTTCTCGCTGCCGGTGACAGCCGAGGACGTGCGCGCGCTCGATGACATCCGCTACGCCTACCCCATGCCTTTCGCGGAGTACCTCGAGTTCGTGACGCGCTGGTCCGACGAGTGGGTGAAGCGGCACGGCATGCGCCGCTTCGACGACGGCCCCGCCGAGCCGTTCCAGCTCTAGCCCCCTGTGGTCACCTCGACTGCGCCGGCTAGCCGCCGGCGATGATCGAAGCCGCCGGCTATCCGCCGGCCGAGGCCCCCTCGACGATGCCGCCTTCGGTCTGGGCGTAGGGGTCGAGGATCGCCGCGAGCTCGGCGGGGGGCAGGATCTGCTTCTCGACGCAGAGCTCGCGCACGGTCTTGCCGGTCGCCACCGACTCCTTGGCGATCGCCGCCGCTGCGTCGTAGCCGATCTTCGG
>CAZQTL010000209.1:0-3179 GCA_964595975.1 uncultured Thermoanaerobaculia bacterium | reverse complement strand
CGCCAGCGAACGCTCCACCAACTCGAGGCAGCGCTCGCGGTTGGCCGTGATGCCGGCGACGCAGCGCTCGACCAGGAGATTCGCCGCCGAGGTCAGCAGCTGGATCGACTGCAGCAGGTTGTAGGCGATCACCGGCATCATGACGTTGAGCTCGAAGTTGCCGGTCATGCCGCCGATGGTGATCGTCGCGTCGTTGCCGACCACCTGCGCCGCGACCATCGTGGTCATCTCCGGGATCACCGGATTGACCTTGCCGGGCATGATCGAGCTGCCGGGTTGCAGCGACGGCAGCGAGATCTCGCCGATGCCGCAGCGCGGGCCCGAGGCCAGCCAGCGCAGGTCGTTGGCGATCTTGTTGAGCGAGGCCGCGATCGTCTTCAGCGCGCCGCTCGCCTCGACGGCAGCGTCCTTGGCGGCCAGCGCCTCGAAGCGGTTGCGCGCCGGCACGAACGGATGCCCGGAGCGCTTCGCCATGCGGGCGATAACCGCGTCGGCGAACCCGGGAGGGGCGTTCAGGCCGGTCCCCACCGCCGTGCCGCCGAGCGCCAGCTCGGCGAGCCGCGGCGACGCCGCATGCAGGCGCTCGATGCCGTTCTCGATCTGCTGGGCGAAGCCGGAGAAGTCCTGCCCGAGGCGCACGGGAACGGCGTCCTGGAGATGGGTGCGGCCGATCTTCACGATGTCGTCGAACTCGACCGCCTTGGCGGCGAGCGCGCTCCGCAACCGGGCGAGTGCCGGGGCGAGATCTTCGTGGATCGCGGCATAAGCCGAGACGTGGATCGCCGTCGGGATGACGTCGTTCGACGACTGCCCGGCGTTGACGTGATCGTTCGGATGCACCGGCTTCTTCGAGCCGACGACTCCGCCCAGCATCTCGATGGCGCGGTTCGAGATCACCTCGTTGGCGTTCATGTTGGTCGAGGTGCCCGAACCGGTCTGGAAGATGTCGAGCGGAAAGTGCGCGTCGTGTCTGCCGTCGTAGACCTCGAGCGCCGCGGCCTGGATCTTGTCGGCAAGGGCGCGGTCGACGATGCCCATCTCCGCGTTGACCGCCGCGCACTCGCCCTTGATCAGGCCGAGAGCGGCGATGAAGCGGCGCTGGAACACCAGTCCCGAGACCGGGAAGTTGCGACGGGCGCGCTCGGTCTGCGCTCCCCAATAGGCATCGCCAGCGACTTCGATTTCGCCCAGACTGTCCTTTTCGATTCGACTTGCCTTCATGGAAGCCTCCATCCGCCTACTTGCCGGCTTCGTAAACGCGATCGATCGCGAGCTCGGGTCCGCGCAGGGCGGTAACTGCGAGCTGGTCGGCGCGCTCGTTCTCGGGGTGTCCGTCGTGTCCGCGAAGCCAGAGGAACTTGACCTGATGCATATCGAGCAATGCCAGCAACTCCTGCCAGAGATCGGGGTTCAGCGCCGGCTTCTTGTCGGCCTTGCGCCAGCCGTTGTCGCGCCACTTCCGCGCCCAGCCCTTCTCGATCGCTTCGACGACGTACTTCGAGTCGCTCCAGACCTCGACCCGCCGCCGGCTCTTCAGCGATTTCAGCCCTTCGATAACAGCGAGGAGCTCCATCCGGTTGTTGGTCGTCTTGCGGAAGCCCTTCGCCAGCTCCTTGCGGTGGACGCCGGAGACCAGCACCGCGCCGTAACCGCCGGGCCCTGGATTGCCGCTGCAGGCGCCGTCGGTGAAGATCCGGATCTCCGGAGCGTTGGCGGTCACTCCGCGCGCACCGGCAGCGAAGCGGCGTCGGGCGAGGGCGAGAGCGCGGCGCGGGGGATGCGCGCCCCCAGTTCCTGCAGCGAGCGCACGGCGAGCCCTCCCTGCTTGAGGGCGGCGATGCCCTCGACCGCCGCCATGGCGCCGGAAAGGGTCGTGATGCAAGGCACCTGGTAGCGCACCGCGGTGCGGCGGATGTAGGCGTCGTCGATGGCGGAGTCCCGCCCGACCGGCGTGTTGACCACCAGCTGGATGCCGCGGTTGATCATGGCGTCGACGACATGCGGTCGCCCCTCGTGAACCTTGTTGATCCGGCGCACGGTGAATCCGCGGCCGGCGAGAAATCGTGCCGTGCCGTCGGTCGAGACGATCTCGAAACCCAGGCCGATGAGCTTCTCGGCGATCGGCACGAGACCCGGTTTCTCGCGGTCGTGGACGGACAGGAAGGCGGCGCCGGCGAGCGGCAGCTGATTTCCCGCCGCGATCCACGCCTTGGCGAACGCCCAGCCGAACGCCTCGTCGACGCCCATCACCTCGCCGGTGGACTTCATCTCCGGCCCGAGCAGCGGGTCGACTCCGGGGAAGCGCTTGAAGGGAAAGACCGGCGCCTTGACGAAGATCGCCGGCGCCTTCGGCTCATGGAGAAACCCGATGTCGGCGAGGCTCTCTCCCGCCATCACCCGGCAGGCGACGCCGACCAGCGGAACACCCACCGCCTTGGCGATGAACGGCACGGTGCGCGAGGCACGGGGGTTCACTTCGAGCACGTAGAGGTCGCCGCGGTGGCGCGCGAACTGGACGTTCATCAGCCCGCGCACGTCGAGACGCAACGCCAGCCGGATCGCCACCTGGCGCAGCTCGTCGAGCTCGGCGGGCGTGGCATGGTGCGGCGGCAGCACGGCGGCCGAGTCTCCGGAGTGAACCCCTGCCTCCTCGATGTGCTCGAGGATGCCGCAGACCACGGCGCGCTCGCCGTCGGCAACGAGGTCGAGGTCGAACTCGGTGGCGTCCTCGAGGTAGCGGTCGAGCAGCACCGGATGGCCGTCCGAGACCTCGGCGGCCTGGGTCATGAAGTGCGCCAGCGTCTCCTCGTCGTAGCAGATCGCCATCGCCCGGCCGCCGAGAACGTAGGACGGGCGGACGAGCACCGGAAAGCCCAGCCGGCGGGCGACGACGAGCGCTTCGGGCAGCGTCCGCGCGGTGCCGTTCTCCGGCTGGCGGATGCCCTCCTCCGCGAGCAGCGCGCCGAACAGCTTGCGGTCCTCGGCGAGATCGATGGCGCCCGGCGAAGTGCCCCAGATGGGCACCCCCGCCGCCTCCAGCCCCTTGGCGAGCTTGAGCGGCGTCTGACCGCCGAGCTGCACGATCACGCCGTCGGGTTTCTCGGTGTCGCAGACCGCGAGCACGTGCTCGAGGGTCAAGGGCTCGAAGTAGAGCCGGTCGGAGGTGTCGTAGTCGGTCG
>CAZQTL010000208.1:0-7088 GCA_964595975.1 uncultured Thermoanaerobaculia bacterium | reverse complement strand
CCAAGCTCCAGGGCGCCGTGCTCGACTTCTACCCCCAGCACAAGGGGGAGTAGGCGGCGCGACCGTCCGCGCTCTTCCGGCGGGTCAGATCCTCGGCCCGGCGGCGCGGACTTCCGGGGTGACGCCGGAGGCGTACTGCTCGAAGTTGGCGACGAACATGCCGGCGAGCTTCGCCGCCTGGACGTCGTAGGAGGCGCGATCCGGCCAGCTCTCCCAGGGACGCAGGACCGCTCCGGGAACGCCGTCGACGGCGTTCGGAATCGCCAGGCCGAAAACCGGATCGGGGGTCGTGGGCGCCTTCTCGAGCTCGCCCGAGAGCGCCGCGTCCACCAGGCGGCGGGTCAGGGCGAGCTTCATCCGCGAGCCGATGCCGTAGGGGCCGCCCGTCCAGCCGGTATTGAGGAGCCAGACGCGCGCCCGGTGCTTGGCGAGCTTCTCGCCCAGCATCGCGGCATAGACGCCGGGATGGAGCGGCAGGAAGGGGCTGCCGAAGCAGGTCGAGAACGTCGCCGACGGCTCGGTCACGCCGCGCTCGGTGCCCGCGACCTTGGCGGTGTAGCCCGAGAGGAAGTGATACATCGCCTGCTCCTCGGTGAGCCGGGAGAGGGGCGGCAGCACGCCGAAAGCGTCGCAGGTCAGGAAGACGACGTCCTTCGGATGACCGGCGATACCGGCCGGGTCGCAGTTGCGCAGGTGGGTGATCGGGTAGCTCGAGCGCGTGTTCTCGGTGAAGCGCGTCGACTCGAGGTCGAGCTTGCGGCTCTCCGGATCGAACTCGACGTTCTCGAGAATCGTGCCGAAGCGGTGCGAAGCCTCCCAGATGTCAGGCTCGCCCTCGCGCGACAGCCGCACCACCTTGGCGTAGCAGCCGCCCTCGATGTTGAAGACGCCGTCGTCCGACCAGGCGTGCTCGTCGTCGCCGATGAGGGTGCGGCCGGGGTCGGCGGAGAGCGTCGTCTTGCCGGTGCCCGAAAGGCCGAAGAAGAGCGCCACGTCGTCACGGTCGGCGCCATAGTTGGCGCTGCAGTGCATCGGGAAGATCCCTTTGCCCGGCAGCACCTTGTTCATCACGGTGAAGATCGACTTCTTGATCTCGCCGGCGTACTCCGTACCGCCGATCAGCACCATGTTCTCGGCGAAGTTCACCAGGATGAAGGTCGACGTGCGCGTGCCGTCGACCGCCGGATCGGCCTTGAAGCTCATCGCGTCGAGGACGACGAAACCGGGCTGGAAATGGGCGAGCTTCGCCGGATCGGTCTCGCGGACGAACATGTTGGAGGCGAAGAGCGACTGCCAGGCAGTCTCGGTGATCACCCGCACGGGAAGGCGGTAGCGCGGATCGGCTCCGGCGTAGCCGTCGAAGACGAAGAGATCCTTGTCGCCGAGGTGGTGGCGGACCTTGGCGAGCAGCAGATCGAAAGCCTTGCCCGAGATCGGCTTGTTGACCTTGCCCCACCAGATATCCGCCGACGAGCCCGCATCCTCGACCACGAACTTGTCGTTGGGCGAGCGACCGGTGAATTCGCCGGTGTGGCAGATGAGCGCGCCGTCAGCGGAGATGCGCG
Organism: uncultured Thermoanaerobaculia bacterium; assembly: GCA_964595975.1. Taxonomy (GTDB): domain Bacteria; phylum Acidobacteriota; class Thermoanaerobaculia; order Multivoradales; family JAGPDF01; genus JAGPDF01. The sequence continues at coordinate 5,523 of CAZQTL010000208.1, read as the reverse complement.
CCTCGCCGCGGCGCACAGCCTCTTCGTAGAGCCTGGCCGGCGGCAGGTTCCAGTAGACGTTGCGGGCGCCTGCGAGACCCTGCTCTTCGACTCCATGACGGCTGTGCACCGGACCGTGATTCTGCATCGCTCACCTCGGGAAGAACGGGTCGACCATCGCCCGTCGATGTTCGAAAAAGCGCCAGCATTCTACTTGAAAGGGTTGGGATTCTTCCCGTCCCGCGGAGTGGCCCCGGACGCGATGCGCAACCGCCCGCAAACCTCTTGCAGCGCCCGCGGAAAGATGGAAAGCTGCCACCGTTTCGATCGCCGTGCCCCATTCCGGCCGGCATCCACGCGCCTCTCAAGGGGATCCCCAAACCATGAGCGAAATCAGTTTCTTTGACCAGGTCAACGCCAATTTCGACAAGGCAGCCGCCTACACGAAGCACTCGAAAGGCATGCTCGAGCAGATCAAGGTCTGCAACAGCGTCTACCACATGGCCTTTCCGGTCGAGAAGGACGACGGTTCGATCGAGGTGATTCACGCCTGGCGCGCCGAGCACTCGCAGCACAAGCTGCCGACCAAGGGCGGCATCCGCTACGACTACCGGGTGAACGAAGACGAGGTCATGGCGCTGTCGGCGCTGATGACCTACAAGTGCGCCATGGTCGAGGTGCCGTTCGGCGGCGCCAAGGGCGGTATCCGCATCGATCGTCGCAACTACTCGGAGTCCGAGCTCGAGCGCATCACTCGCCGCTACACCTACGAGCTCTTCCGCAAGGGCTTCATCGGACCCGCGGTGGACGTGCCGGCTCCCGACTACGGCACCGGTCCGAAGGAGATGTCCTGGATCGCCGACACCTACCAGGCGCTGGCACCGCAGGACGTCAACAGCCTCGGCTGCGTCACCGGCAAGCCGATCGCCCAGGGCGGCGTGCGCGGACGCACCGCGGCCACCGGTCGCGGCGTGTTCTACGCCATCCGTGAATGCGTGGCCGACGCCGCCGACATGAAGAAGCTGGGCCTCACCCCCGGACTCGCCGGCAAGACCGCGGTCGTCCAGGGCCTCGGCAACGTCGGCTACTACGCCGCCAAGTTCCTCGCCGAATCGGGCGTCAAGCTGGTGGGCGTCGCGGAGCGCGAAGGCTCGATCTCCTGCCCGGCCGGCCTCGATCTCGAGAAGCTGATGGCCCACCGCGAGAAGACCGGCTCGATCCTCGGCTTCCCCGGCGCGACCGACCTCAAGGACCGCATGGCGGCGCTCGAGCTGGCGTGCGACATCCTGGTGCCGGCAGCGCTCGAGAACCAGATCACCGAAGAGAACTGCGATCGCATCCAGGCGAAGATCATCGCCGAGGGCGCCAACGGTCCGACGACCGCCGTCGCCGGCGACAAGCTCTACGCCAAGGGCGTGATGATCATCCCGGACATGTACTGCAACGCCGGCGGGGTGACCGTGTCGTACTTCGAGTGGCTGAAGAACCTGTCGCACGTCCGCTTCGGCCGCATGGAGAAGCGCTTCGAGGAGCGCGCCTTCCGCAACCTCCTGCAGACCGTGCAGACGATGACCGGCAAGTCGCTCTCCGAAGAGGAGCTCAAGGGCCTGGCCTCCGGCGCCTCGGAAGAGGATCTCGTGAACTCCGGTCTCGAGGAGACGATGGTCACTTCGTACCAGAAGATCCGCGAGATGCGGCGCAAGCACAACGACAAGCCGGACCTGCGGACGGCCGCCTTCATCGTCGCCATCGACATGATCGCGCTGACCTACAGCGACCTGGGCATCTTCCCCTAGGGCGCGGTCCGCGGCAGCGGGACGGCACCGGATTCGGGAGTCGGTCGACGGCCGCATTGACAGGCGGGCGGCCGAGGCGCAGACTCCCGCAATTCGCTCCGCACCCCGACCCCGGGGCGGCGGCGGTCTCTTCGGAGTTCGGACGGCTCCGGAGACCGGGTGGGGTGGGTCCCACCGCTCGACCGTGACGTCCAGACAAGGAGGTGATCCAGTGGGTAATGGTAAACGCGGCTCGATGGGGGCGGCGTCCTCCTAGGGGTACCTCCTGGGGCGAAACGCAGTGCGCCACGGGCAGAAGCGAAGGGCATCTCGCCAGGGATCCCGCTAGCAGGCTTCAACCCAGCGCCGTCCGCATCGAACCCCAAGGCCCCGGATCTCGCGAGAGGTCCGGGGCCTTTTTCGTTGCCGCGGCGAGGGACTTCGGAGCGGCTAGAGGGCTTTGTCGGCCTTGGCAGCGAAGATGAAGTCGCTCTCGGTGAGTCCTTCGATCTTGTGGGTCCAGACAGTGAGCCGGACCTTGCCCCATCCGAGGTAGATGTCGGGGTGATGCCCCTGCTCCTCGGCGACCGCGCCGACGCGATTGACGAAGGCGAGCGCCGAGGCAAAATCCGCAAAGGTGTAGGACTTCTCGAGGTGGTGGCCCGAGATCACCTGCCAGCCGTTGGGCCCCAGCTGCGCCAGGAGGTTCTCGATCGCCTCACCAGCCAGCGGCGGAACCCCGCCTTTGCACGGCACACACTGCTTTGCGGCCAAGTCGGACATGAGAGATCTCCTCCCGGGATCGTGCCGGGGCTGGTGGAGCTCGATTCAGCCCCGCGACTTGCTCTGCAAGCGCGCGACCAGGGCGCGCATCGCCCCCTGGGTCTCGTCGCCGAACCAGTCGTCCACGAAACGCTCGAAGGTCGTGCCCTGCTGGCGGTCGAAGGCCTCGACCAGCCCGGCCCGGCAGAGCGCCCGGGTCGTCGCCATGGCGCGCGGCGGCAGCTTCAGAAAGTCGCGGCAACGCTCGAGTGCGCGCTCGACGACCCCTTCGACCGGGACCAGCTCGTCGACGAGGCCGATGCGGAGCGCTTCGCCGGCCGGCACGAGAAGACCGCCCACCCCCAGACGCTCGGCCTGGCGCTCGCCGACCACCCGCGCCAGCGCGGTGTGGATCACCTGCGGCAGCGACAGGCCGACCTGGACCTCGTTGAGCCCGATCCTGAACTCCCCCTCCGCCATGATCCGCGCGTCGCAGAAGATTGACAGGACCGCGCCGCCGGCAGGTGCATGGCCGGTGATCGCCGCCACGGTCGGAATCGGCGAGGCGGCGAGCGCCCGCATGAGGCGGAAGAAATCGCGCAGCGTCTGCTCCATGCCGGCGCGGTCGAGCGTGAGGAGCGACGGGACGTCGAGGCCGCCGGAGAACATCCCCGGCCGGCCGGAGAGCACCAGCGCGCGCGCCCCTCCGGCGGGTGCGGCTTCGATCGCCTCGCCGAGCGCCGCGATCAGCGCCGCATCCAGCGCATTCGCCGGCGGCCGCGCCAGACGCAGCTCCAGAATTTCGCCATGTTCGGTTCGTTCGAGCATCGGAAGGCCTCCGGCGCCGATCCTACCCGCTTCGCCTGCGCACCGGTCCGGCATGGCCGGGCCCGCTGTGTCGGCTGTTCTGTTCTAGGAGTCCGCTCGGGGTCCTGTCTGGCCCGCTTCCCATGGGTCCTCGCGCTGAAGAAGCGCGCTCCGGGCCCATGGGAGCCCTCGGTCCAGCCACCCCTCGTCGGGACATCTGTGAGAGAGACTTCGTGGCTATCCATCCCGCTGCTGTAGGCCGGGGGCGTTGACGCTGCGCGAAGGGGGCGCGACCGTGAGGCCAAGCGTGGCGAACCGAGCGCCCCCTTCGCGCAGCGGCGACGGCTGCGGCCGTACCCGGGTCGCGGCAGGGGACACATAGCGGCTGGAACGACCGGTGTCCAGCGCGACCGCCGAGCGGCCGCAATGTGTCCCCGACTTGCTAGTTCGAAGCCGCCGGCGCCGCCGGCACCGGGAAGCCGCGATCGCGCATCAGCGCGTCGATGCCGGGGTCCTTGCCGCGGAACGCGCGGTAGGCCTCGGCGGGATCGACCGTGTTGCCGACCGCGAAGACGTGGTCGTGCAGACGCTTCGCCACCGCCTTGTCGTAGGCGCCGCCCGCCTCGGTGAATGCCTCCCAGGCGTCCGCCGTCAGGGTGTCGGCCCAGAGGTAGCTGTAGTAGCCGGCCGAGTAACCGTCGGAGGAGAAGACGTGCGAGAACTGCGGCGTGCGGTGGCGCATGACGATCTCGCGCGGCATGCCGAGCGCGGCGAGCGTCTCACGCTCGAACTTGTCCGGGTCGATCGCCACGCCGCCGCCGGCGGCGGCGAGGTGCAGCTTCATGTCGATGAGCGCGCTGGCGAGGAACTCGACGGTCGCGAAGCCCTGGTTGAAGGTCGCGGCGCGCTCGATCTTGGCGACCAGCTCGCGCGGCATCGGCTTGCCGGTCTCGACGTGCAGCGCGAAGCGGTCGAGCACCTGCGGCGTCGACAGCCAGTGCTCGAGCAGCTGCGACGGGAACTCGACGTAGTCGCGCGCCACGTTCGTGCCGGCGAGCGAGGGGTAGGTCACGTTCGACGACAGGCCGTGGAGGGCGTGCCCGAACTCGTGGAACAGCGTCTCGGCGTCGGTCCAGCTGACCAGAACCGCCTCGCCGGCCTTGCCCTTCACGAAGTTCGAGTTGTTCGAGACGATCGTCTTCACCTCGCGCTCGAACCGCTCCTGATTGCGGTAGGCGTTCATCCACGCGCCGGAGCGCTTGCCCGGCCGGGCGTAGGGGTCGAAGTACCAGAGCCCGACGAGCTCCGCGGCGGCGTTGGTGACCTTCCAGACGCGCACATCCGGGTGGTAGACCGGCACGTCGGTGACCGGGGTGAAGTGGAGGCCCAGGAGCTCGCCGGCGACCCAGAACATCCCCTCGCGGAGCTTGTCGAGCTGCAGGTACGGCTTCACCTCGTTCTCGTCGAGGTCGTAGCGCTCCTTGCGCACCTTCTCGGCGTAGTAGCGGTAGTCCCACGGCTCGATGGTGATGCCGGTCCCGGCGAGCTTCTGCATGTCGGCCACCTCTTCGTGGACGCGGGCCACCGCCGGCTTCCACACCGCCTCCATGAGCTCGAGCGTGCGCTCCGGCGTCTTCGCCATGGAGTTCTCCAGCCGGCGCGTGGCGTGGTTGGCATAGCCGATGAGCTTCGCGCGCTCGCCGCGCAGCATCAGGATCTCGGTGATGATCTTGTTGTTGTCGTGCTTGTCGCCGTTGTCGCCGCGGCTGTAGTAGGTGCGCCAGACCTTCTCGCGCAGATCGCGGCGGTCGGAATAGGTCAGGAACGGCTCCATCGACGAGCGGGTGTTGAGCACCGCCCACTTGCCGTGATGGCCGCGTGACTCGGCGGCGGCGCTCGCCGCGGCGCGCAGGGAGGGCGGCAGGCCCGCGAGGTCGGCCTCGTTGTCGAGCACCAGCACGTAGTCCGTCTCGTCCGCCAGCACGTTCTGGCTGAACTCGGTGAACAGCGACGCCAGGCGCTGGTTGATCTCCGACAGCCGCTTCTTGGCCGGCGCGTCGAGCTTGGCGCCGGCGCGCACGAAGTTGGTGTAGTCGAGCCAGACCAGCCGCTGCTGCTCGGGGGTGAGGCCCGAGCTCTCGCGCTGCTCGTAGACCGCGGCGATGCGGGCGAAGAGCTTCTCGTTCTGGGTGATCTGGTC
>CAZQTL010000207.1:0-7116 GCA_964595975.1 uncultured Thermoanaerobaculia bacterium | reverse complement strand
AATGCCCAATGTGAGATTGGACAGCGAGCGACGCACTGGGAGCCTTTGATCTCCCTATGTTCGATGGGCGCCTGGCAGGCTTGAAGTTGTTGCCGTGAACCGGTGCACTCGCTTGCCGCGCTTATGATCTCTGATGCAACGAGGGCGGCACCGAAGAAGGTTTGGCTGCAAGGCTCAATTGAGGTCGAAGCCCGGCGCCGCAGACCTCACGCGGGCTATGGAATGACCTCTTCGACAACGTTTGAGTCCAAGACTTCCGCCGTCCTCCCGGGTACCACCTAGACTGGAGCGCGCTTTGCTAGCTCCGACCGCATGAAGTGCCCATTGCGCCGGCTCACCGCCGGCGCCAGAGGGCGAGGGTGAGGCCCAGGGTGAGCAGAGGGACGAAGTAGTACCAGGGGCGGCCGAAGGAGATGAGGATCGCCGCGGCGATGATGCAGGCGCCGGCGAGGAGGGTGGTCTTGAGACCGGCGAAGGGGTTCTCGCGCGGCTGGTGCTGGGCCGACTCGAGGAGACGCAACCCTTCGGTGATCAGCATCGGCGCCTTCGACAGCGCTTCGATGATCTCGGGCGCGCCGCGCAGGCCCTCCTTGGCCAGGCGGAAAGGCGAGAACTGGTCGAGGAAGATCGCGTTGACGTGCTTCTGCGACACCTCCTTGACGTCGAAGCCGGGGTTCAAGATCTGGCCGACCCCTTCGAAGGTCACCAGCGCCTTGACCATCAGCACCGTCTCGACCGGGAAGTACATGTCGTAGCGCGCCCCCTGCGCCACCGAGCGCAGGATGAGGTGGGCGAGCGGGTACTCCTTGAAGTTCGAGGTCTTCGCCCAGCGGCGGCAGATCTCCTCGACCTCCTTGCGGAAACCGACCACGTCGCCGCGGCGCCCCGGCTGGGCAACCATCGAAAGATAGCGCGCCGCGTTCTCCGAGTCGCCCATCACCAGGCAGTAGTAGTAGTACATCAGCGAGCGCTTGAGCTCTTCGGTGAAGCGACCGACCATGCCGAGGTCGATGAAGCCGACCTTCGGTCCGGGCAGGATCATCAGGTTCCCCGGGTGGAGGTCGGCGTGGAAGAAGCCGTCGCGGTAGAGCATGCGGATGATCGACGCCGCGCCCAGGTCGAGGAGGTGGGCGCGCTGCTCGGGACTGAGCTCCTGCGTCGCCGCCGCGGTCGGTTTGTAGCCGTCGAGGAACTCCATGCACAGCACGTCGCGGCCGGAGAACTCGCGGAAGATTTTCGGGAAGACGACGTCCGGCATGTCGCGGAAGTTGGCGGCGAAGGTCTCGGCGTTGTCGGCCTCGCGGGTGAGGTCGAGCTCGCGCAGGGTGTACTCGGAGAACTCCTTCAGGACCTTGCGCGGCTGCAGGCGCTCGAGAAAGGTCTGCAGGAAGCGTCCGAGGAGGTTGAGCAGGATCGTGTCGCGCTTCAGCAGCTCGCGATTCCCGGGCTTCACCACCTTGACGATGACCTCGCGCCCGTCGAGGAGCTTCGCCTTGTGCACCTGGCCGATCGACGCCGAACCCAGCGGATTGGGGTCGATCCAGGAGAACATCGCCACCACCGGGCGCTTCAGGTCCTCCTCGATGATCTCCTTCAGCCGGTCGAGCGGCACCGCCGGCAGGCGGTCGAGGAGGTTCTTGAGCTCATCGGTGATCTCGGCCGGCAGGATGTCCTCGCGCAACGACAGGACCTGGCCGAGCTTGATGTAGGTCGGCCCGAGGATCTCCAGGCGCTTGCGCAGCTGCACCGGGAAGGGCAGCGCCAGGAGCTCCTTGTCGAGGAACGGGCGGGTGCAGAACGAAGCGAAACGGGCGATGCCGTAGCCGCGCGGATAGGGTGCGTTGCGGCTTCGCACCCAGGCCGCGAGGCCGCCGAAGATCAGGCCGAGGACGTGTTTCTGGGTGCCGAAATACCGCCCGACGAGCCCCGGCGGCGGGGTCTCGACGAGCAGCGGAAAATCGCCGACCCGGTCGTCGGCCAGGCTCGGGGGCATCCTAACGATTGCGCCCGTATTTCTCGTGGCTCGAGACCCAGTCCAGGGAGGAGATCGCCGAGGCGAGCGAGATCTCGCCGGCCAGCACCACGCCGGCGACGATCTCGGCGAACTTCCGCACCTTGCCGCGGCCGGTGCAGCCGAGGATCTCGAGGCATTCGCGCTGGGTCGCGAGGCCGGTGCCGCCGCCGTGTGTGGCGACGATGAGCGACGGAATGGTGATCGAGATGTAGAGCGAGCCGTCGGGGGTGATCTCGGTGTAGGCGATGCCGGCGGACGACTCGGAGACGTTGGCGACGTCCTGGCCGGTGGCGATGAACATGGCGGTGATGCCGTTCGGCGAGTGCGCGCCGTTGTTGTTGGCGCCGGAGAGGAAGGCGCCGACGTTGGCGACCTGCGAGTGGTAGTGGAGCTGCTCGGGCTCGACCCGCATGTTCTGGATCAGCACCTCGCGCGGGATCGTCGCCTCCGCCGTGACGCGCTTGCCGCGCGTCCGCATGACGTTGACGTGCGACGCCTTCTTGTCCGTGGCCAGGTTCGACTCGAGGTAGAACTTGCGGCAGCGCTCCTTGAGGAACGGCTGCTCGAGGATCCACGAGCAGGCGGCGAAGGTGGCGCGGCCGACCATGTTCTGGCCGGCGGCGTCGCCGGTGGAGTAGTTGAAGCGCAGGTAGGTGAACTTCGCCGCCAGGAAGCTCTCGATGTTGAGGAGCTTGGCGACCGACGAGGTCGACTCGGCGTGCTCGCGGATGGCGATCAGGTTGTGGTCGATCCACTGCGCGAAGTCGCGCGCGTCGCGGGCGTTGTCGAAGACGAAGACCGGCGCCCGCTGCATGGCGTCCTGGACCACCGTGGCGGTGACGCCGCCTGCCTGGTTGAGCACCTTCATGCCGCGGCTGTAGGAGGCGACCAGGGTGCCTTCGGTCGTCGCGAGCGGAATCAGGAATTCGCCCTGGGCGTGCTCGCCGTTGACCCGCAAGGGACCGGCGAGGCCGATCGGGATCTGCGCCACGCCGACGAAATTCTCGATGTTGCCGCGGGTGACCGCCGGGTCGAAGGAGTAGCGGTTGACGTGCTCGAGCCGCTTGCCGCTGTAGTCGGCGACGAACCCCTGGCGCGTCTCGGCCATCCGCTGGTTGTGATCCTCCTCCTTGTCGTAGGGGATCTGCACCCGCTTCGGCGTCGCCTCGGCGATCGCGTCGGTGACCTTGAGGTCGAGCTCGCCGAACGGCGTGGCCTCGAACTGGATCACGATCTCGTGGTTGCCGGTCGCCAGCGGCCCGAAGCCGACCAGGTGCACGACGACCGACTTCTTGAGCGGAAAGTCGAGCGCGGCGGACTTGGAGATCGCCGCCGCGCGCAGGCGCTCGTCTTCGCCGAGGTCGATCTCGATGCCGCCGTGCGGAGCCTCCATGCCGTCGATCCGGATGCTCCGGATGCCGGTCACGGTGGCGTCGCTCAGCCGGTTCTTGAGCGTCAGCCGCACGCCCTCGGGGGTATTGGCGAGGCTGCCGAAGGTGTAGAGCTGCTTGAGGATGAGCGAGGGGATCTTCAGGAACATGCCGACTCCTCCAGGTTCTCTTGCGCCGCAGCTGAGCTTAGCGGCTTCATCGCGCCGCCGCGAGGTCGAAGACGATCCGGCCGCCGACCACCGTGAGCACCGGGTGAACGGTCTCGAGCCGTTCGGGGGCGACGGCGAGGGGGTCCTCCGACATCAGGACGAAGTCGGCGAGCTTGCCGGGCTGGAGCGTGCCGCGGTCGTGCTCGGCGAAGGCGGCGTAGGCGGAGCCCGACGTGTAGGCGGCGAGCGCCTCGGCGACCGAGATCTTCTGCTCCGGATGCCAGCCGCCCGGGTTCTTGCCGTCGAGCGTCCGCCGGGTGACCGCGGCGGCGATGCCCTGCATCGGGTCGAGCGGCGCGATCGGCCAGTCGGTGCCGAAGGCGAGATGCGCGCCGGCGTCGAGCAGCGAGCGGAAGACGTAGGCGTCGCGGGAACGCTCGGCCCCGAGACGCTTCTCGGCCCAGCGGCCGTCGTCGGCCGCGTGCACCGGCTGCATCGAGGCCACCACGCCGAGGTCAGCGAAGCGCCGGACGTCGGCGGCGCGCAGATGCTGCGCATGCTCGATGCGCAGCCGCCGGTCGCGCGGTCCGTTGGTTTTCGCCACGCGCTCGTAGATGTCCAGGATGGCGGCGTTGGCGCGCTCGCCGATGGCATGGACGGAGGTCTGGAAGCCGGCGGCGTCGGCGGCGGCGATGCGGCGCTCCATCTCGCCCTCCGGGAACATGTCGCCGGCGAAGAGCCCCGAGGTCTCCGGGGCGTCGGAATAGGGCTCGAAGAAGATGGCGGTGGAGGAGCCGAGCGAGCCGTCGGCGTAGCCCTTGAAACCGCCGAGCGACAGCCATTCGTCGCCCTTGCCGCTCGTGGCCACGAGGTCCCGCTGCGCCTCCCAGAGCGAGATCGGCGTGCGGAACGACACCCGCACGGTGAGCTTGCCGGCCGCCCGTGTCGCCTGGTAGACCGGCCACTCGGTGAGCAGCTTCCACTCCGGCCAGTTGCCGAAGTCGACCACCGAGGTGACGCCCACGCGTGCCGCCTCCGCGAGCGCCGCTGCGAGCTCGTCGGCGAGCTCGGCGGGAGATGGCGGCGGCACGACCTTGAAGACGAGGTCCATCGCCGGGTCCTCCTTGAGGATACCGGTGGGTTCGCCGGTCGCGGGGTCGCGCACGATCACGCCGCCGTCGGGATCCTTCGTCGCGCGCGTGATGCCGGCGGCGGCCAGGGCCTTCGAGTTGGCGAGCGCCATGTGGCCGTCCAGCCGGGCGATGAAGACCGGGTGATCCCCTGCCGCGGCATCGATCCACTCCCGGGTCGGCAGCGGCGCCCCCGGCCAGCGCTCGTGGTCCCAGGTGACATTGGTGATCCACCGTCCGGCGGGTACCTTGCGGGCATGCTCGGCGAACTTCGCGACGAACTCCTCGCGGCTCGCGGCGAGGCGCAGATCGGCCCCGAGCAGGCTCTCGCCGCCGGCGAAGAAGTGGGTGTGGCTGTCGAAGAAACCGGGGAGCAGGCGTCTGCCGCCGGCATCGAGGACGCGCGTCGCCGGTCCGACGAGAGGGGCGATCTCGGCCTCGGAGCCGATCGCCACCAGACGCTCGCCGCGCACCGCGAGCGCCGACGGTTCGGCCGGCGCGGCTGCGCCGGGTGCCACGGTGACACCGGTCCAGATCCGCGCATGGCGCACGACCAGATCGGCCGCCGGTTCGGCGGCGGCGAGGGACGGCGGAGCGGCGAGGCCCGGGAGGCAGGAAGCCGCGAGAAGGAGGCGGGAAATCGGGCTCACGAGGGACTCCTTGAGAGGCTCTGGCGCTGCTGGGAGAGCCGGCTTGATCTGGCGCGCATGCTAGCATCCGAAGGCTCGACGGAGCAGCGCCTTCGAGGTCCGGAAGCAAGGAGAAGCGGCGGTATGGCCAACGTGGTCGTGGTCGGAATGCAGTGGGGAGACGAGGGCAAGGGGAAGATCGTCGATCTCCTCTGTCCGGCCTTCGACGCCGTGGTGCGCTACCAGGGCGGGCACAACGCCGGGCACACGGTGAAGTTCGGCGATCGCCACTTCGCCCTGCGGCTGATTCCGTCGGGAATCCTCCACGCCGGCATGCGCTGCGTCATGGGCAACGGCATGGTGGTCTCGCCCGAGGCGTTCTTCGAGGAGCTCGAGCAGCTGCACGCGGCCGGCGTCGACACGCAGGGCCGCCTCTTCCTGTCGAACCGCGCCCAGGCGCTGCTGCCGCATCACGCGGTGCTCGACCAGGCGCGCGAGCAGTCCCTCGGCGAGGGCAAGGTGGGGACGACCGGACGCGGCATCGGCCCGGCCTACGAGATGAAGGTGGCGCGCACCGGCGTGCGGCTGGGCGAGCTGGCGGCGTCGGGCGTGGCCGACCGGCTGCGCGCGCAGCTGGCGCGGATCGAGCCCGAGCTCGCCGCGCTCGCCGGGAGCGCTTCGCTCGCCCGGCCGCAGCGGGTGGAAGACGATTGCCGCGGCTGGGCGCGTCGCCTCGAGCCGTTCCTCTGCGACACGGAGCACCTCCTGCACCGTTGGCTCGAGGAGGGGCAGAGTCTGCTGTTCGAAGGGGCTCAAGGCTCGCTCCTCGACGTCGACCACGGCACCTATCCGTTCGTCACCAGTTCGAGCCCGACGGCCGGCGGGGCGGCGACCGGAACCGGGGTCCCGCCGACGGCGTTCGACGGCGTGCTCGGCATCGTCAAGGCCTACACGACGCGGGTCGGCGGCGGTCCGTTCCCGGGCGAGCTGCTCGACGCCCAGGGCGAGTACCTGCGCAAGCGCGGCAACGAGTTCGGCACGGTGACCGGCCGGCCGCGGCGCTGCGGCTGGCTCGACACGGTGGCGGTGCGCTACGCCCAACGGTTGAATGGGGCGAAGCTCGTCGCCCTGACGAAGCTCGACGTGCTCGACGAGCTGGCGGAGATCCCGGTCTGCGTCGGCTACCGCATCCACGGCGCGGTGACGCGCGAGCTGCCGTCGCGGCTCGACCACCTGGAGCGCGCGGAACCGGTCTACAAGGTCCTGCCCGGCTGGCGGGAGAACACGGTCGGCATCCTCGACTACGCGAGGCTCCCGCAGGCGGCGCGCGACTACATCGCCTTCCTCGAAGAGGAGATCGGCGCCCAGGCGGCGCTGATCTCGACCGGCCCGCGCCGCGAGGAGACGATCCTCAAGCCGTGCGCGCTGCTCGAGAGCTGGACCGGCAAGCGCCTCGAACAGGTCTTGGAGCAGCGGGGAGCCTGACGGCGTCGAACGGTTTTCGACAACACCGGCACCGGTCCGATAGAATGCCCCGACCGGAGGGCCCTTAGCTCAGTCGGTAGAGCAACTGGCTTTTAACCAGATGGTCGGGGGTTCGATTCCCTCAGGGCCTACCATGATCGAACCCGCGGCCGCGCGAGCGGCCGCAGCAGCAGGCAGGCGCAGCACCCGCAGCAAACGCAGCGCATAGACGGGCCCATCGTCTAGCCAGGTCAGGACACCGCCCTTTCAAGGCGATAACACGGGTTCGAATCCCGTTGGGCCTACCACCTCTCGCTTCGCTCGACACCCATCCACGGC
>CAZQTL010000206.1:0-7146 GCA_964595975.1 uncultured Thermoanaerobaculia bacterium | reverse complement strand
GCCGCCATCGTCGCGGCGTCCGCGGGCCGACCCGGCGAGGCGCGCCGCGAGCTCGCACGCGCCCTCGACGCCGCCCGCCGCACCGGCAGACAGGTCGAGGCGATCGCGCTTCGTCTCGAGCTCGCGGCCGTCGCGGGCAGCGGCCCCGGCTCTGCCGAGGTGGTCCGGGGGCTCGCCGCCGAGGCGGAGCGGCTCGGGCTCTCCGGGCTCTCCCGGCGGGCGCGCGACCTCGCGCAGCGCCTCGCCGCGGCCCCCGCACTCTAGGCAGGCGCCCTCTTGACTCCACCGGAACTTCGTTCATAGACTTAACGGCGTTAAGTTAAGGAGGTCTGTTCATGGGGATGAAGGAGCGCCGGGAACGCGAAAAGGAGGAGCTGCGGGGAAAGATCCTCGACGCGGCGCGCGAGCTCTTCGTCGCCGAAGGGTACGAAGCGGTGACGATGCGAAAGATCGCTGCTGCGATCGAGTACTCACCGACCGCGATCTACCTCCACTTCCGCGACAAGAAGGCGATCATCAACGCGCTCTGCGATACCGATTTCCTCAAGCTGGCGACGCGCTTCCGCAAGATCGCCGAGGTGGCCGATCCGATCGCGCGCCTTCGGGCCGCCGGCTTCGCCTATGCCGACTTCGCGATGCGCCATCCGAACCACTACCGGCTCATGTTCATGACTCCGCACCCGCCGCACTCCCCCGACGAGAGCGTCATCGAGGTCGGCAATCGCGACGAGGATGCCTACGCCTTCGTGCTGTGGACCGCGGGAGAGGCGATCCAGAAGGGGCTCCTCCGGCCCGAGCTCGACGACGCCGAGCTCGTCGCCCAGGTGGTTTGGGCAGCGATCCACGGCTGGGTCTCCCTGCGCATGACCAAGTGCAACGAGCCCTGGGTCGACTGGCGACCGCAGAAGCGCTCGATCGAGACGGTCATCGACGTCGCGATCCGCGGCATCCTGCGCGACCCGGGTGCGCCGGCCGCCAGGAAGGCGAAGCGCTGAGCCGTGCCGAATCTCGCGCTCAAGAACCTGCTGCACGACAAGCTGCGCTCGGCGATGACCATCGCCGGCGTCGCTTTCGCCGTCACCCTGGTGTTCGTCCAGGTGGGGCTCTTCATGGGCATCCTCGACAACGCCTCGGTGACCATCGACCACCTGCAGGCCGACCTGTGGGTGACTTCGCGCAACACGCCGAACGTCGACTTCGCCCACGGCTTTCCGCAGGGGCTCGTGCAGCGCGTGCGCTCGGTTCCCGGCGTCGAACGCGCCGACAACCTGCTGGTGCAGTTCCTCAACCTGACGCTACCCAACGGCGCCGAAGAGGGGATGCTGGTCTACGGCCTGGAGGACTTCCGCCACTGGGGAATGCCCTGGAACATCGAGTCCGGCAACCTCGAGGACCTGCGCCGGGGCGCGTACATGTTTCTCGACGCCTCGGCCGAGCGCCGCTTCGGCAAGTTCGCGGTCGGCGACTACCGCGAGGTCATGGGCCGGCGGGTGAAGATCATCGGCCGCAGCCGTGAGGCCGTCTCGTTCACCACCTCGCCGATCGCCTTCCTCACCTACGACCTGGTGCAGGAGCTCGCCGGCGGGCGGATGGACGGCCGCACGACCTACATCCTGGTGAAGCTCGACCCGGGCGCCGACGCCGGAGCGGTGGCCACCGAGCTCCGCCGCCGCCTGCCGCACAACGACGTCTACACCAAGGCCGACTGGGCGAAGCGCTCGCGCAACTACTGGGTGGCCTCGACCGGCATCGGGCTGAACATGTACCTCACGGTCTTTCTCGGTTGTCTGGTCGGCGTCGTCGTGGTGACCCAGACCCTCTATACCTCGACCATGGAGCACATCAAGGAGTTCGGCACCGTCAAGGCGATCGGCGGCTCGAACGCCGACATCTACCGCATTCTGGGGGCGCAGGCGGTGATCGCGGCGGTCATCGGTTTCCTCGCCGGCCGCCTGATGGCTTATGCCCTCGCGCCGGCGATGGCGCAGATCCGCCTCAAGCTCATGATCTCGAACGAATTCGCCGCCATCGTCTTCGTCGGCACGCTGGTGCTTTGCCTCGTTGCCGCGCTGGTTTCCTTCCGCAAGGTCGCCAAGATCGACCCTGCGCTCGTCTTCCGCGGCTGACCGGAGTCCCGCATGCCGATCGCAAACGCCACGACACCATCCGCCGCCGCCCGCAACGTCCTCGAGGCCAGCGCCGTGACCAAGGTCTTCCGCGAGGGGCGCGAAGAGGTCTCGGTGCTGAACGGGGTCGACCTCTCGCTCGGCGCCGGTGAGATCGTCGCCCTCGAAGGGCCTTCAGGCTCCGGCAAGACGACCTTTCTCTCGATCCTCGGCTGCATTCTCACGCCGACCTCGGGCCGGGTCGTGGTCGACGGCGAGGAGATCGACGCGCGGAAGCCGGGGCGTCTGCCGGCGATCCGCAAGCGCTCGATCGGCTTCATCTTCCAGCAGTACAACCTCTTCCCCGCGCTGACCGCGCTCGAGAACGTCGAGTACGCGCTCAATATCAAGGGGGTAAAGGGTCGGGCGGCGCGCGACCAGGCCGAAGAGGCGCTCGCCGCCGTCGATCTCGTCGACCGGCGGCGCTTCCTGCCGCGCGATCTCTCGGGCGGCCAGAAGCAGCGCGTGGCGATCGCCCGCGCGCTCGCCGGCCGGCCCGCCGTCCTGCTTGCCGACGAGCCGACCGCCAATCTCGACTCCGCTGTCGGCGCCCAGATTCTCGAGCTCTTCCGTGACCTCGCCAAGCGCGAGAACCGCGGCCTCCTCATCGTCACCCACGACCCGAACGTGCGCACCATCGCCGATCGGGTGGTGAAGATCCGCGACGGCCGCATCGTCCGCGACCCCGCACCCGCATCGCTCGCCAGCCGCGTCACCACACGCCACAAGAAGCGCCAGGAGAGAGTCTCATGAGCCGCCTCGTCATCCGCCCCCTGCTGCTCGTCGCCGGGCTCGCCGCCGTCGGCCTCTTCGCCCTCCAGATCCGCGGCGTATCCGCGAACCAGGCGCCCGGCCCGGCGCCGGCCCCCGCCGCCAACCCCGGAGCGGATACGCCACGCGTCGCGGCCGAAGGCCGGTTGACCACCTATCCCGGAGCCGAGGTGCTCGTCGGCAGCGAGGTCGCCGGCACGATCGTCAGCCTGCCGGTGGCCGAGAAGGAGCGCGTTCGCAAGGGACAGCTCATCGCCCTCCTGCGCGCCGACGATCTCGCCGCCCAGCTCGCCGAAGCCGAAGCGCGGGTGGTGGAGTGCGAGGCCGAGATCCGCCTGGCCGAGGCCGAGCGCGACCGCGCCCTGAGCCTCTATGCCCAGCAGGTCGATACCGCCTCGCGGCGCGACAAGGCGGTGCGCGATCTCGAAGTCTCGAATGCGCGGCGGGCCACCGCCCGCGCCGCCGTCAACCGCCTCGAGGCCGAGATAGCCAAGCGCCGCATCGTCGCGCCGATCGACGGGGTCGTCATCGTCCGCCACGTCGATGCCGGCGAGGCGATCGAGGCGCGCGCCGGAATCGTCACCATCGCCGACCTGTCGCAGGTGCGGATCGAGGCCGAGGTCGATGAATTCGATGCCGGAAAGCTGGTCGTCGGCTCGGCGGTGGCGATCGCTGCCGAAGGCTACGGCGATGCCCGCTGGCACGGCACGGTGGAGGAGATTCCCGACAGCGTCCAGGGCCGCCGGCTGAAGCCGCAGGACCCGGGAAAACCCGCCGATACCCGGGTCCTGCTGGTCAAGATCCGACTCGACGAGCCGACGCCCCTCAAGCTCGGTCAGCGGGTCGAGGTCGAAATAAACTGAATCACCAGACTTCGCACTTCGCCGGCGGATTCATCGGCGTTCCCGGCGCGCACGAGAACGCGCCGGCGAAGCCGGGATGGTTGACCATCGGTCCCATCACCCGGAACTTCGACGGCGAGTGCGGATCGGTCTGTACCTGCAGCCGTTCGGCCTCCTTGGTGGCCTCGGCGCACCAGACCTGGCCCGCCGCCACGAAGAACAGCTGATCCTCGGTGAGACCGGCCACCGTCGGGCCCTCGCCGCGCTCCTTCTGGCGGGCCTGCAGAACTTCCCAGGCCTGTTTCAGCCCACCGTTGTCGGCGATGTTCTCGCCCAGCGTCAGCTTGCCGTTGACGTGCACGCCGGGCTCGATCTCGTAGGCGCTGTACTGCTGGTCGATGCAGGCGGTGCGCTCCTCGAAGCCCTTCACCGCGGCCGGGGTCCACCAGTCGGTCATCGAGCCGGTGGAGTCGAACTTGCTCCCCTGGTCGTCGAAACCATGGGTGAGCTCATGGCCGATGACGAAGCCCATCCCGCCCAGGTTCATCGCCAGCGGGAAGTCCTTGTGGAAGAACGGCGGCTGCAGGATTCCCGCCGGATAGGTGAAGGCGTTCTGCAGCGGGTTGTAGCTCGCATTCACCGTCTGGGCGTCCATCCCCCACTCCTTGCGGTCGACCGGCTTGCCGACCTGGGCGAGCTGACGCGAGGCTTCGAAGCCGCGTGCAGCAACGGCGTTGGCGAAATGGCTGGCGCGGCTGATGGCGAGCTTCGAGTAGTCCCGCCACTCTTCCGGATAGCCGATCTTCCAGTCGAGCGTCCCCTTCTTCACCAGCGCCGCCTGGCGGGTCGCGTCGTCCATCCAGGAGAGCCCCGGCAGCGAGGCGGCAAAGGCGTCGGCGATGTCGTGGATCATCGCCAGGGCGAGCTCCTTGGAGTTGCCGGCAAAGCGCTCCTTGACGTAGAGCTGACCGATCGCCTCGCCCATGGCCTGCTCGGTGGCGGCGATGCAGCGCTTCCAGCGCGGCTGCGGCTCCTGCTGCCCGGCGAGCGTGCGGCCCTGGAAGTCGAAGTGCTCCTGATAGACCGCGTCGGGAAGCAGCCCCGCCGTGGCCGAGAGCGTCTGGTACTTGAGGTACGCGCGCAGGGTCGGAAGCGACGCCTTGCCGATCTCCTTCGAGAGTGCGGGGAAGAACTCGGGCGTCATCACGTTGATGGCGGCGAGGTCGCTCTGTCCGAGGGCGCCGTAGAAGCGCGACCAGGGCAGCGTCGGGGTGAGCTTGGCGAGTCCGGCGGCATCCAGCCGATGGTGGAGCTTCTGCACGTCGCGCATCTGCTCGATCGGCCGCGAGGCCTTGGCGAGGGCGGTTTCGAACACCAGGATCGCCTTCGCCTGCCTGTCCGCCTCGGCCTGCGGCAAGCCGGAGAGGACGAGCATCCTGGCGACGTGCTTCTCGTACGCGGCGCGCAGGGTCTTCTTCTCCGAAGTGGTCGAAAGGTAGTAGTCGCGCTCCGGGAGGCCCAACCCGCCCTGGGAGAAGTGGGCCACTACCGTGTTCGGATCCTTCAAGTCCGCGAAGACTTCGGCGTCGAAGAACGGCGCGGCCTGCAGACGCTGAATCTCGCCGGAAAGGACGAACAGGGCGTCGCGGTCGGCAGCGGCATCGATTTTCGCCAGCCAGGGCTTCACGGGGGCGAGCCCGGCGGCTTCGACGGCGGCTTCGTCCATGCAGGCGCCGTAGAAATCTCCCACCTTCTGGCGCTCGGGATTGCCGGCCGGGTTCTGCGCGGCGTCCTCGATCAGGCTCCTGAGGAGCTCGCGATTCCGTTCGTGAATGACCGAAAACGACCGCACCCACTGGTTCTCGTCGGCCGGCAGTTCGACCTGATCGAGCCAGCCGCCGCAGGCAAAGCGGTAGAAATCGGTGCAGGGGTCGGCGGTGCGGTCGAGCGAGCGCGCCACCGAGACGGCGATGTCCTCGATGTTGAGGTTGGTTCCGGACGGAGCATCACCGGCCACTTTGGGCGCGGCGCCGAGCGCGGGCGAGGCCAGGGCGAGTGCTGCCAGCAGAGCATAGGACGAACGCATAGAGATCTCCTTAGCCCATTCTACGTATGGCCGGGCCTCGTGTTCTGCCATCCGAATGGGGAGGTAAGGGCGATGACGGGTAGACTGGCCGGCCACGCAGGACGTTCCGCAGGCATGCCCGGAGGCTGAGGCGATGAAGATCACCGTCCGCAACAACGGATCCCTGAAGGTCGAGGGAGAGGACATCGAGTTGGTGGACCAGGAGGGACGTCCCTTCGGCCTCGGCGGGCGCAAGCTGATCTCGCTCTGCCGCTGCGGGCGCTCGCAGAGCAAGCCGTTCTGCGACGGCTCGCACAATCAGGGCTTCGAATCGGTGTGTCCGGCGCGCGACCTGCCGCCGCCGGCCGCCAAGGTCTGATTCGGCCCCCTCTCCGGAGAGGAGGTTGGAGAATCGTCCGCTGCTTTGTACAAAGTTCCCTCGCGGCGCATCCTCCCCGCCTCGCCGCTGAGCTCGACGAGCCCAGCTAACTCCCCAGAAACAGGTACCTTCGGCGTCGGGCCTCGGCGCCCGGCGGAGGCCTGGCCCCGGGGCGTGAACCTTGCTCGACGGCCGGTGAAGCCTCCGTGTCGCCGGATGGGTCGCCGAACGCCGGGAAGGCTCGCCAGGAGTCGTGATGAGAACTCGCCGGGCAGCCGTCGATCCGCCAGGGCAGTCGGCAGGGAGTGAACTGGAGGCGGCTGAGCTGCTGCTCGCCCTGCAGGCGATGCGCGACGGAGACTTCTCCGTGCGCCTCCCGGGCGACCGCGTCGGCCTCGCCGGCAAGATCGCCGACACCTTCAACGCCATCGTCTCCGCCAACGACCGGATGGCCTCCGAGCTCGAACGCGTCGGCCAGCTGGTCGGCAAGGCGGGCAAGATCCGCAACCGCGTCCGCTTCAGCCGCCGCCAGGGCGCCTGGAGCGAGATGGAGTCGACGGTCAACACCCTGATCGACGACCTGCTGCGCCCGACCCGCGAGGTCACCGGCGCGATCGCCGCCGTCGCCCAGGGGGATCTCCTGCAGACCGTCCGCCTCGACGTCGACGGCCGGCCGCTCGAGGGCGAGTTCCTGCGCTCGGCGACGATCGTCAACACGATGATCGAGCAGCTGCGGGTCTTCACCTCCGAGGTGACCCGCGTCGCGCGCGAGGTCGGCACCGAAGGCAAGCTCGGCGGTCAGGCTGAAGTTCACGAGGTCTCCGGAGTGTGGCGCGAGCTCACCGAGAGCGTGAACTCGATGGCCAACAACCTCACCGCCCAGGTGCGCTCGATCGCCGACGTCACCATTGCCGTCGCCAACGG